>DATJHU010000068.1:0-45531 GCA_035493715.1 Alphaproteobacteria bacterium | reverse complement strand
TTCGGCCGTCGTGCGCGTGACGGGGCGCTGAAGCTGGACGAGCTGACCGGTGGCACCTTCAGCATTACCAACGGCGGTATCTATGGGTCCTTGATGTCGACCCCGATCCTGAACCCGCCGCAGTCGGCCATCCTTGGTATGCACAAAATCCAGGATCGTCCCATCGCCGTCGACGGCAAGGTCGAGATCCGGCCGATGATGTATCTGGCGGTATCGTACGATCACCGGATCATCGACGGCCGCGAGGCTGTGTCCTTCCTGGTCCGCATCAAGGACGCGATCGAAGACCCCAAGCGTCTTCTGCTCGACCTCTAAGGAGCCAATAAATGGCCGAATCTACCTACGATTTCGTCGTCATCGGGTCGGGGCCGGGCGGTTATGTCTGCGCCATCCGCGCGGCGCAGCTGGGCTTCAAGACCGCTTGTATCGAAAAGGACCCGACACTGGGCGGAACGTGCCTCAATGTCGGCTGTATCCCGTCCAAGGCGCTGCTCGCCGCTTCCGAGAAGTATGAGGAGGCGAAGGATCATCTGGGCGCGTTCGGCGTGAAGGTCGGCGATGTCTCGCTCGATCTCCCCGGCATGATGGCCCACAAGGACAAGGTGGTGAAGTCGAACACCGACGGCGTCGCCTATCTGTTCAAGAAGAACAAGATCGACTGGATCAGGGGCAAGGCCGCCTTCTCCGGCCCGAACACGCTCTCGGTGACCGGCGAGGGCGAGCCGCAGACGATCACCGCCAAGACCATCGTCATTGCCACCGGCTCGGAATCGACGCCGCTGCCCGGCATCGCGGTGGACGAGAAGCGCATCGTCACATCAACCGGCGCGCTGAAGCTCGGCGCCGTGCCGAAGACGATGGTCGTCATCGGCGGCGGCTATATCGGGCTGGAGATGGGCACGGTGTGGCAGCGCCTGGGCGCCGACGTCACCGTCGTCGAATTCCTCGACCGCATCCTGCCGGGCATGGACGGCGAGGTGTCGAAGTCGATGCAGCGCATCCTGCAGAAGCAGGGCATGAAGTTCCGATTGGCGACCAAGGTGTCCAGCGCCGTCGCTTCGGACAAAGGCGTGACATTGAAGGTCGAGCCGGCCAAAGGCGGCGAAGCGGAGACGGTCGAGGCCGATATCGTGCTACTGTCGGTCGGCCGCCGCGCCTTCACCACGGGCCTCGACATCGAAAAGGCCGGCGTCAAGCTGGATGAGCGCGGCCGCATTGCGACCGACGCGCATTTCGCTACCAACGTGCCCGGCATTTACGCAATCGGCGACGCCATCGCCGGACCGATGCTGGCCCATAAGGCCGAAGACGAAGGTTCGATCGTCGCCGAAATCGTTGCCGGCCAGAGCGGCCATATCGACTATAATCTGGTCCCCGGCGTGGTCTATACGTGGCCGGAAGCGGCGCAGGTCGGCAAGACCGAGGAGCAGCTGAAGCAGGAAGGCGTCGCCTATAAGGTCGGCAAGTTCCCCTTCACCGCCAATGGCCGCGCCCGTGCGATGAACATGACAGACGGCTTCGTGAAGATCCTGGCCGATGCGAAGTCCGACAAGGTGCTTGGCTGCCACATCATCGGCCCCGAAGCCGGCACGCTGATCGCCGAGGTTGTGATCGCGATGGAGTTCGGCGCTTCGTCCGAAGACATCGCCCGCACCTGCCACGCGCACCCGACACTGGAAGAAGCGGTCAAGGAAGCCGCGCTCGGTGTCGAGGGCCGCTCGATCCATATCTGAAGTCAGAAAAACAAAATTGGGGAGGATTCAATGAATGACCGCGACCGGCAGGCCATCGAGCAGGCCTGCGCCAGGCTGGTAACCGCGTTCCATGTGCATATCGACGCATTCGAGCACGACGCGGTGCTGAAGCTGTTCGCCAAAGACGCGGTCTGGGTCCACCCCATGGCCGGCACGCTCACCGGCCATGCCGAGTTCAAGGCCTATCTCGACAGCAAGTCGACCAAGCCGCAGGCGATGCACATTACGACCAACATCCTGATCGACGTGATCGACGAGGACCACGCCAAGGGCCGCGCTTACTACACGTTCTATTACGATGGCGAAGGCCGCGACCCGGCCGTCCTGGAAACGCCGATGGCCGTCGGCCAATACCGCGACGAATTCGTCCGCACTGCGGACGGCTGGAAATTCTCCCGCCGCCACCCGAAGAACGTCTTCATTCGCCAGGATTTCGGCGGCGTGATCGTGCGCAAGAGCGACGAGCGGTAGTTACGACCCCAGCATCATAAAGCCACCGTCCACGGGCAGCGTCTGGCCGGTTATGAAATGGCTGGCGTCGCTGGCCAGGAACACCAGCGCCGGGGCGATGTCGTTCAGCGCATCGCCCATCTTGCCGCCCAGCGGGATGGCTTGGGCAAGGTATCCGTCCATCATCGCGTTGCCGGCATCGTCGAGCGCTGCACGCATGCGCTGCGCGGGGGCGGTGAAGGCAACAGGCGCCAGTGCGTTGACCCGCACCCTGTGGCGGCCCCATTCCAGCGCGACGCTGCGCGTCCAGGCCATCACCGCGCCGCGCGTGGCGGCATAGGTGGCGTTGCCGGCGAAGCCGCGGACACCCTCGCACGAGCCCATGTTGACGATCGATCCGCCCTTATCACGCATATGCCGAAAGGCGGCCTGGTTGGTGAGCAGGGTCGCCTTGCCGTTCAGGGCGAACATGTTCTCCCAGTAATCCTCGGTGATCTGATCGGCCGGGCAGCCG
This sequence comes from Alphaproteobacteria bacterium, assembly GCA_035493715.1. GTDB lineage: Bacteria > Pseudomonadota > Alphaproteobacteria > BOG-932 > Roseiterribacteraceae > BOG-932. Next base: position 42,813 of record DATJHU010000068.1, on the reverse strand, counting down.
CCATGCAGGCCCGCAGCCTGGATCAGCACGTCCAGCCCACCCAGCTTCGCGACAAAACCGTCGAACACGCTGTCGACCGAAGCCTTGCTGGTGATGTCGCACTTGGCGCTGGCGACAACGCCATCCGGCAGTGTCGGCACGGTCGAGCTATAGCTGCAGGCGACCTTGGCGCCCTCTTTGACGAAGGCTTCCACCGCCGCTGCGCCGATGCCGCCGGCGGCGCCGGTGATGATGACGCGTTTTCCGTCCAGGCTTCCCATCTTCTTGTCTCCCTACTTCACTTCTTCTTTCACGGGGAACGCGTCGAAATAGAACCGGAAGCGCTTGCGCAACTCCTCCGGGTCGGCCCCGAAATCGCGTTTCAGGTTATAGAGAACCCGGCCTTCCTTGCCGCGCGGATGGTCGGCCAGGAATTGTGCAATCTGGGCCTTTACAGCTGGGGTGAAAGGCAGGCCGGCCTTGGCCTCGATCTTCCCGATCTGGCCCATGTCGTCGGCCATGAATTCATGGAAGTAGGAATCGAAGCTCTGTGCCTCCGGCCAGATATGCCGGTCAGCGACGCAGGCGCGCAGCAGATGCTCGACCCGGTCGGTCCAATATTCGAGCAGCGCCTCCGGTTCGACCTTGTTGCGATAAAAGCGCTGGTTGTATCCGGTCATCGTCACTGCCGACTGGATCACCGCAACCGGGTCGCGGTGGGTGATGACGACGGTCGCGTCGGGGAATACGGTCTTCAGGACCGGCAGCTGCTCCAGGTGCTGCGGGCATTTCAGCACCCAGCGCTTCGGCCCCCGGATCCATTGCAGGATCTTCAGCACCGTCTTCATGTACTCGTAGTGGGGCGTCTGGTCGGTCGCGTAATAGTAGTCGCGCCATTTCGGGATGACCGAAATCCACTCGAAATTATAAGATGCGAAGTCCGGCCCCATCAGCTCCAGCTCTTCGTGGATATGGTCGGGTTCCATCGGATGCATCGCGGCGATCAGCGGCACGCTGGTGCGCAGCACCTCCCAGGCTTCGGCGCAGCGCTGGTACCGCGGGTCGGTGCCGTCCGGCAGCATTGGCTCGCCCGGCATCGGGAGGGGTTCGTAGGATTCCCATAAGGGCAGGGAGCGCAGCCGCGCGTCGGCCGCCAGGATGTTGACCATGTGAGTGGTGCCGGAGCGCGGAAGACCGGCGACGATGATCGGCTTCTCGATCACCTCGTCGTGGATTTCCGGATGCTTCTTCTGGAAATCCTGGATCAGCAAACGGTTCACCGCATAGCGGTTGAGATAGCTGAGCAGCGTATGGCGGTGGATGTTGCTGATGCCGGTATCGGCATTCCATTCGTCGGCCAGCATCTTCAGCCGCACGCGGAAATCGTCGGGCCCGAAATCGCTGAGGCCGGTCTTGTCGCGCGCCTGTGCCAGCACCGCCTCGGGGTCGAACACGATGATGTTGGCGTCGCCCCAGGCGCGCGCCGCGATCTGGGCTTCGTTCAGGATCGGATGGCGCAGATCGTCGATGACGATGTCCATGGTGCTCTTTCCCCTATCGCTCGCTTTTATCGTGTTGCCGCGACCATTCCCGCGCCTGCGGGCGCGGTCAAGGCTACTTCGATCATTCGTTCCAAGTCGGCAACGAAGTTCTCCGTATCCGCGCGGCTATGTACCGTCGGCGCGGCCTCGGCCAGCCGCGAATAGTCCGCCAGACCGTGGAACAGCATGATCGCCGCCATCATCAATCGGCCCTCGATCAAACCCGCCGGCAAGTCCCGCTTGGCCAGCACGCCGCGCAGCTTCCGGCCCAGCCGATCGGCCTGCGGTACGTTAAGCAGCGAGGACGCCAGCCCCTGGGAGGCCATCGTGTGCCGCGCCACCAGCTGTGCGTTCAGCCGGATGAATTCCCGCCCGCCGTTGGGGTCGAGCAGCTTGGCGGCGACCGGTCGCACAAAGGCGCGCACGACGCTGGCGATTGACTCGGTGCCGCCGACTTCCATCGCGTCGAACAGGGCATTGCGGCTGGTGGAGATGCCGGGGACATGCTTGTCGAGGATGGCCTGCACCAGCCCGTCCTTGTTCCCGAAATGATATTGGCAGGCGTTGCTGTGGCGCTGCCGCGCGGCGCGGTTGATCTCGGCCAGCGACACGCCTTCGATTCCACGCTCCGCGAACAGCCGCTCGGCAACCGCAATCAGCCGTGCGCGCGTCGCCGCGCTCTTCGGCGTCAGCGATGCCATCGGCGGTTCATCAGCGAGGGAAAGAGCGGCGATCATTTTGGTGAGGTCATACTGATTTATGATTTCAATAGCCGCAAACAGGACTGAAGGCAACGCTTGCTGAAACAGCATATGCTCACTAATCTTCTTTCCAAACTGGCATGGGGAAGGTGATGAAATTCTGGCAGATGGTTCCGTGGATGGAGACCGAGCAACTGGTGGAGGTCGCCAAATTCGCGGAAGAGGTCGGGTTTCACGGCGTCATGAACGCCGACCATGCGGTCTATCCCGAGGTGGTGAACGCGCCCTATCCCTATTCGCCGACCGGCAAGCCGCTGATGAAGCCGGACTGGCCCTATCCCGACGCCTGGATCACGATCATGGCAATGGGCGCGGCGACCAAGACGCTGAAGCTGTCGACCTCGGTCTATGTCCTGCCGCTGCGCAGCCCGTTCGAGGCCGCGAAGGCGACCGGCACGCTGGCGATCCTGACCGACAACCGTTTCATCCTCGGCGCCGGTATCGGCTGGATGAAGGATGAGTTCGACATTTACGGCGTCGACTTCCACAAGCGCGGCAAGATCATGGACGAGCAGATCGAGATCATGCGCAAGTTGTGGGCCGGCGGCATGGTTTCCCACAAGGGCGAGATCTACGACTTCCCGAACCTGCAGATCGCCCCGGCGCCGGAAAAGACCGTGCCGATCTATCTCGGCGGCAGCTCGCCCGCCGCGCTGAAGCGGATCGCCCGGGTGGCCGACGGCTTCATCGGCAACGGCAACATGCCGGACGAGGTGCCCGGGCTGATCGCGGAGATCGAACGGCTGCGCGCCGAGGCCGGCCGTTCGCACCTGCCGTTCGAATATGTGATGGGCGTCAACACCCCGCCCGACCTGGACACGTTCAAGCGGCTGAACGACCAGGGCCTGACCTCGGGCGTCGCCTATCCGTTCTATTTCAGCCTCGGCTTCACCTCGTCGCTCGACGACAAGAAGCGGGTGATGGAGGATTTCGCGGAAAAGTTCATCCGGCCGTTGAGCTGAGAGGCGTCATGGCCGGGCGGATCAACGGTCTCCACCACGTGGCACTATCAGTGCCCGATCTCGATCAGGCGCGCGATTTCTATGTCGGGCTGCTGGGCTTCGAGGAGGGACCGTCCGGCTCGTGGGAACCCGGCACGGCGATGAACGACCGCATCATGCGGCTGACCGGTTCGTCGGGCCGGGCGATGTTCGTGAAGGCGGGGAATGTCTTCCTGGAGTTCTTCGAGTTCGCGTCCCCGGCGCCTGCACCTTTGGTGCGGGACCGGCCTGTCTGCAATTACGGCTACACGCATATGGCGCTGGACGTGACCGACCTAGCCGCAATCCATGCCCGGCTTTCCGCCGCGGGCATGGATTTCCATACCGACCCGTTGTCCGGTTACGGAGTCACGACCACCTATGGCCGCGACCCGTTCGGCAATGTGATCGAGCTCCAGGAAATCCATGACGAGGGGTATGTGAAGCGAGTAGCCCTGTAGGGCGGGTTATAACCCGCCGAGCCGACGAAGTCGGCTTCCCTGCATTCGAGGCCACGCGTTGCGCGGCTGACGGAACACACTCCGCTATTCCGTCCTACCCGATGCCCTGGGGTGGGACTTCTCGTATACCGCCAACAACTGCTCGGTCTCGATCTCGGTATAACGCTGCGTCGTCGACAACGAGGCGTGACCCAGCAGTTCCTGGATCGCGCGCAGGTCTCCGCCGCCGGATAGCAGATGGGTGGCGAAGCTGTGGCGGAGCGCGTGTGGCGTGGCGCTGTCGGGCAACTGCAGTTGATGGCGCAGGCTGCGCATCGCCTTCTGCGCGATGGCCGGATCCAGCCGTTTGCCTTTGGTGCCGAGGAACAGTGGCGTGTTCTTGTCGCCTGCGAAGGGGCAGGCATCGACATAGGCGTCGACCGCCTCGGCCACAACCGGCAGCACGGGTACGACCCGTTGCTTGCGGCCCTTGCCCAGCACCGTCAGCGTTTCGCCCAACGGCGAGGCGCCACGATTCAGCGCTAGCCCTTCGGAAATGCGCAACCCGCAACCATAAAGCAGGGTGAAGAGGGCGCGGTCGCGCAAGCCCACCCAGGGTTCCTCGACAAAGGTTTCCGCGGCGTCCAGCAAGGTTGCGGCGTCGGCGACGCCCAGGGGCTTCGGTACTGCCCGTGGCAGCTTAGGCGTGGTCAGCGCACCGATCTTGGGATTGTGCAGCACACCTGTCCGGTCCAGCCAGCCGAAGAGATTGCGCAGCGAGGAGACGGCGCGCGCCCGGCTGGTAGCGCTTGCGCCGGCAGCTGCGCGCTGGGCAAGCCAGGCCCGGAAATCGGCGAGTCCGGCATCGGCCAGATCGCGCAGCCGGATCGGGTGGCCGAGATGCCCGGCGAAAAAGCCCAGAAAGGCCGTCAGGTCGGTGAAATAGGCGGAGACGGTGTGGTCGGAGAATTGCCGTTCGACAGTCAGCCAGTCGCGCCAGCGCGGGAGCATCGCGGCGAGGTCATCGGCCGCCGCCAGCGCCAGGGTGGTCTCGGTCTTCGCCGGTGTCAGACCGGCAACTCCAGCCATGCCCGCAGTAAGCGTTCCAGCGCGGCGCCCAGGAACCCGATCAGCTCGGTACCCTGGCCTTCCTGGAAGAGTTCCGGATCGCGGCTGCCGAAGGCCACGAGCCCAACCGGCGTGCGGGAACTGATCGTCAGCTTCAGCAACGCCTCGCTTTTGATGAGGCCCGCACCAGGACCGTAAATTCCCGGATCGCCCTCGGCATTGCCGCGGAGCACCACCTCGCGCCCGGCCAGCCAGCCGTCGACCGCGCCCGGCTCGACGATGCGGATGCCCGATGCCGCGACATGGGGCAGGTCATTGCCATTCGATTCGACCACCATGGCGATGACGTCCACATCCAGGACGTCCATCAGGTCGCCGGTGAGGACCTCAAGCATCTGGCCAAGGCTGCGCGCCTCCAGCAAGGCGAGGACGGCGGCCTGAATGCGTCCCTGGCTATGGGCGTTTGCCCGCGCCGTATGGATCAGCGCGGTATTTTCCTGGTTTACCCGGTCCAAATCGTCCTGCAGACGCGCGACCATATAGCGTTGGAAGTCGACGACGCCCTTGCCGTGGTCTATCGCAGGGGGGGTCAGCACACGCAATAGCGCCGGGTGGCGCTGCACGAAGTCCGGATGCAACATCAAGTAATCGGCGATCGCCGCCTCGGTCTCGGCCTCGACCGGCGGCGCTGCGCCGGTGCGCTTGCGCGACGCCGGTGCGGCGTCCCCAGGGCTTTTCACAACACCACCGGCTTGGCGTTGGGATCGACCGGTGCGGTCGGAATGGTCTGCCCCGTCTTCTTCCAGTCCGCGACGAACTGGGCTAGGCCTTTGTCGGTCAGCGGATGGTTGAACAATTGCTTGATGATCGCCGGCGGCACGGTCGCGACGTCGGCGCCGAGCTTCGCCGCCTCGATGATATGGATGGGATGGCGAACCGAGGCGACCAGCACTTGCGTGTCGATCTCTTCGTACATCGCATAGATCTGGCAGATGTCGGCGATCAGCTCCAAGCCGTTCTGGCCTACATCGTCCAGGCGGCCGACGAAGGGAGAGACGAACGTCGCCCCCGCCTTGGCGGCAAGCAGTGCCTGGGCGGCGGAGAAGCACAGCGTCACGTTGACCATCGTGCCGTCGCGCGACAGAGTCTTGCAGACCTTGAGTCCGGCCGGCGTCAGCGGCACCTTCACCGCGATATTGGGAGCTAACGTGCTCAGATACTTGCCTTCGGCCAGCATGGTCTCGAAATCGGTCGAGGCAACCTCGGCGCTGACCGGCCCATCCACGACCTCGCAGATTTCCTTGACCAGATCGATGAATTGCCGCCCCGATTTCGCGACCAGCGAAGGATTTGTGGTCACGCCATCCAGCAGGCCGGTGTCGGCCAGCTCACGGATTTCGCTGATTTCGGCGGTGTCGACAAAGAATTTCATTGGGCGTCCAGGCGGTATGGAAAAAAGGCACGGAATCCGGCACAGCCGCCCGATTCTCACGGGCGAAGTCTAAAGCATGGCCGGTTCTGTTTCCAGGACGGATACGTCGGGCGGGCCGACGAGGCGTGCGGTATCGGTGCTGTTGCCCTATCCGCTGGGTCCCTACGACTATATCGCGCCGCCCGAGATGGCTTTGGTCAGCGGCGACTATGTGCAAGTTCCGTTGGGACCGCGCGAAATCCTGGGCGTGGTCTGGGGCGAGGGGCTCGGCGACGTCGCCGCGGCAAAAATGCGTCCGGTCGCCGGGCGATTCGATGCGCCCCCCATGCCGGAGGATCATCGCCGCTTCATCGAATGGGTGGCGGCCTACACGCTTTCGGCGCCAGGTTCGGTCCTGCGCATGTCGTTGACGGCGCCCAAGGCGCTGGAGCCGCCCCGCGCGGCGGTCGCTTACCGCCGCGCCGATTCCACGGGCGAGATGACGATGACTGCCGCTCGGAAACGGGTGTTGGCGGTGCTGGAGGAGCGTGGCACCGCGACTGCGGCCGAACTGGCGGAGGCGGCGGGCTGCGGCGTCGCCGTCGTTCGCGGCATGGCCGACACCGGGGCACTCGAGACCGTGATGCTGCCCTTCCGTTATCCGGCGTCGCAGTTCCATTCGGCCGAAGACCGGCCGGTCCTGTCGCATGACCAGTCCCTAGCGGCGAAGAGCCTTAAGGCAAAGCTTGGCGCCGGCTATTCCGCCACGCTGCTCGACGGCGTGACCGGCGCGGGCAAGACCGAGGTCTATTTCGAGGCGATCGCCGCCAATATCGAAGCCGGCAGGCAGTCGCTGATCCTGCTGCCTGAGATCGCGCTTTCGGGACAGTTTATCGACCGTTTCGCCAAGCGCTTCGGCATCGCGCCCGCGCTTTGGCATTCCGACGTCGGGCCGACCGGTCGCCGGGCGGTATGGCGCGGTGTGGCCGAAGGCAAGACCAAGGTGGTGGTGGGCGCGCGCTCCGCGCTGTTCCTGCCTTATCCCGATCTCGGTCTCATCGTCGTCGACGAGGAACATGAGGCGGCATTCAAACAGGAGGACGGCGTCATCTATCACGCGCGCGACATGGCGGTGGCGCGCGCGCATCAAGGCGGTTTCCCGATCGTGCTGGTGTCGGCGACGCCGTCGCTCGAAACCGTCGTCAATACCGAGGTCGGCCGTTACGACCGGCTGTTCCTGCCGGCGCGCCATGGCGGGGCCTCGTTGCCGAAGATCAGCCTGATCGACATGCGGCACGACCCGCCGCCGCCGCGCCGGTTCCTTAGCCCCATACTGGTCCAGGCGATCGCGGATGCGCTCGCAGCGGGAGAACAGGCGATGCTGTTCCTGAATCGCCGGGGCTATGCGCCGCTCACCCTCTGCCGGACATGCGGGCATCGCATGCAGTGCCCCAACTGCACGGCCTGGCTGGTCGAACATCGCTTCCAGGGATTGTTGCGTTGTCATCACTGCGATCATGCCGAGCCGATCCCGTCCAACTGCCCGCAATGCGACAACAGTGGAACCTTCGCCGCTTGCGGTCCGGGGGTCGAGCGTATCTCGGACGAGGTCACGGGGCTTTTCCCCGAGGCCCGCATATCGATCTTGGCCAGCGACATGTTCCAGCGCGGATCGGGTTATGGCGCGATGGCGCTGCAGGAGGCGATCCGTCAGGTGCGGGACCACGAGATCGATATCGTCGTGGGTACCCAGATCATCGCCAAGGGGCACCATTTTCCGATGCTTACGTTGGTCGGCGTCGTCGATGCCGATCTGGGCCTTAACGGTGGCGATTTGCGTGCGTCGGAGCGGACATATCAGCTGCTCCATCAGGTCGCCGGCCGCGCCGGCCGGGCCGAGCGGCCGGGGCAGGTGCTGCTGCAAACCTATATGCCGGAGCATCGGGTGATGCAGGCGCTGGCCGACGATCAGCGCGACTCGTTCCTGGCGGTCGAGGCGGAGGAGCGGCGGGATGCCGCCATGCCGCCCTATGCGCGGCTGGCGGCGCTGATCGTATCCGGGGAGGATGGAGTCGAGGTCGGGCGGACGGCGCGGATGCTTGCCGGCCTGGCGCCGCGCGGCGACGGCATCGTCGTGTTGGGACCGGCGCCGGCACCCCTCGCGATCCTGCGCGGCATGCACCGCGAGCGGCTGCTCCTCAAGGCGCGTCGCGACGTGCCGGTGCAGCCGCTGGTGGCGGACTGGATGACGCGGGCCACGATTCCCAACAGCGTGCGCGTGCAGGTCGATATCGACCCGTACAGCTTTCTCTAAGCGGCGCTTTTCGGCTAAGAGCGACGCATGGAGACGAAGCACAGCACGATTGTCGCCTGGGGCGATCCCAATCTCATCTATGCCGCCCACAAGGGGATGAAATCGATCGACCTGTTCCGCGCGATCAAGGACGGGAAGTTGCCGCTGGAACCCAGCATGTCGCTTGTCGGCGCGGAGCTGACGGGCGTGAAGCCGGGCGTCGTGAAGATCGAGCTGACACCGGACAAACGCCACTATGACCAGTCGGGTGCGGTTCAGACTTCTATACTGCTGGCCCTGACCGACACCGCTGCCGGCTATGCCATCCACACGCGTGTGCCGCTGGGTGTCCGCTGCGCCACGCTGGAACTTCAAGTCAATGTCATCCGGCCGGTTACAGTCGAGACTGGGCGCATCACGGTCATCGGCCGAGCCACTCGCGTGGGCGCCCGCACCGCGAACGGCGAGGCGCGGATAGAGGATTCACAAGGCGATCTGCTTATGCTGATGTCCACCACCTTCATTGTCCTGCCGCCGGTGCCTGCCGGAGCGACCGCCGCTTAATTCCCAAGGAAGAAACGATGTCAGACGCTGCCAAACATAATCGCCAGATCAGCGTGACCTGGGCTGATCCGTCGGTCTTGCAGGGAATCGAAAAGAAGCTGCCCTGGATCGACATCCTGCGCGGCATGGTCTCTGGCGAGCTGCCATTGCCGCCTTCTTTCGAATTGCAGGGTTTCAAACCGATCTCGGTCGAACCGGGAGAGATGGTGTTCGCGCTCGATCCCGCCGAGCAGCATTACAATCTGATCGCCTGCGTCCATGGTGGCATCCTAAGCGCGCTGTGCGACACGGCCGCCGGTCTCGCGGTGCATTCGCGGCTGCCGTTCGGCAAAACCTGCACGACGCTGGAACTGCACATAAACTTCATTCGCGCGGTCAGCATGGCCAGCGGCCGGGCGACATGCGTCGGTAAGGTGATCCATCTGGGGTCGCGAACAGCGACCGCAGAGGCGCGGATCACCGATTCACAGGGCCGGCTGTGTGCTCATATGGGCACGACCCTGATGGTGCTGGATATCCCAAAGGACTGACGCGGGGACCGACTAGCGGGTGATGGCGCGGTTCAGCGAACGGCGGCCGCGATATTCCACGATGACCTTGCGCGGCGGCGCCTCGGTTTGCGCCGGGAAACGCTCGGCGGCGTTGTAGTTCAGCATCGGCCGTTCGCTGCGGTCGGCAGAGGCCGGACGGTCGCCGCGCGGACGACCGGCATTGGGCTTGCGCTCGCCTTTTACCGGCGGCACGGCCCGCTTCAGCTTCAGCTTCTGTCCGCCCAGCTGGTAGCCCTGCAGGGCCTCGATCGCCTTGTCAGCCACCTTGTCCGGCGCCAGCGATACGATACCGAGCCGCAGATGGCCGCCGGTCGAGGGGATCGACTTGATATGCGCGCCCATCACCAGGCCGAATTCGTCGAACAGCTCCGCCAGTTCGGCTGCGGAGGTGCTGGCCGGGAAATTGATGACGTGAATATTGCCCTGGAAATTCGACGATCGCATGGTCCGCTCCCTATGGTGCTAAGTTTATGCTGCGGTGCAATACAATGCAAATGAGGTTCGTGGATTCAGCCATGCATTTAACGGGATGCTGACGTAGAGCCCGATGGCGCGCCGGTGCGCAGGCGACGGACTTCGAAAAGCTGCCAAATCAGCAAAATGGGAATCCCGATTGCGATATCGCGTGCCCGCCGGATCAGCGACACACTGAGCGCCACTTCCGGCGCTATTCCGAATAACGCGCCAAGGCCCACATATCCTGCTTCCTGAACGCCGGCATAACCGGGAATGAGTACGGCCATCGCCAGTGCCACATGTAGGATGCCCTCGATTGCCATTGCGGCGGCAATATCGATGTCGGCGCCCAGCAACCGGAATGCGATCCAGTTGCCGAACCCCTTGCCGAACCAGCCCAGGACATGAATGAACGTACACAGCGCCAGCCGCGACCCATTTTCGTACATCTTTGCCAATTCAACCGACGAGACGCCATCTCGTTCCGCGCCGCCGAACCATTGCCCCAAAAGCCTGCGGCCAAGCTTGATGAAAAGCGGCGCGATGCCACGCTGCATCCGCAATACGATAATGCCGCCGACCAGGGCCACGGCGGCGCCGATTTCGGCCGGATGCGCGATCGCGGGGTCCGATGTACGGCTGACTAGGATCAGGAAACCGCCGAGCGTGAAGACGATCTCGGCGGCGAATTCGGCTGTCAGGTCCACGATTGTCGATATTGCCGAAACCGACCACGAGACCCCGTGCAGGGTTACAGCGCGAGCACCCAGCAAAAATCCGCCGACTGCGGAGAAGGGCAGGCAGACTCCGGCGGAATCGCGGATCATCCGGCCCCAGATGAAGATCGGGGTCAGTCGCCTCCCCTCAAGCGGCACGACCGCGCGCCAAGCGACACCGACGACCGCCATGACCACGATTTGCCACAGGCAGAACAACAAGAACCCGCCCAGCCCGACCGAAAGGATCGCGCCGGCCACCCGGCCGAAGCCGTACCAGCCGACCAGCAACGTGGCGCCGACGATGCCCAGAAGGGCAAGCGCAATGGAGACGAGCTTGATGTTCTTCATGGCATCGGCAGCTTGCCGGATTTATTGCTGTTGCCGTGTTAGCGGATTGACCTGTCCGACCGGCCCCGCCGCCTGACGCCAACTAAACGACGTCTCGACTGTCATTGCATCCATTATGGATGTTACGGCCGGTTTTTGTCACCGCGCGCCAGAAACTCCGGGTCATTTTCGTAGATCACCAGCCCCCAATGCGCGATGCCGGCAGCGTCTGTTGTTATCAAATCCCTCGATGCGATTTCCTTCAGGATCGGCACACATTTTTCGGGCATGCGAATTATTAACCACGTTGCCGCAGTCGCCCTGACAGAAAGGTCCGGATGATCCAGGAACGCTTCGAGGTCTCCGCGTCGCCCCAAGGCGTCAAGCGCCGGCTGGATTATATCGACGACTTTCTGCCCGTGGCGTTGCGCAATCCTGGATTCCATCAGCACATCCCGCCACAATCGCGTTAGTCTCAAGCCCCTAACGAAAGCTCCTAGAAGCTGAGACACCTGCTGATCATCGCTGGCCGCGCGATCGACCCTGCTTTCAGCCCTGAATTTTAGCGCTTCCGCCTTCATGGTGGAGCGAAGTTCCTGGTTATTGTAGAATAGCTTTTTGCTAGCGGCCTCTTCGCTGTCGGCATCGCCCGCTTTTTTCGCGAGCATACAATCTTTTAGGATCGAGTATTGGGCTGCCTGGAGCCGCCGAATTCGATCTTCGAAGCCGTCGTTCAGTTCAAATTTTTCGGGCTGATCTGTCATTTTATGACGCCGAGATTACGCATGATTCGAAGGCCTTCGCGGTATTGAACCTCATAGGGCTGGGTATCGAGCCATTCGTTCATACTGAGACCGTCAACCCCTGATGGCTCTCGATAGGCGGCCGTGATTTCTTCATGGATCAATCTCGGCATACGGATCATGTTCTCGGTGCTGTGCAAAAGCTCCGGCGGGATATTGTCCGCGTTCGCTCCACCCTGGCGCACGATGTGATGGTAGTCGTAACCATCTCCCGCCGGCCCGTAGTACTTGCCAAACTCAATTTTCTTGAATGCGTCGGCTGATGAAAAGCTGCGGTCTTCGGCTGCAGCGCGAAGGCCTTCAAGATCGTGTGCCCCTTCGGCGACGAAAGCTTTCGTCGCCGAGATCTCCTCTTCGAGCGCGGCTGTATCGAGTGCGATTTGCGTGATCTCGTACACGTCGAACATCTCGCCTGCTATGGGAACAATGTCGGCGATGACGCCGAGGACGCCTCTGAGGACGGCCATCATGCGGTTTCTCAAGACTGCGCGCGCGACGCGTTTCTGCATCCTTGCGCTCAGATCCTTGAAGATCACCGTCTGATTGATCACCGAATCGGTTGCGCCGCCGTTACTGCCCTTCGGCGCGAATTCGCCACCCTCCGGCGTTCCATCAGGTTCACGAGGGTGCTCGCTCTCAAAGGCCTGGTCTTTCCCTAGCTCGAAATCTTCAAGGCCTAACGGGCTCCCGAATCCGATGCCGACAATCGCGACTGCCTTCCTGCCGCCACGCGGAAAGCCTTTGGCGAGTTCGTACGTGTGCTCGACCAGTTGCATTGGGTCTAACGGCACTTGGAAATCCAGCACGCCCTCTCCGAGAAGGATCAAATTTTGGATCTCGCCGGAGGAGTCTTGATATCGCCCCAGGACGACGCCTGACGGCGGAAGAGATTTTGGTATCAAATTTTCGATGCGGCCCATTGTACCTCCTTAGACCGCTTTAACAGAACATAGAAAGAACGTAATTGCAACGATTTTCTCGACCGTGCGGCGTTACAAGGTTTCATGCGGGCTTTTGACCGGCTGAGCTTCGAGAATGCCGATGGCGCAAGCGCAACTGCGGCATTCGGTCGACCTCGACGTGTTGCGCCGCGCCACCGAGCCGTGTTACACGGCACCCGTCTCCGCGCCGGGCACGTCCGGACGGTGATTTTCCGTGCCTCAAAAGCGCGTTCCGAAACGGGCTGTTTCGGTCCGTCGAACCGGGATTTCTACTAAGTGGCTGGTACTGCAAACGCATCGCCCTTGATCGCAGCGCGCTACGCGAGCGCCCTGTTCGATATTGCCGACGAACGGCATGCCCTGGATCAGGTCGCGACCGACCTGGAAACGCTGAAGAGTCTTCTTGTCGGCAGCGTCGAGCTGCGCGGGGCGCTTCGCAACCCGACATATGACAGCGAGCAGCAAGGCAAGGCGATGGCCGAGATCGGTAAGGCCGCTAACCTGTCGCAGATCACCCTGAACTTCCTGGGCGTGCTGGCGCACAACCGCCGCCTCTTCGCGATCGAAGCCATCGCCGACGCGTTCCTGGCGGATCTCGCCCGGCGCCGTGGCCAGATGACCGTCGATGTCACCTCCGCCCAGCCGCTGACCGATGAGCAGTCGGCGCGCCTGACGGAGAAGCTTAACCAAACCCTCGCTGCCAAGGTCCGGATCAATGCCAAGATCGATCCGTCCCTGTTGGGTGGCCTTGTCGTCAAGATCGGCTCGCAGCTGATCGATAGTTCAATCCGCACCAAGCTGATCGGGCTGGAGCGGATCATGAAGGGAGCCTGATCGTTATGGATATTCGTCCGGCGGAAATCGCCGCCATTCTGAAGCAGCAGATCGAGAATTTCGGTACCGACGCGGCCGTGTCCGAAGTCGGCCAGGTCCTGTCCGTCGGTGACGGCGTGGCCCGCGTCTATGGCCTCGACAATGTCGAAGCCGGAGAAATGGTCGAATTTCCCGGCGGCATCCGCGGCATGGCGCTGAACCTCGAATCCGACAATGTCGGCGTCGTCATCTTCGGTGATGACAGCGGCATCAAGGAAGGCGATACCGTCAAGCGCACCAACGCCATCGTCGAAGTGCCGGTCGGCAAGGGCCTGCTGGGTCGCGTCGTCGACGCGCTGGGCAACCCGATCGACGGCAAGGGTCCGATCAACGCTGCCAAGCGCGCCCGCGTCGATGTGAAGGCGCCGGGCATCATTCCGCGCCGTTCGGTGCATGAGCCGATGCAGACGGGCCTCAAGGCTATCGACAGCCTGGTTCCGATCGGCCGCGGCCAGCGCGAGCTGATCATCGGTGACCGCCAGACCGGCAAGACCGCCGTCGCGCTCGACACGATCCTGAATCAGAAGACGGTCAACAACACGACCGACGAGTCGAAGAAGCTGTACTGCGTCTATGTCGCGGTCGGCCAGAAGCGTTCCACCGTGGCCAACCTGGTCCGCACGCTGGAAGAGGCCGGCGCGCTGGAATATTCCATCATCGTTGCCGCCACCGCGTCCGAGCCGGCGCCGCTGCAGTTCCTGGCGCCCTACGCCGGCTGCGCGATGGGCGAGTTCTTCCGCGACAACGGCATGCACGCGCTGATCGTCTATGACGATCTGTCCAAGCAGGCGGTTGCCTATCGTCAGATGTCGCTGCTGCTGCGCCGTCCGCCGGGCCGCGAAGCCTATCCGGGCGACGTCTTCTATCTGCACTCGCGCCTTCTGGAACGCGCCGCGAAGATGGCGGAATCGCATGGATCGGGTTCGCTGACGGCGCTGCCGATCATCGAAACCCAGGCGGGCGACGTCTCGGCCTACATCCCGACGAACGTGATTTCGATCACCGACGGCCAGATCTTCCTGGAAACGACCCTGTTCTTCAAAGGCGTCCGTCCAGCCATCAATGTCGGCATCTCGGTCAGCCGCGTCGGTTCCGCCGCGCAGATCAAGGCGATGAAGCAGGTTTCGGGCCGCATCAAGCTCGACCTCGCTCAGTTCCGTGAGATGGAAGCGTTCGCGCAGTTCGCTTCCGACCTCGACGCCACAACCCAGAAGATGCTGGCGCGCGGCTCGCGCCTGACGGAGTTGCTGAAGCAGGCCCAGTTCTCACCGCTTCCGGTTGAGGAACAGGTCGTATCGATCTTCGCCGGCACGCGCGGCTATCTCGATACGATCGCGGTCAAGGACGTCGTCCGCTTCGAGCGTGAGATGCTGAACAGCATTCGCGCCAAGAACGCCGACATCCTGGAAGCGATTCGCACCGACAAGGAACTGAAGAAGGAAACCGAGGCGAAACTGGCGAGCGCGCTCGAGCAGTTCGTCAAAGTCTTCTCGTAAGCGCCGCCGGGATTGGACTGACCCATGCCCAGCCTTAAGGACCTCCGCAACAGCATCGGCAGCGTGCGGAATATGAAGAAGATCACCTCGGCCATGAAAATGGTCGCGGCGTCCAAACTTCGCCGCGCGCAGGAACAGGCGCAGATTGCCCAGCCGTACGCCGAGCGGATGGCCGGCATACTGTCGCGCCTGGCCGCCAACTATGTTGCAACGGAAAGCAGCCCCAAGCTGCTGACCGGCACCGGCAAGGACCACGTCCATCTGCTGGTCGTAGTCACATCCGATCGCGGCTTGGCCGGCGGTTTCAATTCCAACTCGGTTCGCGAAGCCCGCCGTGTTATTCGCCAACTTCTGGCTGATGGTAAGGAGGTCAAGGTGCTGACGGTCGGCCGCAAGGCGAAGGACCTGCTGCGCCGCGACCAAGCCAGCCGCATGACCCAGACCTTTGAAGGCATCGGCAGCAAGCGGGTGACCTTCGCTGAGGCGGAGAGTGTCGCCAACGCCATCGTCGCCCTGTACGACGCTGGGGAGTTCGACGTCTGCACGATCATCTACAACCGCTTCAAGTCGGTGATCTCGCAGGTCCCGACCGCGGCTCAGCTGATCCCGTTCGCGCTGCCTACGAATACGGCGAAGACCGATTCACACGCGGTTCGCCCGGTTTACGAGTTCGAACCGTCGGAAGACGAAATTCTCGAGGCGTTGCTGCCGCGCAATTTCGCGATCCAGATCTACGGCGCGCTGCTCGACAGCGCGGCCGGCGAGCAGGCGGCGCGCATGACCGCGATGGACAATGCGTCACGCAACGCCGAGGACCTGACCAAGAAGCTGACGCTCCGCTACAACCGGGCCCGTCAGGCAGCCATCACCAAGGAACTGATCGAAATCGTGTCGGGCGCCGAAGCGCTCTAGACCGTCCGAGACTGTAAGGAAGAGAGAAACACTATGGCCAATAACGTAATCGGGCGCGTGACGCAGGTGCTGGGAGCGGTTGTCGACGTGCAGTTCGACGGCGAGCTTCCGGCGATCTTGAACGCGTTGACCGTCAGCATCGGCGGTCAGAAGGTCGTTTTGGAAGTCGCGCAGCAACTGGGCGAAAACACTGTACGCACCATTGCCATGGACACGACTGACGGTCTGGTTCGCGGTGCCGAAGTGACAGATACCGGCGCGCCGATCACCGTTCCTGTCGGCCCCGGCACGCTGGGCCGCATCATCAACGTCATCGGCGAGCCGGTGGACGAGCGCGGCCCGGTCGAAGCGACCCAGCATTTCCCGATCCACCGTCAGGCGCCGGCCTTCGTCGATCAGTCGACGGAAACTTCGGTGCTCGTCACCGGCATCAAGGTCATCGACCTGTTGGCCCCCTATGCCCGCGGCGGCAAGATCGGACTGTTCGGCGGCGCCGGTGTCGGCAAGACGGTTCTGATTCAGGAACTGATCAACAACATCGCCAAGGGCCACGGCGGTGTGTCGGTGTTCGCCGGCGTCGGCGAGCGCACCCGCGAGGGCAACGACCTCTATCACGAGTTCATTGAATCCGGCGTTATCAAGATCGGCGAGCCCGGCTCCAAGGCAGCACTTGTCTATGGCCAGATGAACGAGCCGCCGGGCGCTCGCGCCCGTGTCGCGCTGACCGGTCTGACGCTGGCGGAATATTTCCGCGACGTCGAAAACCAGGACGTTCTGTTCTTCATCGACAACATCTTCCGCTTCACCCAGGCGGGTTCGGAAGTGTCGGCGCTGCTCGGCCGTATCCCGTCGGCCGTCGGCTACCAGACGACGCTCGCGACCGACATGGGCGCGCTGCAGGAGCGCATCACCTCGACCAAGAACGGATCGATCACTTCAGTGCAGGCGATCTACGTGCCTGCTGACGACTTGACCGACCCGGCGCCCGCGACCTCGTTCGCCCACCTGGACGCAACCACCAACCTGAACCGCGCGATTTCGGAACTGGGTATCTATCCGGCTGTCGATCCGCTGGACTCGACCAGCCGCATTCTCGACCCGCGCGTGGTCGGCGAGGAGCATTATCAGGTTGCGCGCGACGTCCAGCGCATCCTGCAGACCTACAAGTCGCTGCAGGACATCATCGCCATCCTGGGCATGGACGAGCTGTCCGAAGATGACAAGCTGACGGTTTCCCGCGCCCGCAAGATCCAGCGCTTCATGAGCCAGCCGTTCCATGTCGCGGAAATCTTCACGAATATTCCCGGCCAGTTCGTCCAGCTCGAAGACACGATTCGTTCCTTCAAGGGCATCGTCGCCGGCGAGTACGATCACCTGCCGGAGCAGGCGTTCCTGATGACCGGCGCCATCGAAGGCGTGATCGAGAACGCCAAGCGTCTGGCGGCCGCGGCCTAAGGGTCTTCTGAAGGGTAAATCCGATGGTTGCCGTCGATCGCAAATTCGAGCTTGAGCTCGTTTCGCCTGAGCGGCTGGTTCTGTCCGAGCCGGTCGACATGGCGGTCATTCCCGGCAGCGAGGGCGATTTCGGCGTCCTTGCCGGTCACTCGCTGCTCATCTCCACCCTGCGGCCAGGCGTCATCGAGGTGTGGCAGGGCGAGACGGTGACGGAGCGTCTGTTCGTCGGTGGCGGTTTCGTCGAAGTGACCGAAACGCGCTGCACCGTTCTGGCAGACGAGGCCATTCCGGTCGCCGAGATCGATGTTTCGGCCGCCCAGGCGGACTATGATCGGCTGAAGGCGGAGTTCGAGGCCGCGGACGAGGCGTCCAAGAGCGCGGCGGAGCTCCGCCTGGCCGTTGCCGAGGCCAAGCTGGCAGCGACGGGCAGGGCGGTCCATTAGGTCGCCACGCCGCAGGAATTCTCGGCTGTAGCCGTACTTAATCTCGCAAATAGCCGTGTCTATGAAGTGCCCCGCCAATGGCGGGGCGACTTTTTTCCGTATTTCACGACCTTCAGGTCAATGAAACAACTTAATACAGCGCGCGTTACAGTACCGTGGTACATCAATCTCTTTTCAGGAGCTGCGGATCGCGTTAGCATTGCGGTCCGGTGAATTAAGATGACACCATGATCACGGCGAAACGCTGGGCGCTCGAAGACATCCCCTGGGATAAATTTGACCAGTCGAAGGTCAACGCCGATCTGTTGAAAATCGCTAAGGCGGCATCTCTGGTCGAATACAACGCGACCGATTATGGCGCTTATCTCGATAATGTGTTTCACGGCGACGCAGTTTTTCGCAATGCCGCGCACACTTGGGTTCAGGAAGAAATTCAGCACGGTCAGGCGCTCGGCAAGTGGGCAAAGCTCGCCGATCCGTCCTTCGATTTCGATAGCGCAATCGCTCGCTTTCGGGAGAATTTCCGGATCGACATCGAGGCGAATGCCTCGATCCGTGGATCCCGCGCGGGGGAGTTGATTGCCCGCTGCATGGTCGAAACCGGCACCAGCTCGTATTACGCCGCGCTGGCTGAGGCGGCCGATGAGCCGGTGCTGAAGGCGGTCTGCCAAAAGATCGCGGCTGACGAGCTACGCCACTACAAGCTGTTCTACACCCATCTCAAGGGATATCTCGAGGCGGAGAATATGAGCCTCTTCGCGCGTTTGCGCGTCGCGCTCGGCCGTATCTCTGAAACCGAGGACGACGAGCTCGCCTGCGCCTATTACGCTGCGAACGCAGAGCCGAACGCACCGTATGACCGGGCATATTACAGCCGAGAATATATGAGCCGTGCCTATGGTTACTATCGGCATCACCATATGGAGCGCGTGGTCGCGATGGTGTTCAAGGCATGTGGCCTCAAACCCCAGACGCTGACCTTTCGCATCTCGCAAAACATCGTTTGGTGGTTCTTCTCGAACCGCACACGCCAGATGAAAAAAATAGCCGCCATTTAGGCGGCCATTTTTACTAGGCGGCTTATTCCGCCGCCACGGCTTGCGCGGCCGCAGCCTTCTCAGCCTCGATCTGCGCGGCCTTTTCTTCAACCAGCCTTACCAGATGCTGAACGATATCCTCGTCCTTCAGCCGGTGCGCCATGCTCCCGTTCAGATAGACCTGATGGGTGTTGTTGCCGCCACCGGTGAACCCGATGTCGGTCTCGCGAGCTTCGCCCGGTCCGTTTACAACGCAGCCGATGATCGACAGGGACATCGGCGTGGAGATATGGGCGAGCCGATCCTCAAGGATCTTCACCGTCTCGATGACGTTGAAGTTCTGCCGCGCGCAAGACGGACAGGAGATCACGTTGACGCCGCGGTGACGCAGGTTTAGCGACTTCAGAATATCGAAGCCGACGCGCACCTCTTCGGCCGGTTCGGCCGAGAGCGAAACGCGGATCGTGTCGCCGATACCGGCCCACAGGAGCGAACCCATGCCGATGGAGGATTTGACGGTGCCGGAGCGCAGGCCGCCGGCCTCGGTCACGCCGACATGCAGGGGATAGTCGCAGGCGTCGGCCAGCGCCTGGTACGCGGCGACCGCCAGGAACACGTCGGACGCCTTTACGCTGATCTTGAAATCGAAGAAATCGTTGTCCTCAAGGATGCGCGCATGGTCCAGAGCGCTCTCCACCATCGCCTCCGGGCAGGGCTCCCCGTATTTCTCCAGCAAGTCGCGCTCAAGCGAGCCGGCATTGACGCCGATGCGCATGGAGCAGCCATGATCGCGTGCAGCCTTCACCACGTCGCGCACCCGCTCGGCCGATCCGATATTGCCCGGATTAATGCGCAGGCACGCCGCGCCGGCCTGTGCGGCCTCGATCGCGCGCTTGTAGTGGAAATGAATGTCGGCAACGATCGGCACCTTCACTTGGCGCACAATGTGCTTAAGCGCGGCGGTAGATTCTTCGTCAGGGCATGACACGCGGATGATGTCGACACCGGCTTCTTCGCAGGTCCTGATCTGCGCTACGGTGGCATCGACATCGCTGGTCAGCGTGTTCGTCATCGTCTGCACGGTGATCGGGGCATCG
The DNA here is from genome assembly GCA_035493715.1 of Alphaproteobacteria bacterium. Classification (GTDB taxonomy): domain Bacteria; phylum Pseudomonadota; class Alphaproteobacteria; order BOG-932; family Roseiterribacteraceae; genus BOG-932. The sequence goes on along the minus strand of DATJHU010000068.1, from coordinate 22,666 downwards.
CCGCCGACCGGCACGTTGCCGACCATGATCTTGCGGCTCTTGCGGCGAAGAATCTCGCGATAGGGGCGGACGCTCATATTGTCCTCATCGAACTTCCGATAAAACGACGGGTCGGGGGACTCGCAACGCGAAATCCACTACCGCCCATCAATTGACATGGGGTGGCACGGCGAGCAAGCGATCTGGGTCAAGGCTGACATTCCGCGCCACGCGTCCGGCCTCGCCGATTTTCGGCACATTCATCCCGTCGACCGTGATGTCCAGGCCTCCGGCGTTGCCGGCGATCATCGTCAGGCCCTGTTCATTCGGCACGTTGTAATGCTCACCCGGCTTCAGCACCCGCGTGAACAGCAGATTGCTCGTTTTGTCGCGGACCTGAATCCAACTGTCCGAGGTGGCATGCAGCACGACGCGCGCCTGACCATCCGGCGCACCGTAGGTGCCGTCGGCGAGCTTGGCCGCGGAATCGCCGGTCATGGCCGGCTGCGCCAGGTCGGGCGCCGCTGGGGGCGCTGCCGTCGCGGTCGCAGAGGGCAGGCGATCGACTGGAGGAACGCCGTCCACGGCGGTCTGCGGGACCGGGGCTGCCGGCGCTGCAGTTGAGGTCGCGGTAATCGGCGTCGGCGTGGCGATAATCGCGGCAGCGGCCTGCTGCTGCGGCTGCGGCTGAGCTGCAGTAGCCGGTGCCACGGTTGCAGGTGCCGAAGCGGATTCAACGGCTGATGCAGTCGCGCCGGATGCCGCGGCGGCGGGCGCGCCGGCTGGGACCGGCGTCGCCCCGGTCACGGTCTGCACCGGGGCCGGCGGCGCCGGCTTCACCACCGGCGCGTCGAGCAGCCGATGCAGCTGTTCCGGTACGCCGGGGACGATTTCCGCAAGATGGCTTGGCTTGGCGATGAAATAATACCAGCCGCCATAGGTGATGACCGCCAGCAGCACGCAGATGATCAGCAGCGGCCCCGTCGGTACGCGGCTGTCACGGATCGGTAGCGGAAACTCCAGGACCGGCCGCTGAGATGCTTCGGCAGTCTCGTTCTTGAAACGTAGCACCAGTGCTTCGGCGTCGAGGCCCAGATAGGTTCCATAGGAGCGCACGAAGCCGACGGCATAGGCGGCGCCCGGCAATTGGTCGAACTGGCCGTTCTCGATCGCGATCAGGACCGCCGGTCTGATCCTAAGCACTTGAGCAACATGGGAAACCTCAAGGCCGCACTCGATTCGGCGCGCGCGCAGGATATCGCTTACGCTTGTCCGGCGGGGCGTTATCGGTGCCTCGATCACGTTGTCTGGAACGTCCGGCGTTTCGTCGTCGGCCCAGTGCTTGCGTACCGCCATTGGCCTACCTGTTCCCGTCCGTACGTCCGCGGCGATCATAAGCGGAAACAGCGGAGCGGTGATCGGTTATCGAAAGTGCAAACTCGTGGAAATCGAGCTTTTCGACGGATAACTGGGGTTTTCTATCAAGTTTTATACCCCGACCGCAACATCATCGATGGCGGTCTGATGGTCACGGGCGAAATCGCGCAGCTTGTCGCGCAGACTGTGATCACGCGATTTGACCAGCGGTGACAGAAAGACGCGAACTCGTCCGGCGTTCAGGCTGCGTATCAGCGCCTTGATACTGCCGACTGCCTGGGGGGTTACCGAGAGCGTTCGCGCACCCAGCGCGATCAGAGCCATCGCCTCCAGCGGCCGAGACGCCATCTCGCCACAGACACAGATCGGCACCCGCGCTGCGCGGCAGCGGTCGAACAGTGTCAGCAAGGCATTCAGGAAGCCGGGCGACAGGACATCGAACCGTTGGCCCAGGCGCGGGTTGTTACGGTCCGCAGCATAGAAATATTGCGCCAAGTCGTTGGTGCCCAGCGAGATGAAGTCGACGCTCTTCAGCAATTCGTCAAGCTGCCACAGCAAGGACGGCACCTCGAGCATGACCCCGACCTTTACGTCTGTCGGCGCTTGCCGCAGTTCACTGCGCGCCCGCTCCAGTTCCAGGTTCAGGAGATGCCGCGCACTGTCGAGTTCCGCGACTTCGGCGATCAACGGAAACATGACGCGCAGTTCCTTGCCGGCGGCGGCGCGGATCATGGCGCGGAGTTGCACGCGCAGCATTGCGGGGCGATCAAGGCCGATGCGGATGGCCCGCCAACCCATCGCCGGGTTTTCTTCCTTGTATTCGGGGAAATAAGGCAGCGTCTTGTCGCCGCCGACATCCAGCGTGCGGAACGTCACCGGGCGTCCCCCGGCACTGTCCAGTATCGAGCGATAGAGTTCTGTCTGCTGATGCACGTCGGGATATTCCGCGCGCACCATGAAGGGAATCTCCGTGCGGTAAAGCCCGATACCTTCGGCACCGGTGCTTTCAAGGTGCGGCACTTCGATCTGTAGGCTGGCGTTGATCAGAATCTGCAGATGCTCGCCATCCTGCGTCACGGCCGGCAGGTCGCGCACCTCGCTGTACAGCCTGCGGCGCTCGGCGGACAGTTGGCTCGACCGGTTATAGCTTTCGACGATGTCTTCGCTCGGCCGGATGAAGACCTGCCCGTTGGCGCCATCGACGATCAACGGGTCCAGCGGTTCGATCAGTTGCAACGCGCGGGAACAGCGTGTGATCAGGGGGATCTCGAGACCGCGCGCAACGATCGCCACGTGGCTGGTCGCGCCGCCTTCCTCAAGGATCAGGCCCTTGAGCTTGCCGGCGCCATAATCTAGCAACTCCGCAGGGCCCAGCGCACGGGCCACCAGAATTGCATCTTCGGGCAGGCGCATCTCCGGTTCATCGGACTTGCCTGCAAGATGACGCAGCAGCCGGTTGGTCAGATCGTCGAAATCCTGCTGCCGCTCGCGCAGATACGGGTCGGCCACCTGGCCAAGGCGGGCGCGCGTTTCGTTCTGCACGCGCTCAACCGCCGCCTCGGCCGACAGGCCCTGCAGGATAGCCTCCCGGATGCGGCCCAGCCAGCCGCGGTCCTGGGCGAACATGCGATAGCTTTCCAGGATGTCGGCATATTCGCCGGACCCGATCGCCTGGCTGGTGACGACCATGTCGTCGATGGCGCTGTGCATCGTCCCGACGGCGGTCAACAGTCGATCCAGCTCCGCCTTCGGATCCTCGGCAACCATCTCGCGGATGGTGAGGCGCGGTTGGTGAAGGACCGCGTGGCCCATTGCGAGGCCCCCGGAAAGCGTCGTCCCCTTTATGCGTTGCGGCAGCAAGCCGGCATCGGAGGCGGTGGTGATTTCCTGAGGATTGACCAACTCGCCGGCGCCAACCAACTCCGATACGACCATCGCGATGGTCTCGAGCGTCTCGATCTCGTCGTTGACGTAATTCCGCCGTTGGCGATTCTGGATCACCAGCACACCGCGCACCCGGCCGTTGCGCAGCAAGGGCACGCCGCACAACGACTGGTACGGGTCTTCGCCCGTTTCCGGGCGATAGGCGAAATTGGGATGGCTGGGCGCGTTCGACAGGGCGAGCGGCCGTCCATGGGCGGCGATGTCGCCCACGATACCTTCGCCGATCCGAAGGCGGGTCTTGTGCACCGCCTCTGGATTAAGGCCGACTGTGGCGAACAACTCCAGCACTTCGCCGGCGCGGACCAAGTAGCAGGAGCACACCTCCGCCACCATCTCCGCGGCGATCAGCTTCACGATCTTGTCCAGCCGATCCTGGGCCGTGCCGGATCCCGCCATCAGGTCGCGCAGCCGCGACAGCAGCCGACGGGCGCTCATGGCACTCGGCTGCATGGTTTCGGGTTGACGGCGTATGATCGGTGCGCGGCTTACAAGTCCGCCGTCTTCGGTGGCGCCGCTCATATCCGCCGCATCCCGCGCCGGATATCAGCTGAGGGCGGTCTCACCTTCGCGCCTCTTGGCGCTGGCGTAGCGCCGACTCTGCCTGGTCAACCAATTCGGCAAGAATGTCGGCGACCGGTTGTTCGGATTTGACCAACCCGACGCTCTGTCCGGCCATCAACGAGCCGTTCTCTACATCGCCGTCGACGACGGCGCGGCGCAGCGCCCCGGCCCAAAAGTGCTCGATCTCAAGTTGAGCTGCCTTCTGGTCGAGCAGGCCTTGGTCGACCTTGTCGATCACCTGACGTTGAATTTCGGTGAACCGACGGGTGCCGGCATTGTTGATCGCGCGCACCGGGATCACCGGGAAGCGCGGGTCCAGCTGCACGGACAGGGTGGCATCGCGCGCCTCGGCCCGGATGAAGGCCTTCTTGAAATTCGGGTGGGCGATGGATTCCGTCGCGCAAACGAACCGGGTGCCAAGCTGCACGCCCGCGGCGCCCATCTCGAGATACGAAACGATCGCCTCGCCGCGGCCGATGCCGCCGGCAACGAAAACCGGAACCTCACGGATCGTCGGCAAGATTTCCTGCGCCAGGACGGATGTGCTGACCGGCCCGGTATGGCCGCCGGCCTCCATGCCTTCGATTACCAGCGCATCGGCGCCACTGCGGATCAGCTTCTTCGCCAAGACCAAAGCCGGCGCAAAGCAGACGGCCTTGGCGCCGGAGGCCTTGATCCGCTGGATGGCGCTCGAAGGCGGCAGGCCGCCGGCCAGTACGACGTGGCCGACCTTCAGCCGCGTGCAGACATCGATCAGCTGTTCCAATTGCGGATGCATGGTGATCAGATTGACGCCGAACGGCTTGTCAGTCAGGGCAAAGGTCGCCTTGATCTCCTGTTCCAGCCGATCAGGGTCCATCGATCCGCAGGCGATGACGCCGAAGCCGCCGGCATTGGAGATGGCGGCGACCAAGTTGCGTTCGCTGACCCAGGTCATGCCGCCGCCCATGATGGCCAGCGGCGTTCCCAGGAATTCGCAGCCGCGCGCCCAAAGTCGCTGCAACTCCGCACGCGCGGAGTCGGGCCGCATGGAAACGTCCCGTCGCGCGACCTGCAGGGGCGCGGCTTCGCTCACGCCGCGTCGAGACCGTAAACGGTGTGCAGCGCGCGTAAAGCCAGCTCGGTATATTCCTCTGCGACCAGGACGCTGACCTTGATTTCGGACGTTGAGATCACCTGGATATTGATACTCTTTTCCGCCAGCGCGCGGAACATCCGCTGTGCGACGCCGGCGTGGCTGCGCATACCGACGCCGATAACGGAGAGTTTCACAACGTTCGAATCGGCGACAATCCGCTGATAATTCAGCTGTTCGCGCGCGCTTTCAAGAACCGCGACGGCGCGCTGCAGATCCGCCTTCGAGACGGTGAACGTCATGTCGGTCGTCTTGCCGTCGGGCGCCACGTTCTGGACGATCATGTCGACGTTGATCGCTGCATCCGTCAGCGGGCCGAAAATGGAAGCCGCCACACCGGGATTGTCCGCCACGCCCATCAGCGTGACCTTGGCTTCATCTCGGCTATAGGCGATGCCGGTTACGATTTCCTGTTCCACGATTTCATCCTCATCGACGACCAAAGTACCCGGTAGATCGCTTCCCACCTGGTCGGCGAAACTCGACAGCACCTGCAGCCTGACCCTGTGGTTCATGGCCAGTTCGACCGAGCGGGTCTGTAGCACCTTGGCGCCCTGGGAGGCCAGTTCCAGCATCTCCTCATAGGTAATCTTGTTCAGCTTGCGCGCTTTGGTGACGATCCGGGGATCGGTCGTATAGACCCCGTCCACATCCGTATAGATGTCGCAGCGATCGGCCTTGAGCGCCGCCGCCATTGCCACCGCCGACAGGTCGCCTGCGCCACGGCCGAGCGTTGTGATGCGATTGCGGTCCGACAGGCCCTGAAAGCCCGAGACGACGGGAACTTCGCCCTCCGCCAAACGGCGCTCGAGTTCTTCGGTCTCGATCGACAGGATGCGCGCCTTGGCATGCACGTCGTCGGTGCGGATCGGAATCTGCCAGCCCAGCCAGGACCGGGCGTTGACGCCCAGCTTCTGCAGCGCGAGCGCCATCAGGCCGGCCGTCACTTGCTCCCCGGTTGCAACCACCGTGTCGTACTCACGGGAATCGAACATCGGGCTGATGCCGCTGCACAGCTCGATCAGCTTGTTGGTTGCCCCCGCCATGGCGGAGACGACGACGGCAACCTGGTTGCCGCGATCCAGCTCAGCCTTGATCTTGTGCGAGGCACGGGTGATGCGGTCGAGATCGGCAACCGAGGTGCCGCCGAATTTAAGAACGATACGGGCCACGATACTCAACGAAAGTGAGATGGTTTCCACGCGGGCGTGATTACCCGGCGCGAAGGGGCGTATCCATACTCTCCCGCCATCGGCGGGTGCAAGTTAGGAAGTGCGAACCACCGGCATGTCCAGCGGACCGAACAGGAAGGGCGTCGGCATGTGGCGCAGGACGAAGCCAGGCACGGTCGTCAGTTCCCCGGGTGCGACCCGTTCCACGAACACCTCCAGCGCTTCCTGGATTTCCATGCGCGCCAATTGGTTGCCGACGCAGAAATGGGCACCGAGGCCGAAAGAAAGATGCTGTGCCGGGTCGATCCTGTCGATGCGAAACTCGTCCGGTTGTTCATAGATCGCAGGGTCCCGGTTGGCCGCGGCGATCGCCGCGATCACCCGCTGGCCTTTTGCCAAGGAAACGCCGCCAATCTCCGTGTCGCGGGCGCAGGTCCGGAACACGAACAGCACCGGCGGCGCCAGGCGCAGCCCTTCCTCGACGGCCACAGGCACGAGTCTGGGATTATCGCGGATCGCGCGGTGCAGTTCGGGCTTCTGGATCAGCGTGTGGAACAGGTGCCCCAGGAAATCGCGGGTTGTCGCGCTGCCGCCCAGTAAAAGCTGGATCAGCACCATCCGCACGATCGTCTCGGGCGGCGTTTCCCCGGCGGCCCGCGCGGTTTCGACGATCCTCTGGATCGCGTCGGGTTGCGCCATCGGCTCGGCCATGCGGCGTTTGACGATATCGTCGATGAAATCGGTGAATTCCGGAAAGGCCGCCTTGTAGCCGAAGCCGCGCGGCGTCCGGTTGGTCACCGGCATCTCGCTTTTCAGGATCGTCTCCGCCTGCTCCGATAGCCAGTCGGCACGTTCCATGGGGACGCCGAGCAGGGTGGAGATCACCCGGTTGGTCACCACGACGCTGAAATTCTCGATCAGATCGCCGCGGCCGCGCTCCAGGATGGCATCGAGCAGCCGGTGGCAAGTGGCCCGGGTGAAATCGCGCATCCCCTCGACTGCTCCAGGGCCGGCGGCGGCGCCCATCGCCAGCCTCCGGATCGGGCCGTGTTCAGGTGGGTCGAGTTCGCCCAGCGTCCTGTCCTCGATCGGGACATGAAGCCCGTTCGGGCGAAATCCGCCCGCGTTTATGAAAATCGTACTGTTGGTCAGGATGTGCCGGACATCCTCGTAGCGGGACACCAGCACGAATCCGCTGTCGAGCCTTAAGACCGGTGTCTCGGCGATCAAGCGCTGCGCGATGGTCGCGATGGCGTGCGTGTCGGTTGCGTTGAACGGATCGAAGGATAGCGTCTCTGTCATTTCGGTGTGATCTTCCCGCCTATCCGGTTGCTTCGCGCTTCATAAAAGCATTGCCGCCGGTTTCTTCCGCCCGCAGTCTAACCCTGCTGAAAAAAGATGAAAGCAATGGAGGAAGCGCCGATGGATATCGGGCTGTTCATGATGCCGAACCATCCCATGCACCGGGATTATGCCGAGGGGCATTATCATAACCTCGACACTTTGGCCTTCGCCGATGCGCGCGGCTTTGCCGAGGCGTGGGTCGGCGAGCACTTTACCTGCAGGCGCGAACCGCTGCCCGCACCCGATCTGCTGATCTCCCAGGCGCTGCTCAAGACGGAAAACATCCGTCTCGGTGCGGGAGCTTTCCTGTTGCCCTACCATGTGCCGGCGGAGCTGGCGCATCGGGTCGCCTGGCTCGATCGAATCTCGAACGGCCGCTTCATGGTCGGCATCGGCGCCGGCGGCTTGCCCAGCGATTTCGGCCTGTTCGGCGTGGACGGCGCCAGTGGCGAGAACCGGGCGATGATGGGCGAGGCCTTCGATTTGATGGTCAAGTTCTGGACCAGTGACGGGCCATTCGAGCATGAGGGCCGCTATTACAAGGGTGGACGCCCGGTGGACGACGGGCCGAACCTGGCGTTCCATCTGAAGCCGCAAACCCAACCTTATCCACAAGTCGCTATCGCCGGTCTCAGCGCGTCCTCACCCACCCTGCGGTTCGCCGGTACGCGCGGCCTGATCCCGATGAGCCTGTGTTGGAGCCCCGACCACCTGCTATCGCACTGGCGGGTCTATACCGAGGGGGCGGAGAAGGCCGGCCTTTCTGTCGATCGCAATCGCTGGCGTGTGGGTTGCGAAATCTACATTGCCGAAACCGACGCCGAGGCGCGTCGCAAGGCCATCGAAGGGCCGCTCGGCGAATGCTGGCGCGACTACATGCTGCCGCTGATGGCCAAGTTCGGATACATCAACGGCTGCAAGCACGACCAGAGCGTTCCGGATTCCGACGTCACAGTGGACTATCTGGCGGACCATGTCTGGATCGTCGGCAGCCCGCGGACCGTCATCGAAAAACTCGGCAGTCTTCGGGCGCGCGTCGGCGATTTCGGTTGTCTGCTCCAAGTGATCTACGACCATATCGACGACATGGAAGGCTATCGCGCATCGCTCGCCGCGCTCGCCGAAGAGGTGCTGCCGGCCTTTCATTGAAAGGCCGGCGGATGTAGGTGTGCGCCGGTACGAAAATTCAGGATGCGATGCGATGACCGCCCCGAACACCGTCGACGCGGCAGAGATCGAGAAATTCAGCCGGATGTCCTCGCGCTGGTGGGACCCCGAGGGGCCATTCCGCCCGCTGCACCGGCTCAATCCTGCGCGGCTGTCTTACATCCGCGACCGTGTGGCGGCGCATTTTGGCCGCGATCCGCGGGCGATTGAGCCGTTCAGCGGACTCCGGGCGCTCGACATCGGCTGCGGCGGCGGGCTGGTCGCTGAACCGTTGGCGCGCATGGGGGCGAAGGTCACCGCGATCGACGCCGACGCCAACGCGATTGATGCCGCTGAAACGCATGCCCAGGCGCGCACCGTGACGGTCGACTATCGGATCGGCAATGCCGAGGCGCTGGTCGATGCCGAGGCGAAGTTCGACTTGGTTCTGGCCCTGGAGATCATCGAGCATGTCGCCGACCATGGGCTGTTCCTGGACATGTTGGGCCACCTGGTTGCGCCTGGCGGCATGCTGATCCTGTCGACGCTCAACCGCACGCTCAAATCACGCGTGCTGGGTATCGGGGTGGCCGAGCATATTTTGCGTTGGGTCGAACCGGGGACCCACGACTGGCGGAAATTTGTGAAGCCGTCCGAACTGGCGCGGGGTTTGCGCGCCATCGGCTTCGAAACGACGAATCTGACCGGCTTGGTCTTCGACCCGCTTCGGAACGAATTCCGGCTCTCGCCGAATGATGTGGACGTGAACTATTTCGCGGCAGCGGTGCGCCGGGTTTAGCTGTCGCTACGGCGAATCCAAGGAATGGGCGTAACAGCGATACCTTCGTCGTGCAGCTCGGCTGCCTCGTCGGGAGACGCCTCGCCGTAGATTTCGCGGTGCTCCGCCTCACCGTAGTGGATCTTGCGGGCCTCTTCGGCAAATGCCTTGCCCACATAGTCGCTGGTTTCGGCGATATGCTTGTTGAGCTCGGCGATCTTGGTCATGACCATGCGCAACTGTTCGCTGGCTATCTCGGCACCCGCCCGATTGGCTTGCCGCGGAGCCGGCGCCGCGGATTCGCTTTTGCTGGATTTCGCTATGCGCGGGGCCATCGGTGCTTTGGAAACGTCCAGGTCGCCGCAAACCGGGCAGATGATCTGATGGGCCGCGTGCTGCTGGTCATAGGTATCGGCATTGCGAAACCAGGCTTCAAAGCCGTGTCCGGTGGCGCAGCGCAGTTCGTAGACGATCATGACTGAATTCGCCGAAAAAACGTTAGCGTGAAAAATTAACCGAAAATCTAGGCCTTCGGTAGAGGCAGCGCAAATTCCCGCGCGTGATGCAGCGCGCGGATCATATCGCGGGCCTTATCGACCTGCTCCAGATCGCAATCGGCTGCGACGAAGCCTTCCGCCTGACCGCCATCGGCCAGCACCTCGCCCCAAGGGGCTACGATCAGCGAATGGCCGTAGGTCATGCGCCCGCCCGCATGTTCGCCGGTCTGGCCGGGCGCAATGACGAAGGCACCGGCCTCGATCGCACGGGCGCGCAGCAGCACATGCCAGTGCGCCTCGCCGGTCGGAACGGTGAAAGCGGCTGGCACGGTAACGAATTTAACCCCGGCACGGCCCAGCGCGGCATAGAGATATGCGAACCGCACATCGTAGCAGATCGTCATGCCGATCCGTCCAAAGTCCGTTTCAGCCACCACCGCCCGATCGCCGGCCTGGAATGTCTCGCTCTCGCGATAGGCCTGGCCATCCTTTGGATCGGCATCGAACATATGGATCTTGTCGTACCGCGCGACCGTCTCGCCGCCGGGGGCGAACAGGATGCTGCGGTTGGCCAGCTTGCCGTTATCGAGCTTGACCGAGATCGATCCCAGCAGCAGCCACGCGCCGGTTTCCCGGGCCAGCGACGAGAATCGCGCAATGGCGGGATGGCCGTCTTCCGGCAGGGCCGCATCGAGCAGCGCGCCCTTGTTGCGGAACATGCCGCTGGTGTTTTCCGGCGTCGCGATGAACTCAGCGCCGTCGGCGCGGGCCAACCTGATCCAACGTTCGGCCTCGTCCAGGTTCTGGGTAAGGTCGGCTTTGGCGTTCAGTTGGACGCAGGCGACGCGGACACGGGTCATATCTTAGGAAGCGAGTCCGAGCAGCTTGTCGAGTTCGCCCTTGCGGTTCAGCGCGGCGATATCGTCCGAGCCACCCACCGGCTTGCCGTCGATGAAAATCTGCGGCGTGGTCGACCGGCCTTCAGCGCGCTCGATCATCTCACGGCGCCGCGCCGGTTCCATCATCACGTCGATCTCTTCGTACGCGACGCCCTTGTCATCGAGCAGCTGTTTCGCCCGATGGCAGTATCCGCACCAAGGCTGGGTATATATTTCTACTTTTGGCATCAGGCGAATATGGGGTGTTTGAAGTTACGGGTCTAGTCGGCCAGAACGACGCGGGCGAGGGTCAGCACATCGACCCGAGCGGCCCCGCCGCGTCGCAAAACCTTGGCGCAGGCGCCGACTGTCGCGCCGGTGGTCAGCACGTCGTCTATCAACACGATCCGCGAGCCCTTGACCCGGTCGGCATGGCGCGGATTAAGGCGGAAGGCGCCGGCCACGTTGCGTTGCCGGGCGGTCGGCCCGAGATCGCTCTGGCTTGGTGTGGCGCGATGCCGTTCCAGCATATCGGGGATATGTGTCACCTTCGCTCGTTTGGCGATCTCGCCCGCGATCAAGGCGGCCTGGTTGTAACGCCGCTTCAGCAATCTCCAGCGATGCAGCGGCACCGGGATCACGATGTCCGCGTCGGCCAACAACTCGGCACCGGCCTGCGCAACCCAGGCACCGAACAGGGGCGCGGCGTGCAGCCGATCACCGTGTTTGAAGCTGAGTACCAGGCTGCGGCTGCCTTCGTCGTAGACAAGAGCCGCCCGCGCTCGGTCATAGGCGGGTGGCGCCGCATAGCAGACGGCGCATCGATGCTCGCCTTCTATCGACACCGGAAATGGAGCGCCGCAGCCGATGCAGAGTGGCGGTGCGATGAAGTTCAGGCGCGACCAACAGGCGGCGCAGGCCAACCCGTTGGCATCGATCCGCGACCCGCAGCCGATGCAGCGTGGGGGCAGGGTAAGGTCGAGCGCGGTCGCGGCCAGTCGGCTAACGCGCTCTACCACCGGATGGGCTACGATCGAGGCCATTCCCGGACATTAGCGCGGGTCATGCGAAGCCGAAACTCAGTTGAAGTCGTACGCGCGTTCGCCATGCATCGACAGATCCAGCCCGTCATACTCCTCCTCGCGGCTGACCCGCAGGCCGGAGACTGCGCCGATCGCCTTCACGATGATGAAGGTCGCCGCGCCAGACCACAGGCCGGTAACGCCGACAGCCAAGGCCTGGACGGCCAATTGCCCCGTGAAGTTCATGCCCTCGGCCAAGCCGCTACCGCCGAGAGCGGGCAGGGCGAAGCCGGCCAGCAGAACCGAGCCCAGCATGCCGCCGACGCCGTGAACCGCGAACACGTCCAGCGAGTCGTCTACGCGGAGCCGGTGTTTGATCAGCAGCGTGGCGAAGAAACAGACCGCGCCGCCCGCGGCGCCGATCACCATGGCGCCGGCCGGGCCGACATAGCCGGAGGCCGGCGTGATGGTGGCGAGCCCGGCAACCGCGCCGGTCACGATACCGATCGAGGTCGCCTTGCCGATGCGGATGCGTTCGATCACGATCCAGGTGACGGCGGCGGCAGATGCGGCGAGATGGGTGCACAGGATCGCCGAACCGGCGGTGCCGTCGGCGGCAAGCGCGCTGCCGCCGTTGAAACCGAACCAGCCGACCCACAGCATGCCTGCGCCGGCCATGGTGATGCCGGGATTGTGCGGCGGCGTCAGCGAGTGCGGGAAGCCGTGGCGCGCCCCGATCAGCAGCGCGGCGACGAGCGCCGAAACGCCGGCGGTGGTGTGGACGACAATGCCGCCCGCGAAATCGAGCACTCCGATTTTGGCCAGCCATCCGCCGCCCCAGACCCAATGCGCGACGGGTAGATAGACGACGACCATCCAGATCGCGCTGAACAGTACGACGAACGAGAATTTCACCCGTTCCGGGAAAGCGCCGATAATCAGCGTCGGGGTAATGATCGCGAAGGTCATCTGGAACAGCGCGAAGACATTCTCCGGCATCCCGGTGCCAGCCTTGATCGGCGCGAGATGTTCCAGGAAGATCGCGCGGAAGCCGCCGAGATAGGGTGCGGTGCCGTCGAACACCAGGCTATAGCCGGCGAGCGCCCAGATCAGCGAGACGACGCAGCAGATCGAGAAGCTGTGCATCAGGATGGACAGCAGGTTACGCGCCCGCACAAGCCCGCCATAGAATAAAGCGAGGCCGGGCAATGTCATGAACAGGACGAGCGCGGAGGCGGTGATGATCCAGGCGGTCTGGCCGGTGTCCAAGCCGTCAACCGGCGTGGCAGCCCGGCACACGGGCGCGATCGAGCCGAGCAGCCCAGCAAAGGTGGCGGCCTTGGTCCAGCGGTGTCGCATGGTTAAAGAGTTCCTGACTAAGGGCTTCCCGGGGGGCGTCTTGGTCATGCGCCTTATCCTGCGGAATAATCCGCCCGGTCGCCGTTGGCAACGTCGTCACTGCGCGTAACCGACGATTTCATTTCGGTCGCGCGGCGCCATTCTGGCATGGTGCGACGATAAAGTGCTCGGATCGGCGGGATTCGGCGGGAGTCAGGCCTGGGTGACGATGGACGATCAGTCGGCGGTGCGCCGAAAAGCCCCAGCGGGAACACCGCTTCATCGGATTCTCTACATACAGGTTCTTGTCGCGATTGTGCTTGGGGCCTTGATCGGCTGGTTCGACCCGGACGTCGGTGTCGCGCTGCAACCGCTCGGGGATGGGTTTGTAAAGCTGATCAAGATGATGATTGCGCCGATCATCTTCTGCACAGTCGTGTCGGGCATCGCGGGTGTCAGCAGCCTGAACAAGGTCGGCCGGGTCGGCGGCAAGGCGCTGGTCTATTTCGAGATCGTCTCGACGGTGGCGCTGGCTATCGGGCTGCTCGTCGGTAATTTCGTGCGCCCGGGAGCGGGGTTTCCGGCCGTGGGCGCCGACGCAGGCAAGGTCGCGCAATATACCGGACGCGCCCACGAACAAGGCATCGTGCCGTTTCTGATGAACATCATTCCCGACACGGTGGTCGGCGCCTTCGCCAAGGGCGAGATATTGCAGGTCTTGCTGTTTGCGGTTCTCTTCGGTTTTGCCCTGATGGGCCTGGGGGAGCGCGGACGACGGGTGCGGGAGCTGATCGATCAACTGTCGCTCGCGGTCTTCGGCGTGGTCGGCATCATCATGAAAGCCGCGCCATTGGGTGCATTGGGGGCAATGGCTTTTACCATCGGAAAGTACGGGCCGGCGGCCCTCGGTAACCTGGCGATGCTGATCGTCACCTTCTATCTGACCGCCGCCCTGTTCGTGATTGTGATTCTTGGCCTGATCGCGCGGTTCGTCGGATTTTCGATCTTCGGCTTTCTGGCCTACATCAAAGAGGAACTGCTTGTCGTACTGGGCACCAGCTCGTCGGAAAGCGCGCTGCCTTCGCTGATGGTGAAACTCGAGGCGCTGGGCTGTGCCAAGCCGGTCGTCGGGCTGGTCGTGCCGACGGGCTACTCCTTCAATCTGGACGGAACGAACATCTATATGACTCTGGCGGCCTTATTCGTTGCCCAGGCGATGAACATACCCTTGAGCTTAGAGGACCAGTTAGCGATTGTCGGTGTAGCCATGCTGACCTCCAAGGGCGCCAGCGGCGTGACGGGCGCGGGCTTCGTTACCCTTGCTGCGACCTTATCTGTCGTGCCGTCGATACCGGTGGCCGGGATGGCGCTTATCTTCGGAGTCGATAAGTTCATGAGCGAGTGCCGTGCGCTGACCAACATCATCGGCAACGGCGTCGCCACCATCGTGGTTGCCGCGTGGGAAAATGAGCTTGACCGCGCAAAACTCACCGCCGCTCTGCGTGGCGACACAGTTTCAGCAATTGAAAGCATCCAGGTTGCGGCCGAAACCTCTTGACGGCGTCTATGGCCGGCCGCCGGCCGAATTGGCTTCTGTTCCGCCCGATGCCATTCAGCTTTCGCCGCTCGTACCGCTGAGCCGCGCGCTTGAGGGTGAAGGTGACGATACTTTCGGTTCGCTTACGATGCTTGCGCCCGCCGGCGTGCTGGAACGGCGATACGCGGTCGCCCACGCGCTCAGGATTCTGGCACCCGCCGGCAAGCTTCGGGTTCTGGCGCCAAAGGACAAAGGCGGTGCCCGTCTGGCCAGGGAGCTGGCCGATTTCGGCTGCACGATATCCGAAAGCGCGCGACGACATCACAGAATTTGCAGCGCTGTTCGACCGGTTCAACCCGTGGGGCTCGCCGAGGCCATCGCAGCCGGCGGCGCACAGGTTCCCGCGGCCCTCGGCCTCTGGAGCCAGCCCGGCATCTTCAGCTGGGACCGTCCGGACCCCGGCAGCTTGGCGCTCATTCGGCACCTGCCGCCGCTTGTGGGCGCCGGCGCCGATTTCGGCTGCGGTATCGGCTTGCTGGCGCGGGCGATCTTGGCGGGTCAAGATGTGACGGCACTGACCTTGATCGATATCGACCGCCGAGCAGTCGCGGCGTCGCGGCGTAATGTCGAGGACGCACGCGCTACGTTCGTCTGGGACGATATTCGCCGTACGGAGCTGCCGCTCCGGAATCTTGACTTCGTGGTGATGAATCCGCCGTTCCATGATGGCGGCCTCGAAGACCGCGCGTTGGGAGTGGCATTCATCGCACGTGCGGCTGGGGCTTTGCGGCCGGGCGGGGTGTGTTGGTTGGTAGCGAACCGGCATTTGCCATATGAGGCGGCGCTTCGCTCCCATTTCGCTGTCGCCCGGCAGGTCGAACAGGGGGACGGATATAAGATTTACGAGGCCCGACGGTGATCAAGCGCGGCAAGATGCAGACCGTCCGGCTCGACCGGTTGCTCGCCAATCTTGGCTACGGCTCACGACGAGAGGTGCAGGCGATGGTCGCCGGGGGCGTGGTCACCCTCGATGGCGTGGTTCAGAGCAAAGCCGATCACCACATCGCCGTGACGCCCGACCTTGCGCAAAGGATGGCGGTGCGCGGTGAAGCGCTCGATCCGCTTCCGCCCCTGACCGTTATCATGCACAAGCCGCTGGGCGTGGTTTGCTCTCATCGCGAACCCGGGCAAAGTATCTATGAGCTGCTTCCGCCGCGCTGGTCACGGCGTGATCCGGTGATTTCAACCGTCGGTCGGTTGGACAAGGAAACCTCGGGTTTGCTGTTGCTGACGGACGACGGCGGCCTGCTACACAAGATCATTTCGCCGAAAGCCGAGATCGCGAAACGCTATCGCGTCACGCTGGAAAACCCGTTGAGCGGCGACGAGGCAGAAATATTCGCCAGTGGAAAACTGTGCATAGAGGGCGACGAAAAGCCTTTGCTGCCGGCACTGCTCCAAGTCATCGATAAGAATGTTTGCTGGCTAACGATCACGGAAGGCCGCTATCATCAGGTGCGGCGAATGTTCGAGTCGGTGGGAAATCGGGTTTCCGTGCTTCACCGCGACCGCGTTGGCAGGTTAGACTTGCCGGACAACTTGGCCGCGGGGGCCTACCGATACCTCAGCGCCGAAGAGCTTAAGGCCGTAATGGGCCTTGGATAGCGGACCGCCGCCCGGCTATACGGAGCGAGGGAGATGTTCGACGTCAGCAAAATGAATATGGACCTGACTTTGTTCAGGCCAGGTTCGCTGACAAGCTTTCTGGTTGCGATCGCAGCGGTCGTGATTGGCCTTGCCCTGCGCGTAGAACTGGAATCATTGACCCCGGGGCTGCCATTCCTGACCCTGTTCCCGGTCAGTATCGCCATCATCGTCCTATGCGGCGCCGCGGCGGGTGCTGTGGCGGTTATCCTGTCGATCATCCTTGCCTGGTTCTTCGTAATGCCGCCGGGCATGACGTTCCACAGCCTGTACCAGATCACCATGTTTCTGATCGGAACCGGCACGGTGATCATCATCACCTGGGCGATGCGCAGCAGCACCGGCGTGATCCGAGGCTTGAACGACTCGCTGCAGCAGCGGGAGGCCAAATTTCGCGGATTGCTGGAATCCGCACCCGACGCCATGGTGATCGTCGATCCCGACGGACGGATCGCGCTGATCAACGCGGCTACGGAGCGGCTGTTCGGCTATACCCGCGAAGAATTGCTGGGCCGGCCGGCGGATTTGCTCATCCCGTTTGCGAGCGACGAACTGGTGGGCGTGCGCAAGGATGGTACCACCTTCCCCGCTGAAGTCAGCCACAGCCCGCTGCAGACCGAAGACGGTCTTATGGTGTCGCGAGCGATCCGCGACATCACGGCTCGGAAGCTGATCGAGGCGAAACTGGTCCAGGCCAATCGCGCAAAGTCGGATTTCCTGTCCGGCATGAGCCATGAATTGCGCACGCCCCTTAACGCAGTCGTCGGCTTTGCCGAACTGATGCAGATGAAGGGTGCCGACCCGCTGACCGCCAAGCAACAGGAATATGTCGACCATATACTCGACGCCGGCCATCATTTGCTGGTTCTGGTGACGCAACTTCTTGATCTGGCCGGGATCGAGGCGGGACGGCTCAACCTGTCGATCGATGCCATCGACGTGCGTGGCGTGTTGCGCAATGTCCAGGGCCTGATGGCGCCGCTGGCGGAGAAGGCGGGTGTTGAGCTGATCGTCGAAATGCCGGGGAACATCGCCGACGCGCTGGGCGATGAACTGCGCATCCGCCAGGTGTTGATCAACTTCTTGTCGAACGCAGTGAAATATAATCATGTCGGTGGCAGCGTGACTCTGAGCGCGGCCGAAATAGAACCCGGCGATATACGGTTCAGCGTTAGCGACACCGGGATCGGCATTCCGGCCGACCGTCGCGAGGAGTTGTTCCAGCCGTTCCATCGGTTGGGCGCCGAGCATTCCAACGTAACCGGCAGCGGTATCGGATTGGCCTATTCGCGAAACGTGTTAGAGGCGATGGGCGGCCGACTGGGTTTCAGCAGTGAGGCCGGCAAGGGCAGCATTTTCTGGGCGGACCTGCCGATCGCCGAACCGCGGGCGAAGCCGCCTGAAAAGCCACAGGCGCGGCGCACGGCCGGCAAGGCGATCAGCGCGGTTTGACAATGTTGACGGGCCCTGTGGCTTCGGCCGGCCCCCTCAACTATATACCCGCCATGTCTTCCTCCGATCCGATGCTTGTTTTCGACCGCGCGTTGGTTCGCCGCCGCCGCGAACGCGCAGTCCTGTCCGGTGACAAGGGCGATTTCTTGTTTTCCGAAGTCGCCAACCGGCTTGCCGATCGATTGATCGACGTGAAGCGGCGCTTCGCGCTCGGCGTTGACCTCGGCAGCCGTGGCGGCCATCTGGCGCGGGCCGTGCAGGCCAGCGGCCGGGTCGATACGCTCTATGCGACGGATGCCTCGCCGGAACTTGCTGGCCGCTTGCCGGTCGCAGCCGCGGCCGTCGACGAGGAAGTGCTGCCTTTCGCGGTGGGTTCGCTAGACCTCGTGGTCAGTTCGCTCGCGCTGCACTGGGTCAACGATCTTCCGGGCACCTTCATCCAAGTGCGGCAGGCCTTGAAACCTGACGGCCTGTTCCTGGCCGCGATGTTCGGCGGCGAGACGTTGTGGGAACTCAGGGAAATCCTGATGGAGGCGGAGCTTGCGGTGACCGGCGGCGTGTCGCCGCGCGTGTCGCCGATGGCGGACCTCCGCGATGCGGCTGGCCTGCTCCAGCGCGCCGGATTCGCATTGCCCGTCGCGGATCGCGATACGCTCAGCGTTTCCTATGAAGATATCATTGCGCTGATGCGGGATTTGGCGCGCATGGGCGAGGGGAACGCGGTAAGGCTGCGCACGCCCGGACCACTCAGACGGGCCGTGTTGGGCGAAGCGGCGCGGCTCTATCGGCAACGGCATGCGCTGGGCGTCGACCGTGTTCGCGCCAGCTTCGAGATACTATATCTATCGGGCTGGTCACCAGCGGCGACTCAGCAGCAACCGCTTCGTCCGGGGCAGGCGACGAGCCGCCTCGCTGAGGCTCTCGGCGTGGATGAGCACGGCGCCGGTGATGTCGCGGTCCCTCATCCAACGCAACCTGGAGGCGAATAGAAAATGTCCGCTCTCAATGTTGAACTGATTCCGGCCTTCCAGGACAATTACATTTATCTTTTGCGCACGCCCGGCAGCGACGATGTCGGCATCGTCGACGCGGGCGATGCGGTGCCGGCTTTGGCCCAGCTGGATCGGCACGGGCTGACGTTGACGCATATCTTCAATACGCATCACCATCCCGACCACATCGGCGGCAACGACGCGCTGAAGGCCCGTTTCCCGAACGCGAAGCTGGTCGGCCCGGCCTCGGAAACGGTTCGGATCCCAGGGATGGACGTTAAACTCAAGGACGGCGACACCTACGGATTCGGCACCATCCATTTTGAGACGCTTGAAGTGCCGGGCCACACGACAGGCCACATTGCCTTGTTCAGCCAGGACGGTAACGCGCTGTTCTGCGGGGATACCTTGTTTGCGATGGGCTGCGGCCGGATGTTCGAAGGAACCGCCCCGCAGATGTGGCATTCGCTCAGCCGCTTGAAGCAATTGCCGCCTGAAACGCGCGTGTATTGCGCCCACGAATATACGCAGGGTAACGCGCGGTTCACACTGACGGTCGACCCGACCAATAAGGCGGCGGTCGCCCGTGTGGATGAAGTGAACAGACTTCGGGCCGAGGGCAAGCCGACCGTTCCTTCCACGATCGGTTTGGAAAACAAGACAAATCCTTTCCTGCGCGCCGACGATCCCACGGTGGCGGAAAATGTCGGTCTGGCAGGGGCCGATCCGGTCGCAGTGTTCGCCGAAGTGCGGCGCCGCAAGGACAATTTCTGAGGCATAATTTTTGAGCTATCAGCAGAATCTCGAGCGGGTCGCTACCCGCTATCTCGAATTGCGCGACACGCTTTCGAGCATGGTGGACGACCCGGAGAAGTTTCAGCGCCTGTCGCGCGAGTTTGCCGAGCTGACGCCGATTGCGGAGGCGATCGAGGAACTGCGCCTGCGCCAGTCGGAGGCGGGTGACTTGGCCGAATTGATCGCCGACCCCGGGACGGACGGCGAGATGCGGGCGATGGCGGAGGAGGAATTCGCCGCGCTGAAGGACCGTCTGCCGGCGCTCGAACGCGATATCATGATCCTGCTGCTGCCCAAGGATGCCGCCGACGAGCGCAGCGCCATCCTGGAAATCCGCGCCGGTGCCGGCGGCGATGAGGCGGCTCTGTTCGCCAGCGAACTGTTCCAGATGTATCAGCGCTATGCCCAAAGCCAGGGTTGGAAGTTCGAGATCATGGAAATCTCGCATTCCGATATCGGCGGCTTCCGCGACGCGACGGCCGAAGTGAATGGGCGCGGCGTATTCGCCCGGCTGAAATTCGAGTCCGGCGTCCATCGCGTCCAGCGCGTACCCAAGACCGAGACACAGGGGCGCATCCACACTTCGACCGTCACCGTGGCCGTCCTGCCGGAGGCCGAGGAGGTCGATATCGACATCCAGGACAAGGACCTGCGGATCGATGTATTTCGTTCCTCCGGTCCCGGCGGGCAGTCGGTCAACACAACGGACTCTGCCGTGCGCATCACCCACATCCCGACCGGAACGGTGGTCAGCCAGCAAGACGAGAAGTCTCAGCACAAGAACAAGGCCAAGGCGCTGAAGATCCTGCGCGCCCGGCTGTATGAGGCGGAACGCCTCAAACTGCATGAGGCGCGGGCCGCCGACCGCAAGGGCCAGGTCGGCACCGGCGACCGGTCCGAGCGCATCCGCACCTATAATTTCCCGCAAGGCCGGGTGACCGACCATCGCATCAACTTGACGCTGCACAAGATCGACAAGGTGATGTCGGGTGAGGCGCTGGACGAGCTGATCTCCGCGTTGATTACGCAGGACCAGGCCGAACGGCTGGCCGAGCTCGGATGATGCCGCCTGCGCTTAAGATCGGCGCGGCGACGCGGCGCGGTGCGCTCAAGGAAGCTGTTGCACTCATGAAGACGGTCGGGCTCGACACGCCCGTTCTGGACGCGCGACTGATCGTGCAGCATGCGCTGGGGGTCGATTGGAACACGCTCTTCATGGCCGCGGACCAACCGCTGGCAGAGGACCAGCGTGCAAAGCTGGAAGCCGGTCTTGCCCGCCGGGCTGCGCGCGAGCCGGTTTCGCGGATCGTCGGCCACCGCCATTTCTGGACGCTCAATCTCCAGGTGACACCCGACACGCTCGATCCGCGGCCGGATACCGAGACCTTGATCGAGGCCGCCGTCGCGGCCATGCCGGATCGCACGACGCCGCTCACGATTTTGGATCTCGGCACCGGAACAGGCGCGTTGCTGATCGCGCTCCTTAAGGAATATCCCGAGGCGACCGGCCTCGGCGTCGATATGTCCGCTGGTGCTCTTGCGGTAGCGAAGGCCAACGCCGCCAGCCACGGCGTTTCCGACCGTGCGGCCTTTCGGCTGGGCAGCTGGGCGGACGGCATTGATGGTCCGTTCGACCTAGTCGTGTCCAATCCGCCCTATATCGAGCAGGGTGATCTCGCGGGATTGCCGCCGGAAGTGCGCGAATACGACCCCATGGTAGCGCTGGACGGCGGGGCGGACGGACTCGATGCTTATCGCGCCATTGTTCCCACTTTGGCCGCATTGTTGGCGCCGGGCGGGTTGGCGGTTCTGGAGATCGGTGAGGGGCAAGGCGATGCCGTTGTGGCGCTTGCCGAGGCAAGTCATCTTAAAACGACCGAGCGCAGGCGCGACCTCGGCAATATCGAGCGGGCTCTAAGCTTTCGGCCCGCAGGTTGATACCTGCGATGTTACAGCGCGGATTTTACAAAAAAGTGGAATTTCGTTGTATTCTGTAAACGACCCTCTAATGTGGGGGTACGGCGTTCATCGAAAACTTCCGATGGCTCGACCCGATGGTCGGATAAATATCCGAGGAAAAAAGGCCATCGCTCAGCTGACGCGCGGCCTTTTTGAGAGCCACGCAGGTGTTTTCGAATACCGGGCCGCCGAAACCGGTAAACTCAAGAGATATTAGATGAGACAGGGTCCCAACCCCAAACGGTCGCGCGGGCGTAACAACAATAATAATAACAACAGCAATAACGGCGGGCGGCGTCCGAATCTGCCGCTGCGCATGCAGACTTTCGACTCGAACGGTCCCGATGTTCGCATTCGGGGGACTGCGTTTCAGGTTCATGAAAAGTACCTGCAGCTTGCGCGCGATGCCTCGTCATCAGGCGACCGGATCATTGCGGAAAACTATCTGCAGCATGCGGAGCACTATTACCGCATCATCGCGGTCGCGCAGGAACAACAGCAGCAACAGGGCGGGGGTGACCCCAATCGCCGCTATCGCCCGGAAGGCGGTTTCGGCCCGGACTTCCGCCAAGAAGGCGAAGGTAACGCCGAAGGCGGCGAGGAGATGAACGGCGAGGAAGGCGAGGGCCAGCCGCCACGTGGCGAGAACGGCGGTTATCGTCAGGACGGGCGCCAGGAGGGCCAGCAGCGTCAGGACGGGAATTACCGCGAGCGCGGCTCGAACGACCGCGGCCAGGGTGAGTCCGGATATCGCCAAAATGGTGAAAACGGCGGCGAGCGCCGCCAGGCCGATGGCGAAGGTTTCTATCGCCAGGACGGGCGCCAGGACGGGCGCCCGGATCGTCAGCAGAATTTCCGCCAGCAGAATGACGGTTACGGCCAGGATGGCGAAGGGCGCCAACCTTCCGAGGAACGGCCCCGTGTCCGTCAGTTCGACAATAATGGCGACCAACCGCAGCAACCGCGTCGACCGATCCAATACGGCGACCGGCCGGACCGCCACGGCCATGACAAGGGCCGTAACGGCGGATCACAGCCTGAAGCCCCGGCTCAAGG
>DATJHU010000067.1:0-34269 GCA_035493715.1 Alphaproteobacteria bacterium | reverse complement strand
GGTGGACGTCAGCGGCTCGTCATAGGTGCCGAGGATGTTTTTCAGCGGGCCGTTGGCGGCTTCAAGGATAGCCTTGTTGACTTCCTCAACCGTCGTATCGCGCTTGGTGGTGAACTTGAAGTCGACCAGCGAAACGTTCGGCGTCGGCACGCGGATCGAGGTGCCGTCCAGCTTACCGTTCAGCTCGGGCAACACCTTGCCCACCGCCTTGGCGGCGCCGGTCGAGGTCGGGATCATGTTGAGCGCGGCTGCGCGGGCGCGATGCAGGTCCTTGTGCATCGTGTCCACGGTCGACTGGTCGCCGGTATAGGAGTGGATCGTGGTCATGAAGCCGCGGTCGATGCCGATAGCGTTGTGGATCACGAAGGCCACGGGGGCCAGGCAGTTGGTCGTGCACGAGGCGTTGGAAACGATCGTGTGCTCGGCCTTCAGCTTGTCGTCGTTGACACCGTAGACGACGGTCATGTCCTCATCCGTCGCGGGGGCGGAGATCAGGACCTTCTTGGCGCCCGCAGTAAGGTGCTTCGACGCGGCGTCGCGCGCCGTGAAGATACCGGAGCACTCCATCGCGATATCGATCTTGTGATCGGCCCATGGCAGCTGTGCCGGGTCGCGCTGCTGTGTGCAGCTGATGCGCTGGCCGTTGACGATCAACGTGTTGCCGTCGACCTCGACCGTGCCGGGGAAACGGCCGTGGACGCTGTCATATTTCAGCAGATGCGCGTTGGTCTTGACGTCGGCCAAGTCATTGATTGCGACGAACTCGATATCCTTGCGGCCCGCTTCGAAGGCGGCGCGCAGCACCAGCCGCCCGATTCGTCCGAAGCCGTTGATGGCTACTCTTGCTGTCATAGGTGAAAACCCTCGTTATTATCCAAGCCGCGCCGAAGCCGCATCGGCCACCGCTTCCGCGGTTATTCCGAAATGCTTGTAAAGATCGGGTGCGGGCGCCGATTCACCGAAGCTATGCATTCCGATGAAGATGCCCTCGGGACCGATTATTGAGTCCCAACCCAATCGTACGGCCGCTTCGATGCCGACCTTCACGAGGCCAGGGCCGCCCAAGATGCGGCTGCGATACCCCATATCGGCCTCATCGAACAAGTCGAAGCACGGGATAGAGACAACAGAGGCTGCAATTCCCTTGTCCGCGAGCAGCTTTCGGGCATCGCGGGCGATCGAAACCTCGGTTCCGGTGGCAAAGATGCGGACCTTCTCCTCGCCGTCAGCTTCATCGAGGATATAGGCGCCTTTGGCCGACTTGTTCTCCTCGAAATCCTCGCGCACGGCCGGCACGCCCTGACGGCTCAACGCCAGCAGGGTCGGGCGGTCGGCATGGGTCAGCGCCAGTTCCCAGCATTCCGCAGTCTCGATCGTATCAGCCGGGCGCATGACCAGCAGGTTCGGGATCGCGCGCAGCGCCGCCAGATGCTCGACCGGCTGGTGCGTCGGACCGTCTTCGCCAAGACCGATCGAATCGTGGGTCATGACGAAAACCACGCGTTGCTTCATCAGCGCCGCCAGGCGAATCGCCGGGCGGGCGTAGTCGGAGAAGCACATGAAAGTGCCGCCATAGGGGATGATGCCGCCATGCACCGCCATCCCGTTCATCGCCGCCGCCATGCCGAACTCTCGTACGCCGTAATGGATGTAGCGGCCGCCGAACGACCCGGTCTGAATTTCGGCGAACCCTTTGACCTTGGTGTTGTTGGACGGCGTCAGGTCGGCCGATCCGCCTATAAGCTCCGGCACCACGGGGACGATCGCCGCCAGGACGCTGCCCGATGCCTGACGGGTGGCCACCTTCGGCTTCGACGCCGCCGCGTCCTTCTTGAATGCCGCCAGGGTATCCTTAAGCCCTGCCGGCAGCATGCAGGCGACGGCCTTCATGAAGTCGCTGCGCTTCTCGGCCGATACCGACTGCAGCTTGGCCTGCCATTCCTTGCGCACGGGCGCGCCCTGTGCGCCGATTGCGCGCCACGCGCCCATGATGTCGTCCGGGATTTCGAACGGGCCATAGGGCCAGTTCAGATTCTCGCGCGTCGCCTTCAATTCTTCAGGGCCGAACGCATTGGAATGCGCATCGTGCGTGCCGGCGCGGTTGGGCGAGCCGAAGCCGATGACGGTTTTGCAGGCGATGAAGGACGGGCGCGGGTCGCTTTGCGCCGCGGCGATGGCGGCGGCGATGGCGGCGGTGTTGTGTCCGTCGATGCGCTGCACGTGCCAGCCATAGGCGGTGAAGCGGGCCGGGGTGTCGTCGGTAAAGGCGAGGCTGGTCGCGCCGTCGATCGAAATCGAATTATCGTCATAGAAGACGATCATCTTGCCGAGGCTTAAGTGTCCGGCCAGCGAGCAAGCCTCGTGGCTGACGCCCTCCATCATGTCGCCGTCGCCGGCCATGACATAGGTATAGTGGTCGACCAGCCCTTCGAACCGGGCCTCCATATGCTTCTCGGCGATCGCCATGCCGACGGCCATCGCAATCCCCTGGCCCAGCGGTCCGGTGGTGGTTTCGATGCCGCAGGACAGATCGTGCTCGGGATGGCCCGGCGTGCGGCTGCCCAGCTGACGGAAATGCTTCAGCTCATCGAGCGTCATCCGGGTGTAGCCGGTCAGATAGTTCAGCGCGTAGAGCAGCATGGACCCGTGGCCGCCCGACAGCACGAAGCGGTCGCGATCCGGCCAGGTGGGGTCCGCCGGGTCGAACTTCAGGAACTTGCTGTAGAGGACGGTCGCCACGTCGGCCATGCCCATCGGCAGGCCCGGGTGGCCGGAATTGGCCTGTTCGACCGCATCCAGCGTCAGGAAGCGAATCGCATTGGCCAGCCGGTCATGATCCACGGTCGTCGCCTTGTCAGCCATCGTTCTGCTCCATCTTTGAGGGTGAGCGGTCTTGGAGAGGTCGGCACCATGCAATCCCGGTTCAACCGGCGTCAACCGGCGTTTGGGAATTGCGCCTATGCCGAAACAACCAACGCCGCATTGTGCCTCTTTTCCGCGCAAATTTCTTGGCTGAATGAAGCGAAAATGGCGGCGGCGCGTCATTTCATTGACGGCGGGGCCGTGCCGCCCATAGTGTCGGCGGAGGCAGGGACGTTCGAGGCGTCAAGATGACAGAAGTTTCCGATCGGCTGCGCGATGCGCTCGAGCGGCTGGATCAGGCGATAGACAGGCTGGAAGCCGCGGTTTCCGTGCGTCCCCGGCTTTCCGCGTCGGCCGCGCAGAAGAAAGACAGCGCCGCCGTCGCAGCCCAGCTCGACCTGATGATTGAGCGACTCGAAACTGCGCTCGCAGACTGACCGAACCGGGGACCCGTGCCGAAAGTCGAAATCAGCATCAACGGACGGCTCTATTCCGTCGCCTGTGACGAAGGCCAGGAGGATCGTGTCCGCGATCTGGCCGGGATGGTCGATAAACGCGTCAAGCAGCTGACAGGTGGGGGGCCGGCGACAGTGGGCGAGGCCCATCTGCTGGTCCTTGCCGGCTTGATGCTTGCCGACGAACTCAGCGAGACGGCTCACAATGGCGGCGCGATACCCCCGGCGGCACCGGTGCCTAGCGCGTCGGACGGTGACCACGAAGTGCTGATCGCGGCGGTCGATCACCTGACGGATCGCATCGCGGTCATTGCGGAGCGGCTGGCGCGCGCCTAGATTAAAGGCGGAAGGTTTCTGCGCGGCCCGTCAGGCCAGCTTTATCCCAGGGGCCGTAATTATTCACATTGGGAGCTGTCCCTGTCTGGACCGTGGTCCAGGTACATGGTTCCCCCCTGGTAAACAGGGCCACTGTGGATAGCATACGCCAACGACTGTGCGGATCCTTCCACTCCATACTCCTTCCAAGACAGACGAATGAGACTGCTTTTCCTGGGCGACATCATGGGCCGCACCGGCCGCGAAGGCGTTATCGCGGCGATGCCCGAACTGCGCCGGAAGCTGGACCTCGATTTCGTCGTGGTGAACGGGGAGAACGCGGCCCACGGCTTCGGCATCAGCGAGACGATCGCCAACGATCTGTTCGCGGCAGGCGTCGACTGCATCACCACTGGCAACCATATATGGGACAAGCGGGAAATCGTCTCCTTCATCGAGCGCGATAACCGCCTGCTTCGCCCAATCAACTATCCCGAGGGCACGCCCGGAAAAGGCGCGGTGATCCTCCAGGCGCGCGATGGCCGGCGGGTGCTGGTCGTCAATCTGATGTGCCGCCTGTTCATGGACGCGTTGGGTGACCCGTTCGCCGCGCTGGACAAAATCCTGAAACAGAACCCGATGGGCCGTGCCGTGCAGGCCGCGATTGTCGACGTCCATGGCGAGGCGAATAGTGAGAAGATGGCCTTCGGCCACTTCTGTGACGGCCGCGCCTCGCTTGTCATCGGCACCCACACGCACGTGCCCACCGCCGACTGCCAGATATTCCCCGGCGGCACGGCCTATATGACCGACGCCGGCATGTGTGGCGACTATGACAGCGTCATCGGCATGGAAAAGACCGCGGCGGTCGCGAAATTCGTCCGCAAGATGCCCGGCGAACGCCTGACCCCCGCGGAAGGCCCCGCCACAATCTGCGGCGCCTTCATCGAAACGGACGATTTGACCGGACTGGCCAAACGCATCGAGCCGGTCCGTGTCGGCGGCCGCTTGGCGCAGACGCTGCCGAGCGTCGTGTCGCGACGGCCGGCTTTCGCGTGATTTTTAAGCTTTACCAAGCGGGGCTTTGACCCCTTATGTCGGGGGCGCGAACTTCTGGTTAGCGTAGGCGCTGTCCATAAATTCGGTCATAGAGGCGACCTTGTCGCCTTCGAACTCGACGAAGAACGTGTAATAATTCTGATATTCCTCGCCGCCCTTGGTCCTGCCGCGGATGGTGATTCGGCTGATCACCGTGTTGCCGTCGACATATTGGGCGGTGAATTCGCGGGTCGGCGGGCCATCGAACATTGACGGGATGATGCCGGCCAGCATGCGGAAGCCGTCCGGCACCTCGTTGTTGAAGATGAACAGCTTCGGGCTTTCCGTCGCCAGCGCCAGCGCGCCGTCGGCATCGCCCGAATGCAGTACGTTCAGGAATTCCCGAACCAGCCGCTTGCCTTTTTCCGCGTCCATCATGTCCTCCCGTTGCGTTTCGTTTTAACTAATCCAAAGCCGGATAGGTGGTATAGCCCGCCGCGCCCTTGCCATAGGTCGTTGCCGGGTCCAGTTCGGCCAGCGGCAGGTCTTCCCGCAAACGGCGAACCAGATCCGGGTTGGCGATGAACGGCCGGCCGAAGGCGACGAAATCGGCCTTGCCGCTGGCGACGGCATCCAGCGCCATCCGCCGCGTATAGCCGTTATTCACCATCCAGGCGCCGTCAAAGCGGTCGTGCAGTGCTTCGTAGTCGAACGGGGCGTTGTCGCGCGGCCCGCCGGTTGCCCCCTCGACGATGTCGATGAAGGCCAGCTTCATCGGGTTCAGCCGTTCGACGATATGCTCGAACAAGGGCTGCGGGGCGCTGTCGTGGCTGTCGCCGGCCGGCGACACGGGCGACAGGCGGATGCCCAGCCGGCCGCCGCCGATTTCCTTCGCACAGGCCTCCGTCACCTCCAACAGCAGCCGCGCCCGGTTCTCGATCGGCCCGCCATAGGCGTCGGTCCGATGGTTGGCGCCGTCACGCAGGAAGCTGTCCAGCAGATAGCCGTGCGCACCGTGGATCTCCACACCGTCGAAACCCGCCTCCAACGCCTTCGCGCAGGTTGAACGGAAATCATCGATGATCTGCGGCAGCTCGCTGAGCTCAAGGGGCCGCGGAGTGGAGGTGTCGATGAAGCCTTCGCCCTCGACGAACACTTTGGCGTTGGCGCGGATCGCCGATGGGGCGCCCGGCGCGCGGCCCCCCGGCTGGAATGTGGTGTGGGACATGCGGCCGGTGTGCCAGAGCTGCACCACGATCTTGCCGCCTGCGGCGTGCACCGCGCCGGTTACCGTCTTCCAGCCTTGGACTTGGCCGGGCGTGAACAGGCCCGGCGTGTCGATATAGCCCTGCGCCTCGACCGAGACCTGAGTTGCTTCGGTGATGATCAGGCCGGCGCTGGCGCGCTGTGCATAGTACTCGGCGTTGAGCGCCACCGGCTCCAGCCCGTCGCCGGCGCGGGCGCGGGTCATGGGCGACATCACGATGCGGTTCTTGACCGAAATGTCGCCGATCTGGGCGGGCAAAAAGAGCGCGTCGGGCGTACGGGGAGTGTAGGTCCGTGTCATGGTCCTGATCGGTTGGGTGCGTTTCTGGAAGAGGTTTAGTCGAGTGCGCGTTGGCGCTCCAGGGCCTTCACCTCGGGGTCGCGGCCGCGGAAGTCGCGATACTGCGCCATCGGGTCGGCGACATAGCCCGGGCCCAGCATCTTGTCGCGGAAGCGCTGGCCGTTGGCGCGGGTCAGGCCGCCATTTTCCGTGAACCACTCGAAGGCGTCGTCGTCCAGGATCTCGCCCCAGGTATAAGAATAGTAGTTGGCCTCGTAGCCGTTGGCCCAGATATGCAGGAAATAGGGGCTGCGATAGCGCGGCGGCACCTCGGGCATGTCCATCTTCACCCGCTTCAGCGCCGCCGCCTCGAATATGTCCGGCACCTGCTTCGGCGCGTCAGCCTTCAGCGAATGCCACTCCAGGTCGAGTAGCGAAGCGGCAAGGACCTCGGCGAAGGCGTAGCCCTGGCCATAGTTCTTCGCCGCCTTGATCTTGTCGAATAGTGCCTTCGGCATCGGCGCGCCGGTCTGGTAATGCTTGGCGAAGTTCGCGAACACCTTGGGATCGGTGGCCCAATGCTCGTTGAACTGCGACGGGAACTCGATCACGTCCGTCGGTAGATTGAAGCCGTTCTGCGACGGGTAGTATTTGATCGAGAACATGGCATGCAGCGCATGCCCGAACTCGTGGAACATGGTCGTCACGTCGTCGAAGCTGATCAGCGCCGGCTGGCCGGCCGCGGGCTTCGTGAAGTTGCCGACATTGACGACGATCCCCTTGCGATTATCCAATCCCGACGGGCTGTTGAGGAAGTTGCACCAGGCGCCGCCCTGCTTGTTCGATCGGGCAAAGTAATCGGCATAAAACAGGACCAGCGACTTGCCGTCGGCATCGAAGACCTCGAACACCCGGACGTCCGGGTTATAGACCGGCAGATCGTGCCGCTCCTTGAAGGTCAGCCCGTAAAGTTGATTGGCGGCGAAGAACACGCCGTCTTGCAGCACCTTGTCGAGCACGAAATACTGCTTCACCTCGGATTCATCGAGCGCGTATTTCGCCTTGCGCACCTGCTCGGCATAGAACTCCCAGTCGGAAGCGGCCAGTTTGAACCCGCCGTTCTGCTTGTCGATCAGCGCTTGGATCTCGGCGGCTTCCTGCTTTGCCTTGGCGGTTGTCGGTCCGGCCAATCCGTTGAGCAGCTTCTTCGCGGCCTCCGGCGTCTTCGCCATCTGTTCGGACAGGGTGTAGGATGCGAAATCCGCGAAACCCAGCAGCTTCGCCTTCTGTGCGCGCAACTGCGCCAGCGTGCCGATGAGGTCGCGCAGATCGGTCGGACCAGCCGCGTCCCCGCGCGTTTCCGATGCCTTCAAGATGCGCGCGCGCAGGTCGCGGTTCTTGAGGGTGGCCAGGATCGGCTGCTGCGTGGTGTTGCGCAGCACGATGACGTATTTGCCGTCCAGTTTCTTGTCCTTTGCGGCATCAGCGGCAACTGCGATCTCCGCGTCGGTCAGGCCGTCGAGTTCGGCCTTGCTGTCGACGACGACGGCATTGGCGTCCGCCGCGGCCAGCAGCTTGTCCTGATATTGCGCCTGCAGGGTCGCGATTTTGCCGTTCAAATCCTTCAGCGTCACCTTATCGGCGTCCGACAGGTTCGCGCCGGCGTGGACGAACTTCTTGTAATAGCGCTCCAACAGGAACTTCTGATCGGAATTGAGGTCCAGCGTGTCGCGCGCGTCATGGAGTGTCTTGATTCGCGCGAATAGCTTCGCGTTCAAATAGATGGCGTCGTTCAGCGCCGCCAGTTTCGGTGCCTCGTCCTGGCTCACCTTCTGCATCGTTTCGGTGCTGTTGGACTGCAGGATGTTCTGGAACAGGCCGTTCGCCCGATTCAGCAGTTCGCCGGATTTCTCCAGCGCCGTGATCGTATTGTCGAAGGTCGGCTTGGCCGCGTCGTTCGCCACCGCCTCGGCTTCCGCCAGGTTCTGGGCAATGCCGGCCTCGATCGCCGGCTGATAGTCGGCGTCCTTGATCATGTCGAACGGCGGCGCTCCATAGGGCAGGGTGGATTCCGCCGCCAGCGGGTTGCTGGCGGGCAATGTCGCGGCCGCGTCGGCGGCAAGGGCAACGGTCATCGGCGAACCTGGATGGAAAATGAAGACAGAGGCCAGCAGCGTGGCCTTCAAGGAGATGTGGGGCACAAGAAACCTCTGATGCATGGCAGGCGCCGCGAACGCGGTTGCCGGCAATCGCTTCCCCGTGGGGAAGCCGGTGGGTCATGTGAGGCGATAAGATCGCGTGCGGGTCGGCTTGTCCAGTGTCGGTAATGGCTCAAGCCGTCTCCGCCAGGCGCGGAACGTTTCCCAGCACGATATCCGGCCGGGCCGCGATCGTGCCGGCGCAGGCGCTCAACAGCTTGATGAGTTGGGCCGGATAGAGAAAGCGCATATGCGGACGGACGCCCTCCAGCACAATCGAGCCGTCCTCGGTGCGGCGGATCAGCCCCGCACGCACCGCATCGTCCAGCATGCGCTGCAAATGGACGCGCGAAACGCCGAAGCGCCGGGCCGTGCCCGCGACCGACAGCGGAATCGGCGCCGCAGGCGGGAAAGCCGTGTCGGTCGTCGCCAAAAGACTCCATAGGAGCTGGTTTCCGGCGTGGCGATGCATGATCAGGCGAACAAAGGAATCGTCCAGGCGCGGGTCCACCGGCGCCACGGCCAGAAGGCCTTCGATATGGCAGTGGCCGAAGAGGGTGAAGATTTCCGGGTCGTCCAGCCGGTCGGCGACGATCCGGGCCGCGGGTTCCAGTATGCTGACGGCTTCGAGCGCAACCCTCAGATGGTCGCGCCATGCCGTCATCAGCATGTCGGTCGCGGCATAGTGTGTCGGCGCGCGCCCCGGATTGTCCTGTGGCGTCGCGATGAAGTTCAGATGGCGCAGATATGAGAGCAGAGCGCGGGCGCGGCCGGAGCTCAGGAACCCCGAGGCCGTGCAATGGGCCTTGAGCTTCGGCAGCGTCAACTCGCCCCGCATGTGAAGGTGGACGACCAGCAGCGCGGTTACATAACGGCCGGCATCCTTGAAGATTCCGTCAAGCGCACGGTTCCGTGCCGAAACGTCCAGCATCCCGTTCGCCAGCGCGGCCACCGCCGCCGGCAGACGCTCGTGTGCCAGGACGGTCTCGAGCATGTCTTCAGGAATTCCCGGCCCGGTACTCCACCGCATCAGGCTGGCGATCGTGTCTTGTCCGTCCCCCGATTTGCTCGCACCGGGGAAATGCAGGGCGCTAGAACCCATTCGCGCCGATGATACAGCCTCCGCGCCGTCGCTCGGCCCTTACCCTTGTTATGTCGTACCGGGCGTCGATCAAAAATGTGCAGTTGTTTCAACAATAAGCGCGCCGCAAGATTTTGAAATCGAAATTTCGCAGGGCCGGTTCGTGAATGGTCGATCTTACGTTCGACAACCTGCCCTCGGCTGACGCCGAACCGCGCGTATCGCCGCGGTTGCGCCATGTAGCGGCCGTGGTGGTCGGCAACGCGCTCGAATTCTACGATTTTCTCGTTTACGGTTTCTTCGCCGTCTATATCGGCCAGGCTTTTTTTCCATCCCACAATCCCGCTTCGGGCCTGCTCCTGACTCTTGCAACATTCGGCGCCGGGTTCCTGACGCGGCCGATCGGTGCCGTGGTCATCGGCTCGATCGGCGACCGCGTCGGCCGCAAGCCGGCGATGCTGCTGTCCTTCGCGTTGATGGGCGTCGCTATTTTCGGCCTTGCGCTGACGCCGCCTTATGCCGCTATCGGCAGTGCCGCACCGTTGCTTGCGCTGTTCTTCCGGCTCCTGCAGGGCTTTGCGCTTGGCGGCGAACTCGGCCCCAGCACTGCGTTCCTGATCGAAGCCGCCCCGCCGAACCGGCGTGCGTTCTACACCTCCATGCAGTTCGTCTCCCAGAACGTCGCCCAGCTGCTGGCAGGCGGGGTGGGGTTGCTGCTGGCCGCGGCGATCGACGCTGAGGCGCTGCGCGACTGGGGCTGGCGTCTCGCCATGCTGATCGGAGCCTTGATCGTGCCGTTCGGGCTGATCGTCCGGCGCGGCCTGCCGGAGACGCTTGAGGCCCACAGCGCGGAATCGGGCGCCGGGGATGCCTTGTTCCCAGCCTATGCCGGGCTGGTGGTGTTGTTCCTGCTCATTATCGTATCCGGCACGATCGGCACCTATATCGGCGCCTATCAGGCGACTTATGCGTTGACGGTGCTCCATCTCCCGGCAACCACCGCCTTCGGGGTGATTGTGGTCAGAGGACTGGTGGCCATCCCCACGGTCGCCTTCAGCGGCTGGCTCGCAGATCGCATCGGCCGCAAGCCGGTGATGATCGTGCCGACGGCCCTGCTGGTCGCCTCGATCCTTCCGGCCTTCTGGCTGATAGGGCGGGGGCACGGCGTCACGGCCTTCTACGCGGCGATCGGCTGGCTAAGCTTCCTGGCTTCGTTCAACGGCCCCGCCGGCATGGCTCTGTTCGTCGAATCGCTTCCAATGGCCGTGCGCTGCCGCGTGCTGTCGATCGGGTATGCCGGCATGGTCGCGCTCTTCGGCGGATCGGCACAGTTCGTCGTCGCGTGGCTGACGGAATTCACGCACGACCCATTGTCTCCGGCCTATTACTGGATCGGCGCCGCGGGTATCGGCCTGATCGCGATGATCATGGTCCGGGAATCGGTCCCCGCCCTAAGGCGCCGGCGTCCGGTATGAGCACCCCGCCGCCCCGCAATCTCCAACGCATCCTGGGCGTGGCATTCGGCGTCGCCGTCGGGTTGGGCGGCATGATCGGCTCAGGGATCATGCGCACGCCGTCGCTGATCGCGGCGGACATGCCGAACGCGGCTCTGATCATGGCGCTGTAGATTATCGGCGGGCGTGCCGCGCTGCCCGCGCCTGAATAACGTATTGCCGCTGGAGTTCCTTGAGCCGGTATTTTATACAGGTGCGCAAGGACCAAAGGGAGAAACAAAAATGCGTGCGGTGGAGCTCGTGAAGGCAGTTGCGGTTCTTGCGCTGCTTTTCGCATCGACGGGGACGAAAGCGGCACCATTGCCGGAACCTCAAGTGTTCGCCAGCGACAAGGGAGTCCTCGACATCCTGATGGTGGCCCGTGCGGCGCCGATCGAGACGTTTCCCCTCTTTAAACCCACCGGTTGGGTCTACGATATCTGCCCGCGTCCAAAAGACGGCACCCTGGCATGTCCGACGAAGCCCGCGGGATCCAATCTGTACGGTGGAAGCCGCCTTGCGCTTCAGCCCGGCGACGTCCTGAAGGTTCGGCTCGTCAATCGCCTCCCGAAAATAACCGATTCGGAGCATGCGAAGGAGAAGGAGCACGCCTACCTGGCGTTCAACCCGACCAATATCCATACGCACGGCCTGGAGGTTTCGCCGCGTTTCCCGACGGTCGACAATCCGACATATGGCGACACGGTCTTCGTGATGACGCTGAACCCCGCAAACGGGGAACTTCCCCCCGATGCCGCCGTCCACGGCGACGTGCGGGTCGGCTACACCGACTACCAGATCGATATTCCGAAATCCCATCCCGCCGGCTTGTATTGGCTACATCCGCATGTCCACGGCATCGCCATGAACCAGATCGGGGCCGGCCTCGCCGCGATCATCACGATCGGCGACATCTCGGACTATGTCTGCAAGAACGCCTCCTGCGCTGCCGCGCTCGGTCGCATGTCGATACGGCACATGTTGCTCAAGGATGCGCAGATTACCAAGGACAGCACTCTGATAGATCAGGAAGACACGGAATTCTGCCAGAAATTCACAGGTCCTCCGCCGGCGACCCCGGGGCGCGGCTTCTGCAAGGGCATCAATCTCGGCCCGCATGAAGAGAGCTATGTCGGCGGCCGTTGGTATTTCTCGCTGACCGGCGTGCCCTATCCCGCGATCAGGATGAAGAATTCCGCCGGCGAGATATGGCGGATCACCAACACATCCTCCAACGCGACCTACAATCTGCAGCTTTTTAATCCCAAGCAGAACCGCGACATGCTCTTCCAGGTGCTTTCGCTCGATGGCATCGCCGTCGATGCGAGGGGGGGGCTGGCGGCAGCCGCGATCTCCGGCGGGCGCGTTACCGCCGTTCCGTGCCCCGGATCGCCATCGGGCCTTGAGCACAAGGCGCTTTGCGCACGTAGCATTCTGATGATGCCCAGTTCCCGCGCCGAGCTTTGGGTCGTCGATCGCGATGCCAATGACAAGGTGGTCAAGGCGTCCGCGGGAGATCAGGCGGTCTTCCGGACGAGCGGTATCAAGACAGGTCCGTCGGGCGACCACTGGCCGGCGATCGATCTCGGCGCCGTCACCTTCTCGGCGGCCGGTTCGGCCAAGCTTCCACAGGTTCTGGACGTGACCGGACCTTCGCACGACGAAATCCCTGCGCGCGTGGCCGCCGACCTTGCACGAGCGAACGCGAAGATCGGTGCCAATGCGGCTTGTAAGCCGCTCCCTGCGGGGCATATGCGCCGCATCTTCTATGGCCTGGATGCAAGCGATCCGAATTTCCTCGGCCTCGGCTACGAAGAGGTAGACGAGCAGGGCAAAGCCGTGCCGGGCACGTTCCTCAACATCTCGGCGTTCGATCCGGCCACGCCGACCGTGTGCGTCCCGCTGGCAGCAGGCAACAAGCCGGTGACCGAGCGTTGGCAGCTCATCAACCTCGCGGCTGAGGACCACAATTTCCACATCCACCAGATGAAGTTCGGCGTCGTCGGCGATCCCCAGGTCGAGCACGGCAGCGCGGCGACCAACGGAATCCTGGTCGACAATGTGCCGTTACCGCATACCGACGGTGTCTGCGCGTCGGTTGCAGCGTGGCGCCAGGGCAAATGCAAGGCGCATCCGGTCAGGGTTGACCTGCCGTTCGCGATCGCCGGCGACTTCGTCTATCACTGCCATATCCTGATGCATGAGGATGACGGCATGATGGCGCGCATCCGGGTTCGCGCATCGCCGTAAGCGGGCCCGCAATGCGTACTGTCGGTCTGGTTCTGGGGGCGGCGGCCATTGCCGGTGGCGCGGCGGTCGCCGCCTTTCTTGCACGCGACGCCGCCAAGCCCGTTGCCATGGAGACGGCTTCAGCGCAGGCGGCTACGGAAGTCGTTCCGCTGGCGGTCGTGCCCGACGTTCCGACCATCCAGGCGGCTTATGCCGACGCCAAGACCGAGGCGGCGGACCGGCATTTCGACGATCTGACGATCCATCATGCCGATTGCGGTCCGATCGGTACGGCGCGCTTCTACTGCCAGATCTCCTATCTGCGTACTAAGGACGACGGGGCAGGCCACCTCTACTTCACGGTCGTAACGATGGAGCGGGGACACGACCGCTGGGTGCTGAAGAGCGGTCTTTGCCGCGGTGACGACGCCTCACACTGACCCGTTTTCCGCAGACGCATAGCCGCCCGCACGGTTTGGGGACCCTCCCGCCGCGCGGGAATGGTAGACTTGTGGCACCGGAGCCGATTCAATTGGCGGCCCGAGTCGCGTCACCCTTTTTCGAATTCAGACAATGGCCGGACATTCTCAGTTCAAGAACATCATGCACCGCAAAGGTGCACAGGACATCAAGCGCGCGAAGATCTTCAACAAGCTCGCGCGCGAGATCACCGTTGCCGCCAAGCAGGGCCTGCCCGACCCGGCGATGAACCCGCGTTTGCGCGCCGCGATCATCGCCGCACGGCAGAAGAATATGCCGCGCGACCGCATCGACCGGGCGATCAAGAGCGGCGAAGGCGGCGATGCCGCCGATTACGAGGCGATCCGTTACGAGGGCTATGGCCCGGGCGGCGTCGCCATCATCGTCGAGGCGCTGACGGATAATCGCAACCGCACCGCGCCGGAAATCCGCACCGCCTTCTCAAAGGCCGGCGGCGCGTTGGGCGAGACCAACTCGGTCAGCTTCATGTTCCAGCGGCTGGGCGTCATCACCTATCCGGCTTCGGTCGCCTCCGCCGACGCGATCTTCGAAACCGCCGCCGAGGCGGGAGCCGAGAACGTCGATTCCGAAGGCGAGGAGCACGAGGTCACGACGACGGTCGAAGGCTTCAGCGCCGTGCGCGACGCTCTTGAAGAGAAATACGGCGCGGCGAACGGCTCAGCCCTGGAATGGCGCCCGGTCACTTTCGCCACGCCCACGCCTGAGCAGGCCGAGGCGCTGTTCAAGCTGATCGACGTGCTTGAAGACAACGACGACGTTCAGAC
Organism: Alphaproteobacteria bacterium; assembly: GCA_035493715.1. Taxonomy (GTDB): domain Bacteria; phylum Pseudomonadota; class Alphaproteobacteria; order BOG-932; family Roseiterribacteraceae; genus BOG-932. Next base: position 19,787 of record DATJHU010000067.1, on the reverse strand, counting down.
AGTCTCCGCCAACGCTGAGCTGTCGGACGAGCTGGCCCAGCGGCTGGCGGCCGGCTGATCGGATGCCGGCAACCCGGATCCTCGGGATCGATCCCGGCCTCAACCGCACCGGGTGGGGCGTTATCGAATCCGAGGGCAACCGGTTGCGCCATATCGCGCACGGCGTGGTCGGCTCCGATCCGGCGGACGACCTCTCGGTCCGCCTCTCGTCGATCTATGCCGAGCTCGCGAAGATCATCGTCACCTGGACGCCGGACGAGGCCGCGGTGGAAGAGGTGTTCGTCAACAAGAACCCCGGTTCGACGCTGAAGCTGGGCATGGCGCGCGGCGTCTGCCTGCTGGCCCCGGCGATGACCGGGCTCAAGGTCGCCGAATATGCCGCCAACCTGGTCAAGAAATCGGTCGTCGGCAGCGGCCATGCCGACAAGACCCAGGTCGCCATGATGGTCGGCGTGCTGCTGCCCGGCGCCAAGGCCAAGGCCGACGCTGCCGACGCGCTCGCCGTTGCCATCTGCCACGCGCATCATCGCCTCGCCCCCGCACTGAGAGCCTACGCATGATCGCCAAGCTCAAGGGCATCATCGACAGCGTCGGCGAGGATTGGGTGATCGTCGACGTGCAGGGCGTGGGGTACCAGCTGTCCTGCTCGGGCCAAACCCTTTCCAGGTTGGACAAGCCGGGCACCGCAGCCGCTTTCCATACCGAAATGCGGATGCGGGACGAGATTCCGCATCTCTACGGCTTCGTCGAGCGGACGGAACTGGAATGGTTCCGCACGCTGACCACCGTCCAGGGCGTCGGCGCAAAGGTCGCGCTGGCCATCCTGTCGGTGCTGACGCCCGATGCGCTCGCCATGGCGCTGGCGGCGGGCGACAAGGCGGCATTGTCGCGGGCCGACGGTGTCGGGCCGAAACTCGCGGCGCGCATCGCGGCGGAACTCAAGGACAAGGCGCAGACACAATCCTTGCGGGTGGTGCTCGGCCGGCCGGACACCACGGCGCCGCAGGCCGCCGCGCCTCAACCGAACGCGGAGGCGGTGTCGGCCCTGGTCAATCTGGGCTACGGCCGCGCCGACGCCTTCGCGGCTGTGATGCGGGTGGCCGAGGACGGGCAGGGACTCAACGACATCATCCGTCTCGCGTTGCGTGAGTTGTCCGCGCCATGAGCGTCGAGCCGGACAGGGTCGTCGATCCCACGGGCGCGAGCGAACCGACGCTGCGTCCGCAATCGCTGGGCGAATTCATCGGCCAGAAAACGGTGCGCGAGAACCTGTCGGTCTTCATCCAGGCCGCGCGGACGCGCGGCGAGGCGCTGGACCATGTGCTGCTGTTCGGCCCGCCGGGCCTGGGCAAGACGACGTTGGCGCAGATCGTGGCGCGTGAACTCGGCGTCGGCTTCCGCGCCACCTCCGGCCCGGTGATCGCCCGCGCCGGCGACCTGGCGGCGATTCTGACCAACCTGCAGCCGCACGACGTGCTGTTCATCGACGAGATCCACCGCCTGTCGCCTGCGGTCGAGGAAATACTCTACCCGGCGATGGAGGACTTTCAGCTCGACCTGATCGTCGGGGAAGGGCCGGCGGCCCGCTCCATTCGTCTCGACCTGCCGCCCTTCACGCTGGTCGGTGCGACCACGCGCTCGGGCCTGCTGACCACGCCGTTGCGCGAACGCTTCGGCATTCCGCTGCGGCTCGAACTCTATCAGCCGCCGGAGCTGGCGCTGATCGTCTCGCGCGGGGCGCGGCTGCTGAAGGTGCCGACGACCGAGGATGGGGCAATGGAAATTGCCCGCCGCGCCCGCGGTACCCCGCGCGTCGCCGGGCGATTGCTGCGCCGCGTGCGCGATTTCGCCGTCGCGGCGGGCACGTTGCCGATCGACGCGAAGGCAGCCGATCTTGCGCTTCAGCGGCTCGAGGTCGATCGCGACGGCCTGGATTCGATGGATCGGCGCTATCTGCGCTGCATCGCGGAACATTATCTGGGTGGGCCGGTTGGGGCGGAAACCCTTTCGGCGACCCTCGGCGAGCAGCGCGACATTATCGAAGAAGTGATCGAACCGTTCCTGATGCAGCAAGGCCTTGTTCAGCGCACGCCGCGCGGCCGTGTCCTGGCGCCCGGCGCCTATCGCGTGCTTGGCCTCAATCCTCCCGCGACCCTGCCGCAGTTCGACCTGCCGCTCTTGGACGGCGATGACTGAAACCGGCCCGACGCATAGCTGGCCCATCCGGGTCTATTACGAGGACACCGATGCGGGCGGCGTCGTCTATTACGCGAACTATCTGAAGTTCGCGGAGCGGGCGCGGACCGAGCTTTTGCGCGCCGGCGGGTTCGATCATACCGCGCTGATGCAGGATCACGGCGTGCAGATCGTGGTACGCAATTGCACGGCGGAATACATAGTTCCCGCGCGACTAGACGACGCCTTGGAAGTGCGTTCCAGAATCACCAACATGGGTGGGGTCAGCTTCACGATTCGGCAGGAAATTCTGCGTCCGGCAACCGACGAGGCCCGCGCCAACCCGCTGGTGGTGGTGGAGGTTCGGCTGGCTTGCATCGATGCGGAATTCCGTCCCGCGCGCCTGCCCGCGATGTTGAAGAGCGCGCTCGGTTTGGCGCAACCATAGGCCATATAAAAGCCATAGAACGGTAAGAGACAGTAGAGATGGATCCAAAGACTGTCGACGCGACTCAGATCGCTCCCGCGGCCGGCATGGCGCCGCACGATTTCTCGGTCATCGGCCTGTTCATGCAGGCCGATATCGTGGTCAAGGGCATCATGATCGGCCTCCTGCTGTGGTCGATCTGGAGCCTGGCGATCATGTTCGAAAAGTGGCTGCGGCTGCGCACGCTGAACGCCCGGGCCGAGAAATTCGAGGACGCCTTCTGGTCGGGCGGTTCGCTGGACGTGCTTTATGAGCGCGTCGCCAAGAAGGTCCGCGACCCGATGGTCGCGACCTTCGTCGCCGGCATGCGCGAGTGGAAACTGGCGGCCGAGCGCAACGGCGGCACGACGACCGGGCTCTACGGCAATCTTCAGACCCGCGTCGACCGCGTGATGGCGGTCACCATCGGCCGCGAGATGGCGCAGGTCGAGAAATACATGAACGTGTTGGCCACTGCCGGCTCGACCGCAACCTTCGTCGGCCTAGCCGGCACGGTCTACGGCATTATGAGCAGCTTCACCTCGATCGCCGCGGAGCAGAACACCAGCCTGGCGGTCGTCGCCCCGGGCATCGCGGAGGCGCTGCTGTCTACGCTTCTCGGCCTCGTCGTCGCGATCCCCGCGGTCATGGCCTACAACAAGTTCGCATCCGACATCGGACGATATGGCGAGCGCCTCGACGGATTCTCGGCTGAGTTCAGCGCCATCCTGTCCCGTCACCTCGAAGGCAAGGACTGATGGCCGGCGGAGTCATCCAGTCCCAACGGGGCACCGGCGGCCGCCGCCGGTCGCACCGGCCGCTGGCCGAGATCAACGTAACGCCGCTGGTCGACGTCATGCTGGTGCTGCTCATCGTCTTCATGGTGACGGCGCCGCTGCTCACCACCGGTGTCCATGTCGACCTGCCGAAGAGCAAGGCCGCGCCGATGTCGCAGAGCGACGACAAGCCGTTGGAAATCTCGATCGACAAGGACGGCCAGATTTTCCTCCAGAAGACCGCGATCACAATCGACGAGCTGGTGCCGAAGCTGAACGCGATCTCCAACGAGAACCATGACGCCAAGATCTATATCCGGGGCGACAAGGCCAATAGCTGGGGCACGATGATGGAGGTGCTGGGCGCCGTCGGCGGCGCCGGATACGGTAAGGTTGGGCTGGTGTCCAACCCGTCCGACGGAACGCCTTCCAAGCGGAAGTGAGCCCCATGGTCGACATGCGCGGCGGCTTTGCTTTTTCAGTGGGGGCGCATGCACTGATTCTGGCATTGCTGATCTTCGGGTTGCCGTATTTCCATATGAAGCGCGAAGACCCGCCGCCGATGATCTCCGTTGAGCTGGTGGATATGGCCAAGGATACCACGACCAACAAGGTTTCGAACGCCAACAAGGTCAAGCAGAAGATCGAGGAGCCCACGCCCGCGCCGCCCACCCCGCCGCCGCCCGAGCAGAAGGCGCAGCCGCAGCCCGAGCCGGAGCTCGAAACCCTGCAGAAGACCGAGGTCGCTCCTACGCTCAAGAAAGAAACCATCGATACCGCGGTACCGGAACTAAAGGTGCCGGAGCTGGTTGAAAAGAAGGAAACCCCGCCGCCTCCGCCTAAGCCGCCAGAGGCCAAGAAGGAGCCGCCGAGGCCGGCGGCGCCCAGTTTCGATTCCATCCTAAAGAATCTGACCAAGCAGAAAGTCCAGGAACCGACGGACCAGCCGCCCGTGCCCACAGCGAAGACACCGCCGCGACAGGCAACTGGCGCGCAGGCCGCGCTCGCGGAGAAGCTGACGGCATCGGAATATGACGCGCTCAGGCGGCAGCTCAGCGACTGCTGGAATCCGCCGGCCGCGGTCAAGGACGCACAGGATCTGGATGTGGAGGTCGAAGTGATTGTGAATGCCGACCGCACGGTCAGTTCGATCCGCATTGCCGATCAGGCGCGAATGGCCAGCGATCCGGTTTTCCGCGCTGCGGCACTCGCTGCTCAGCGTGCGTTTCGTATGCCGCAATGTGAGATTCTCAATCTTCCCCCGGACAAATACCAAGCTTGGCAGGATGCCGAGATTCATTTCAATCCCAAGGAGATGTTCGGACAATGACGCTATCGATTTGGGCTTATCGTCTCTGCGCCGTCGTTCTAGCTGTCGCCGCATTCGGCGTACCGGAAGCGTCCGCGAAGATTGTCGTCGATGTTGGAAAAGGCCAGATCAACCCATTGCCCATCGCCGTCACCGCGCTGCAGGCGCAGGACGGCACGGATCAGCAGGTCGGCCAGACGATCGCCGGAGTGGTCTCCAACGATCTGCGCAATTCGGGTGCCTTCCGGCCGCTCGATCCGGCGGCCTTCATCCAGGCGGCGCAGGCCGCCGCCGACCAGCCGCGCTTTGCCGACTGGAAGGTGCTGAACGCCCAGGCGCTGGTCACCGGCACGATTTCCGCAGAGCCTGACGGCCGGCTGCGGGCGGATTTCCGACTGTGGGACGTGTTCGAAGGCACTCAGCTCGCCGGCTTTTCCTATAAATTTCCGGCGCAGAACCAGTCGATCCGCCAGATCGCACACATGATCTCGGACGTCGTCTACAAGACGCTGACCGGCGAAGACGGCTACTTCAACACGCAGATCGTCTACATCGCCGAAACCGGCCCGCTCGACCGCCGTATCAAGCGGTTGGCGATCATGGACCAGGACGGCGCCAACAACCGCGTGCTGGCCGACCAGCCCTCCAACCTGATCCTGACGCCGCGCTTTTCGCCGAACGCGCCCGAGATCACCTATATGGCCTTCATGGGCAACCGCCCGCGCGTCTTCCTGCGCAATATCGAGACGGGGCGCCAGGAGCCGCTCGGCGACTTCCCGGGCATGAGCTTCTCGCCGCGTTTCGCGCCGGACGGCAACCGCGTCGTCTTCAGCCAGGCGATCGGTGGCGATACCAACATCTATGTCATGGACACGCGGACCCGTTCGACGCAGCAACTGACCAACACACCCGGAATCTCGACTGCGCCGTCTTATTCGCCGGACGGGGCGCATATCGTGTTCGAGTCCGACCGTGGCGGCCAGCCGCAGCTCTATGTGATGGACGCCGGGGGCGGGGGGGCCAAGCGTATCTCCTTCGGCCAGGGCAGTTATGACTCGCCGGTCTGGTCCCCGCGCGGCGACTGGATCGCCTTTACCAAGCGCGAGGGCGGCCAGTTCTATATCGGCGTAATGCGGCCCGACGGCTCCGGCGAGCGTGTCATCGCGCAGGGTTCGCATGTCGAAGGACCGACCTGGGCGCCCAACGGCAGCGTGCTGATGTATTTCAAGCAGCAATGGACCGGCCAGACCACCAGCCGGACGCGCATCTATTCGATTCGCATCACCGGTCAGAACGAGCACGAGATCCCGACACCGACCGATGCGTCCGATCCGGCCTGGTCGCCGTCGCTGACACAATAACGCCACAGGGGGAAACGATTTACAGCCTTGACTGTTGAATCGATGGCCGGCCGCCGTATTCTTGCCGCGATTTCACTGGAAATTGCGACCGAGTCGCACGCTCTGCCGAGTCACGCCGGGCTATTTGCGTAACCGAATTGATCCTTTTTTCACTTTCGTTCGAGGGAGTTTATCCGTGAACACGTCAATCAATATGAAGCTCGTCGGCGTCCTCGCCGCGACCCTTCTGGTGGCTGGTTGCAGCTCCAAGAAGGAGGCCGCGACAACCGGCACCGACAGTGGCATGAACAGCGAGGCGATCAGCGGCGCCATTCCCGGTTCCGAGCAGGACCTGAAGCAGAATGTCGGCGACACCGTCTATTTCGCGCTGGATCGCAGCGAGCTGACCCAGGAAGCGCGCGGCACGCTGGATCGTCAGGCCGCCTGGCTGAAGAAGTTCCCGGCGGTGCGCGTCACCATCGAAGGCCATTGCGACGAGCGCGGTACGCGCGAGTACAACATGGCGCTGGGCGCCCGCCGCGCCAATTCGGCGCGCGCCTATCTGGTCGCCCTCGGCGTCGAGTCCTCTCGCCTGCAGACCGTCAGCTACGGCGCAGAGCGTCCGGCCGTGCTCGGCACCGGTGAGGCCGTGTGGTCTCAGAATCGCCGCGATGTGACCGTCGTCGCGCAAGCCGGATCGTGATCCGGAAGGCCGTTCTCTTAAGAGCCGGCGCGGCAGCCTTTGTGCTGTTCGCGTTCGCTCTGGGCGGCACTGCCGACGCTCAGGAGGGTGGGGCGGCGCAGAACGAGCTCAGGCTTCAGCAGCTTGAGGATCAGGTCCGCTCGCTCACCGGCCAGGTCGAGACTCAGAACCATCAGATCGATGTGCTGAACCAGCAGATCGAGAAGATGAAAGCCGACACCGAGCTCAGGCTCAACGATCTGGAAGGTCATGGCGGTGCTGCGCCCGGCGCCGGTGGGCAGGGCGCAGCGGCACAGCAACAGTACGACAACGGCCCGGCACCGGCGCAGACCTACAATCCGCCGCCGGCCTATAACAACCGGCAGAACTATCCGTCGCCCCAGAACTTGGCGCCGCAAAGTGACGATGGCGGCTATGGTCCGCCGACGCAGCTCGTCCCGGGCGGCCGTCGCGGTCCCGGTGCGGGTGGCGGAACGCTGGGCGCGATCCCTCCCGGCCCTGTGCCGTCTGCCGATCCGGACCAGGAAAGCCAGGCGCAGCAGGGCATGACACCGCAAGCGCAATACCAGGCTGCCTATGCCCTGATCGGGCAGGGCCAGTTCGGTGCGGCCGAGCAGGCGTTCCGTTCGTTCCTGTCGCAATATCCGAAAGACCCGCTGGCCAGCAGCGCGGCCTATTGGGTGGGCCATTCCTATTACGCCCGGGGCGACTTCCAGAAAGCCGCCATAGCGCTCGCCGACGGCTACAAGAAGTACCCGAAAGGCATCAAGGCGCCCGACACGCTGCTTGAGCTCGGCCGCGCGCTGGCAAAGCTCGACCAGGTGCCCAGCGCCTGTGCGACCTATGCGCAGTTCGACAAGCAGTTCGCCGCCGGCGCGCCGCCCGCCATCAAGAAGCAGGAACAGGCGGAAAAGACTAAGCTTAAGTGCGGCTGACGGCCGAACCGGTTTCTTCCGCCGCTTTTGCCGATGCGATGGCGGCCTTCGCGCCGTTCGAACCCAACCCTATGATCGCAGTCGGGGTTTCCGGCGGCCCCGACAGCCTGGCGCTGACGCTGCTGTTGCACGGCTGGGCGCAGGCGCGGAACGGCTCGGTGCTCGCGCTCACCGTCGATCACGGACTTCGCCCAGAAGCCGCCGCCGAGGCACGACAGGTCGGCGCCTGGCTCGGCGCACGCGGCGTCCCCCACCGGACTCTGGTTTGGAACGGGGACAAACCCGATTCCGGTATCCAGGCCGCCGCCCGCCAGGCGCGCTACCGCCTGCTGGCCGAGGCAGCCGCCGAGCACGGCATCCTCCATCTTGCTGTCGCCCACCACGCCGATGACCAGGCGGAGACGATCCTGTTCCGCCAAGAGCGTGGCAGCGGTGCCGAGGGGCTCGCAGGCATGACCGCCAGCCGCTCGTTGGGCGTTGTCCGGCTGATCCGGCCGCTACTCGGCTGGACGAAGGCGGCTATGGTCGCCACCTGCACCGCTCATAGTCAGCTCTTCATCGAGGATCCGTCCAATCGCTCTGCGGATTATGCGAGGCCGATCTTGCGCACGCGACTGGCCGGCGATCCGCCTCTCAGGCGGTCCCTATTGGAAACCGCGTGTCGCGCCGCCGAAAAGCGCCGGCAATTGGGGAAAAACGTTGCGTCGCTATTGGGGCGAATCGCCACTATCGGGGCCGACGGCGTCGGCCATCTCGACCGCGCAGGTCTGGCTTTGGCACCTGCCGCTGTCCGCCGCGCTGCCTTCGCCGCGATGCTCCGCACGATCGGCGGCGCCGCTTTCGCGCCGGACGGCGCCGCGCTCGTCAGGCTGGACAAGGCCTTGGAATCGCCTGCGTTTCGCGGCATGAGCCTGGCCGGCTGCTTAGTGCGGCCTTGGCGCGGCGGCTTGCTGATCTGCCGTGAGGCCGCGCGCGTCGCGCCGCCGGTGCCACTCGAACCCGGCCGCTGGACCCTTTGGGATCATCGCTTCGAACTGCGCTCGCAATCTTCAGGTCTTACAATTGGCGCCCTAGGCTCCGAACGCGTTGAAATGTCACGGAAATCGACGGTCCCCGCTGAGGCTCGCGCGGGGTTTCCGGCCGCGCGGAACAACGGCGCCCTGACCGCCGTTCCCGCTCTCGGCTGGCAAGACGCCGAAGCCGCCATTCTGGAGCAGCGCTTAACACCGCTCTGGCCCTTGGCTTCCGAAACGTTTACCGTTGTTTCTGCTGGACCAGACATTATGTCTGATAGGAACAAGCGGAGCCGGCGGCGCTGACCACTGGGTAATGCAAGCTCCTGCTCGGCGGTTGGGACCGCCGTCTTGCGGATTACAAAGGCTGTCATCGTGAACTACGTCGGCAAAAACATTGTCCTTTTGGGGATCATCGGCCTGCTGCTGTTCGTCCTGTTCAACCTGTTCCAGAACCAGGGTGGACGCGGCCAGATGCATGAGGTGGCCTATAGCGAGCTGCTGAACGACGCCGCGTCGGGGACGATCAAGGATGTGACGATCAAAGGCGATCAGATCATCGGCAAGATGAGCGACGGCAGTCAGTTCATGACCTATGCGCCGCCCCATACCGACGTCGCTGGGAAGCTGATCGACAAAGGGGTCGCCGTTAAGGCGGCGCCGGATGATTCAGGCAACCCGTCCTTCTTCAGCATCGTCCTGAACTGGCTTCCCGCGCTTCTGCTGCTGGGCGTCTATATCTTCTTCCTTCGCCAGATGCAGTCGGGCGGCGGCAAGGCCATGGGCTTCGGCAAGTCGCGGGCGCGGCTGATGACCGAGAAAACGGGCCGTGTCACTTTCGAGGACGTCGCCGGGATCGACGAGGCCAAGCAGGAACTGGAAGAGGTCGTCGAGTTCCTGAAGGATCCGCAGAAATTCCAGCGCCTCGGCGGCAAAATTCCAAAAGGCGTTCTGCTGGTCGGCCCTCCCGGCACGGGTAAGACGCTGGTCGCTCGCGCTGTCGCCGGCGAAGCCAACGTGCCGTTCTTCACCATTTCCGGTTCCGACTTCGTGGAGATGTTCGTCGGCGTCGGCGCCTCGCGCGTCCGTGACATGTTCGAACAGGGCAAGAAGCACGCGCCCTGTATCATCTTCATCGATGAAATCGACGCGGTCGGCCGCCATCGCGGCGCCGGTCTCGGCAACGGCAACGACGAGCGTGAGCAGACGCTGAACCAGCTGCTGGTCGAGATGGACGGCTTCGAGGCCAATGACGGTGTAATCCTGATCGCCGCCACAAACCGGCCCGACGTGCTGGATCCGGCGCTACTGCGCCCCGGCCGCTTCGATCGCCAGGTCGTCGTCGGCAATCCCGATATCTTGGGCCGTGAGAAGATTCTCAAGGTCCATATGCGCAAGGTTCCGGTTGGCAGCGACGTCGACCCGCGCGTCATCGCGCGCGGCACGCCGGGTTTCTCGGGCGCCGATCTCGCCAATCTGGTGAATGAGGCCGCGCTGCTTGCTGCCCGTGCCGGCCGCCGCGTCGTCGGCATGGCCGAGTTCGAGGCGGCGCGCGACAAGGTCATGATGGGCACGGAGCGCCGTTCGCTGGTCATGACGGAAAAGGAAAAGGAATTGACCGCCTATCACGAGGCGGGGCATGCGCTGGTTGGGCTGAACGTCCCCGACCACGATCCGCTGCACAAGGTCACCATTATCCCGCGTGGTCGGGCTCTCGGTGTGACCATGAGCCTGCCGGAGCGCGACCGCTTCGGCTATTCGAAGCGTGAGATGGAATCACGCCTGGCCTCGCTGTTCGGCGGCCGGCTGGCTGAGGAGATCATCTTCGGCGCCGACAATGTGACAACCGGTGCCTCGAGCGATATCCAGCAGGCGACCGCGACGGCGCGGCGCATGGTGACCGAGTTCGGCATGAGCGAGAAGCTCGGCCGCGTGCGCTATGGCGACAACGAGCAGGAGCTGTTCCTGGGCCATTCCGTGACCCAGACACGCGGCGTCTCCGAGGCGACGGCGCAGCTGATCGACAGCGAAGTCCGCCGTCTGATCGAGGAGGCGGAGACCACAGCCCGCACGATCCTGATCGACCATATCGACGAGCTGCATCGACTGGCGCAGGCGCTGCTGGAATACGAAACCCTCTCGGGCGACGAAATCCGGGGCCTGCTCAGGGGCGAGCCGATTGTGCGCAAGGATCCGGACGACACGCCGGTGTCCCCAGCCGCGAACATGCCGCCGCCGCGTTCGACCTCCGGCCGTCGGCCGTCGGTACCGAATGCCGGCCGCCCGACCACCCTGGAGCCTGAGCCCCAGGCCTGAGGCCAGGGCCATCTTGACTCGACTTTAAGGGAAGGTGCCCAAGGGATGGGGCGCAGACTCTTCGGCACTGACGGCATTCGCGGCCGGACCAATATAGAACCGATGACGGCGCAGACGGCGCTCAAGGTGGCGATGGCTACGGCGACACAATTGCGCCGGGGCGATCATCGCCATCGCGTCGTTATTGCCAAGGACACTCGCCTGTCCGGTTACATGCTTGAGCCGGCTTTGGCGGCCGGCTTCATCTCCATGGGGCTCGACGTCATCATGGTCGGCCCGCTGCCGACCCCAGCGGTGGCGATGCTGGTCAAATCGCTGCGGGCCGATCTCGGCGTGATGATCTCCGCCTCGCATAATCCGTACGAAGATAATGGAATCAAGCTATTCGGCCCGGACGGATACAAGCTGTCCGACGCGGTCGAAGAGATCATTGAGGGTTTGGTCGAGAGCGATTTTACCGACAGGCTGGCGCCCGCTCCGCTGCTCGGCAAGGCGTTGCGCCTGGAAGACGCCAGCGGCCGCTATATCGAATATGTGAAGTCGAGCTTCCCCAAGGGGCTGACGCTCGACGGGCTGAAGATCGTAGTCGATTGCGCTCATGGTGCCGCCTATAAGGTCGCGCCGCGTGTGCTGGCGGAGCTGGGCGCCGACGTTATTCCAATCGCAGTGGACCCCAACGGCAAGAATATCAACGACAATTGCGGTGCGGTGGCCCCTCAGGCGATGCAGGAGGCGGTCGTGCTGCACGGCGCCGATATCGGTATCGCGCTCGATGGCGATGCGGACCGGCTGATCGTCGCCGACGAAAGCGGCCGCCGCATCGACGGTGACCAGATCATGGCTCTGGTTACCCGCAACCTGGCCGAGGCCGGTACGCTACGCGGTGGCGGGCTGGTTGCGACCATCATGTCCAACCTGGGGCTCGAACGCTTCCTGAACGGTATCGGACTGCAACTCGTACGCACGCCGGTCGGCGACCGTTACGTCGTCGAGCATATGCGCGCCCACGGCTACAATGTCGGCGGCGAGCAGTCGGGCCATATCGTGCTCAGCGATCATTCGACCACCGGTGACGGGCTGGTTGCCGCGTTGCAGGTACTGGCCTGCGTCAAGCAGCGCGGACGGCCGGCCAGCGAGATACTCGCGTTGTTCGACCCTTTGCCGCAGATACTGAAAAGCGTGCGGTACAGCAGTGGACAGCCACTTGAGAGCCGCGCGGTCATCGACAGCATTGCCGATGCCGAGGCGCGGCTCTCCGGTTCCGGTCGGCTGTCCGTGCGCAAGTCGGGGACCGAACCCGTCATCCGCGTCATGGCCGAGGGCGAGGATGAGGCGATGGTTGCGGAGGTGGTCGACACGATCTGTGTCGCCATCGCCGACGCCGGTCACGCCGCAGCCGCGGAGTGAGTTCTCCAAAGGGACGGGTCTTGATCGTTGCTGGCTCGGATTCCGGCGGCGGGGCGGGCATCCAGGCTGATCTCAAGGCGGTCACCATGCTGGGCGGCTTCGGCATGACGGCGATCACCGCGCTCACGGCCCAGAATACCCAGGGTGTTTTCGGCGTGCATCCCGTGCCGCCCGATTTCGTGATCCGGCAGATGCGCGTCGTGCTCGACGATATCGGCGCCGACATTATCAAGATCGGCATGCTGGGCAGTGTTGAGATCACGCAGGCGATTGCCGATTTCCTCGACACCATTCCGAACATTCCCGTCGTGCTCGATCCGGTCATGATTTCGACCAGCGGCAGCACACTGCTCGACCATCCCGGCATGCTGGCGATGAAGGAACGGCTGATCCCGCGTGCGCTTTTAGTGACCCCCAACCTGCGCGAGGCCGAGCGGTTGACCGGCCGCCAAGTCTCGACCGTGTCTGACATGGAAACCGTCGCCGCCGATCTGCTGGAGGCCGGAGCGCAGGGCGTTCTGGTGAAGGGCGGGCATCTCGACGGAAGCGAGTTGGTCGACCTCTTGTTGGCGTCCGGCATCCGCGCCGAATTCCGCCATCCGCGCATCGACACCAAGCACACGCACGGCACCGGCTGCACGCTGGCCTCGGCTATCGCGGCTGGTCTGGCGCAGGGTCTGACCGTGCCGCAAGCGGCGGAGATCGCCTGCGCCTATGTGCAGAGCGCGATCCGTAACGCGCCCGGCCTTGGCAAGGGACACGGCCCGCTAGGGATCGGGAAGTAGGAACGTCGAATACCACGGGGAAGCCGATGGCATCAAAAATCCAGGCCGTTCCGGTCAGTGGTTCGCTTGGGCTGAAGGTCACCGGCATCGACCTCAAATCCGATCTCGACGACGCGACGGTCGCCGAACTTCGCCGCCTGCTGCTCGGCCGCCTGGCGCTGTTCTTTCCCGGTCAGCATCTGACGCATCAGCAGGAATACGCCTTTGCCCAAAGATTCGGCGAAATCCAGCATCATCCCGACCGCGCCGAATGGGTCGATGGTACGGATCAAAAGGTGGTGATCGTCTCGCCCAAGGGTGGTGTCTCGTCGGTCTGGCATTGCGACTATGACGAAGATTTCGTGCCTTGCGGCTTCAGCATGCTGAACATGGTCCGCTGCGCCGATGACGGCGGCGGCGACACGATCTTCTGTAATTCCTACAGCATCTACGATCAGTTCTCCGCGCCGATGCGTACGCTTCTCGAGGGGCTGACCGCCATCCACCGCAACATCGGCAACAGCAAGCGCCGGCGGGACAGGGCCGAGTTCCCGCTGGTGTGGACCCATCCTGAGACCGGCCGCAAAGGGCTGCTGTACAGTGCCCATCACGTCGTCGGATTCGCCGAACTGTCGCAGCCGGAAAGCGACATCTTACTGGATCATCTGAAGCGCCTGACCGTCCGCCCGGATTTCGCCTATCGCCACCACTGGGAGGAGGGGACGCTCGCCTTCTGGGACAATCGCGCGATCCAGCATTTCGCTGTGCCGGATTTTGCCGGCGACCGCATGCTGTACCAGATCACGCTGGCCGGATCGGGGCTCTGAAGCCAAACTCATAGCTGCACTGCAACATCCGGATTTGACCGAATCGATTGAGAGGCATATCACCAGCGGCGGGCCACATCCCCCCACCGGGATGCTACTATTCTGGAAGGAATAGCTATCATGACGTTCCCCGCCGCGAAGCCCGCACTTCGCCCTCAATCTCCCAATTTCTCCTCAGGTCCTTGCGCAAAGCGCCCCGGCTGGTCGATCGACCAGTTGAAGGATGCCGCTCTCGGTCGTTCCCACCGTTCCAAGATCGGCAAGGCCAAACTCGGTGAGGTTCTGGACCGCAGCCGCAAGCTGCTGGGCCTGCCCGCTGACTATCGCATCGGCATCGTCCCGGCGTCCGACACCGGCGCGGTCGAGATGGCGCTGTGGTCGCTGCTCGGCAGCCGTCCGGTCGAGATGCTCGCCTGGGAGAGCTTCGGTTCCGACTGGATCACCGACGTCGTCAAGCAGCTGAAGCTGCCCGACGTGAAAGCCACTACCGCCGATTACGGCAAGCTGCCCGATCTCTCTGCTGTCGATTTCAAGCGCGATGTCGTCTTCACCTGGAATGGTACGACGTCCGGCGTGCGCGTGCCCAATGGCGACTGGATCCCGGCCGACCGCGAAGGCCTGACGATCTGCGACGCGACCTCGGCCGCGTTCGCCATGGCGCTGCCGTGGGACAAGCTGGATGTCGTCACCTGGTCCTGGCAAAAAGTGCTGGGCGGCGAGGGTGCGCACGGCATGCTGGTGCTGTCGCCGCGCGCCGTTGCGCGGCTCGAAAGCACCACGCCGCCCTGGCCGATGCCCAAGATCTTCCGCATGACCAAGGGCGGGAAGATCGATGAGGCGATCTTCAAGGGCGATACGATCAATACGCCGTCGATGTTGGCGGTTGAGGATGCGATCGACGGGTTGCGCTGGGCGGAATCGGTCGGCGGCGTCGAAGGGCTGATCAAGCGTTCGGAGGCGAACCTTTCGGCGATGAGCCGCTGGGTAAAGCAGACCGACTGGGTCGATTTCCTGGCCGAGACGCCGGAGATTCGCTCCTGCACCTCGATCTGCCTGAAGATCGTGGATCCGTGGTTCACCGCGCAAGATGCTGATGCACAAGCGGAAATCGCGAAGAAGGTGGCGTCCGCGCTGGAAGCCGAGAAGGTCGCGCTCGACATCGCCGGCTATCGTGCGGCCCCTCCGGGCCTCAGGATTTGGGGCGGCGCCACTGTCGAGAATGCCGACATTGCGGCCCTCTTGCCGTGGCTCGATTGGGCTTATGCCCAGGTCAAGGGCCAGGCTTCGGCCTAGCCCCCGCCACAACACTTCACGTACCGCTTTTCCCCATTTGGCGTCACGAATCCGTATGTCGACGCCCCATTTGAGGTATTCCCATGCCCAAAGTCCTTATCTCTGACGATCTGTCCCCCCGCGCCGTCGAAATCTTCAAGGAGCGCGGCGTCGATGTCGACATGAAGGTCGGCCTGAAGCCCGACGAACTGAAAGCCATCATCGGCGACTATGACGGCCTCGCCATCCGCTCCGCCACCAAGGTGACCAAGGAGATCCTGGAGGCGGCGCACGCGCTGAAGGTCGTCGGCCGCGCCGGCATCGGCGTCGACAACGTGGACATCCCGGCGGCGACCGCGCGCGGCGTCGTGGTGATGAACACGCCCTTCGGCAATTCCATCACCACCGCCGAGCACGCCATCGCCATGATGTTCGCGCTGGCCCGCGACATCCCCCAGGCGAACGTCTCGACCCACGCCGGCAAGTGGGAGAAGTCCCGCTTCATGGGCGTGGAGTTGACGGCCAAGGTGCTGGGCATCATCGGCTGCGGCAATATCGGTTCGATCGTCGCCGACCGCGCCCTCGGGCTCAAGATGAAGGTCGTCGCCTTCGACCCGTTCCTGACGCCTGAACGCGCCATGGATATCGGCGTGGAGAAGGTCGAGCTGGACGAACTCTTGGCCCGGGCCGACTTCATCACCCTGCACACGCCGCTGACCGACCAGACCCGCAACGTGCTGGACGCGAAGAACCTCAACAAGGCCAAGCCGGGCGTGCGCATCATCAACTGCGCCCGCGGCGGTTTGATCGACGAGGTTGCGCTGAAGGCGGCCATCGAGGCCGGCCATGTCGCCGGCGCCGCGCTGGACGTGTTCACTGTCGAGCCCGCGAAGGAGAACGAACTGTTCGCGCTGGAGCAGGTCATCTGCACCCCGCATCTCGGCGCCTCCACCAACGAGGCGCAGGAGAACGTGGCCCTGCAAGTCGCCGAGCAGATGGCGGACTTCCTGGTCAGCGGCGCGGTGGTCAACGCGCTCAACATGCCGTCGCTGTCGGCCGAGGACGCGCCGAAGCTGCGCCCCTATCTGCGCCTCGCGGAGGAGATCGGCAGCTTCGCCGGCCAGATCACCGAGGGCGGTCTGGGCGGCATCACCATCGAGTATGAAGGCCATGTCGCCAGCCTGAGCCTGCGGCCGCTGACCGCCGTCATCCTGAAGGGCCTGCTGTCGACCAAGCTCGAGAGCGTCAACATGGTGAACGCCCCGGTCATCGCCAAGCAGAACGACATCAACGTCACCGAGAGCCGGCTGAACCAGGCCGGCGACTACCAGACCGCGATCCGGGTCACGGTGGGCGAGGGGGCGGCCAAGCGCTGCGTCATCGGCACCCTGTTCGGCGACAAGCCGCGCATCGTCTCGATCGACGGCGTGCCGACCGAGGCCGAGCTGACGCCGCACATGCTGCTGATCGAGAACCAGGACAAGCCGGGCTTCATCGGCAGCCTGGGCCGCACGCTGGGCGACGGGCAGATCAACATCGCCGCCTTCCACAACGGCCGGGTCGCCGCCGGCGCCCGCGCCTTCTGCCTGGTCTCCGTCGACCAGAAGATCGGCGACGACCTGATGAAGCGCATCGGCAGCCTGCCGAACGTGGTGAGCGTGAAGGCTCTGACGTTCTGATCGGTCGCCCCTCGTGGGCGGCTGTCTTCTTAAGCCCTCTCCCGCCGCCGCCAAAGGCGGCTGTAAATTTCCAAGCGACCTCTGGTCGCGCGGGAGAGGGTGGCCGCGAAGCGGACGGGTGAGGGTGCTGGAGAAAGAAATCCAAAGCACCCTCACCCTCCCATTATTGCATAATGGGTCCCTCCCTCTCCCGCGTTGCGGGCGAGGGGCTTTAGGCGTAGACCGGTCCTGCTGCCCATAAGCACCGAAAATCGCATGGACTCGCTGAACCCCGAACTCGCTTTGCTGCCCGCCGGGCTGCATGATCTGCTGCCGCCGGACGCCGAGCGCGAAGCCGCGCTGGTGGAGTGCGCCATGGGTGTGTTCAAGGCGCACGGCTACGACCGGGTGAAGCCGCCGCTGGCCGAATTCGAGGAGAGCCTGCTGTCGGGCGTCGGCCGCGCCTGGTCGCTGCAGACCTTCCGCCTGCTGGACCCGGATTCGCAGCGCATGATGGCGATCCGCGCCGACATGACCCTCCAGGTCGCCCGCCTGTCGGCCACCCGCCTCATAAAGGCGCCGCGCCCCCTGCGCCTCAGCTATTCCGGCGAGGTCCTGCGCGTCGGCGGGGCGCAGCTTTCCCCTGAACGCCAGTTCCGCCAGCTGGGCTGCGAATTGATCGGCAGCCTGGAGCCGGGTGCGGATGCGGAGATCGTCGTGCTGGCGACCGACGCGCTGCACCGCATGGGCGTGCGCGGCCTGTCCATCGACCTGAATTTGCCCACGCTCGTGCCGCTGATCTTCGCCGCCTACGGCATTTCCGGCGACGCGGAGCGGCAGCTGGCGCAAGCATTGACCCATCGCGACACCTCGGTCGTTCGCGCCGCGCCCGAGGCCGGGCCGCTGCTGCTGGCACTTCTGGAGGTCGCCGGCCCCGCCGACGCGGCATTGAAGAAGCTGGAGGCGATCCATCTGCCCGAGAGTGCGCGGCCGGCGCGCGACCGGCTGGTCGAGACCATCCGCATCATCCGCCAGACCCATCCGGAGCTGAAGCTGACGGTGGACCCGCTGGAACGCCAGGGCTTCGAGTACCAGACCGGCCTCTCCTTCACGATCTTCGCCCGCGGTTCCCGCCGGGAGCTGGGGCGTGGCGGCCGTTACCGCATCGGCGGCGAGACGGGTGAGCCGGCTGTGGGCTTCAGCCTGTTCGCCGACGCGCTGGCCAAGGCCGCGCCGCATCTGGAAAAGGTGCGCCGCGTCTTCCTGCCGATCGGCAGCACCCCGGCTGACGCGCATCGCCTGCGCAAGGACGGCTGGGCCACCATCGCGGGGCTGACCTGCGTGGACGACAACAAGGCGGAGGCCAAACGGCTGGGCTGCGACCATGTGCTGATGGGCATGGGGCAGGAGCCGGTGGCGGTTTGATTTCAGGACATCAGGGACAAAGGTAAATGGCAAACGTCTTGGTCGTCGGCGTCCAGTGGGGCGACGAGGGTAAGGGCAAGATCGTCGATTGGCTGTCCAGCAGGGCAGAGGTGGTGGTGCGCTTTCAGGGCGGCCACAATGCCGGCCATACGCTCGTCATCGGCGATAAGGAGTTCAAGCTCTCGCTGCTGCCCTCCGGCGTCGTGCGCCCCGGCAAGCTCTCCGTCATCGGCAACGGCGTGGTGGTCGACCCCTGGGCGCTGCTGGGTGAGATCGAGAAGATCAAGGAGAAAGGGGTGAACATCACCCCTGAGAGCCTGCTGCTGGCGGAGAACGCGACGCTGATCCTGCCGATGCACGGCGCCGTGGACCGCGCCCGCGAGGCGGCGCGCGGTTCGGCGAAGCTCGGCACCACCGGCCGCGGCATCGGCCCGGCCTATGAGGACAAGGTGGCCCGCCGCGGCCTGCGCGTGTGCGACCTGGGCGAACCCAAGGTTCTGGAGCGCAAGCTGCGCGATCTCGTCTTCCACCACAACGCGGTGCTGCGCGGCTACAACGCGGAGGAGTTCGATTTCGAGGCGGTGCACGCCAAGGTGCAGGACGTGGCCAAGGAAATCCTGCCCTATGCCGGCGTCGCCTGGATGCGGCTGGAGGAGGAGCGCAAGGCCGGCAAGCGCATCTTGTTCGAAGGCGCGCAGGCGGCCATGCTGGACGTGGACCACGGCACCTATCCGTTCGTCACCTCGTCCAACACCGTGGCGGGGCAGGCGGCGACCGGCAGCGGCATGACGCTTTCCGCCCTGCATTACGTGCTGGGCATCGCCAAGGCCTATACCACCCGCGTGGGCTCCGGCCCGTTCCCGACCGAACTGACCGACGAGATCGGCCAGTATCTGGGCGAGAAGGGCAAGGAGTTCGGCACCGTGACCGGCCGCAAGCGCCGCTGCGGCTGGTTCGACGCCGTGATGGTGCGCCAGGCGCTGAAGATCAGCGGCGTCGACGGCGTGGCGCTGACCAAGCTGGACGTGCTGGACGGGCTGAAGAAGATCAAGGTGTGCGTCGGCTATACGCTGAACGGCAAGCGGATCGACTACCTCCCCTCAGGCGAGGAAGCCCAGGCCGGCGTGAAGCCGGTCTATGAGACGCTGGAAGGCTGGACCGAATCGACCGCCGGCGCCCGCAGCTGGGGCGAACTGCCGGCCCAGGCGATCAAATATGTCCGCCGCCTGGAGGAACTGATCGAACGCCCGGTGACCCTGCTGTCGACCAGCCCGCAGCGGGATGACACCGTGCTGATGAGCGATCCGTTCGAGGGGCGGTGAGAGGGAAGGGAACCCCGATCCGCTTATCGCATATCGACAGGTATTTCTCGTGTCACAAAATCTCTAATCCGTGTATGCA
>DATJHU010000066.1:0-3609 GCA_035493715.1 Alphaproteobacteria bacterium | reverse complement strand
CTAGGTCAGCCGGCGCTGTCCTGGGTCAGCGTGACTTTCAGTCCGTCCAGTTCCGGCGTCATGATCAGCTGGCAAGAGAGACGGGAGTTGGGCTCGACCTCGAAGCCGCCGTCCAGCGTGTCGCGCTCCTCGGGCTGCATGTCCGGCAGCGCGTTCAGCCACTCTTTCGCGACATAGACATGGCACGTTGCGCAGGCGCAGGAACCGCCGCATTCGGCGCGCATCGGCAGGTCGCCGTCGCGGATGATCTCCATCACAGTCCAGTTCAGCATGGCGTCGATCGAATGCTCGACGCCTTCCAGGTCGGTCACGAAGAGCTTCATTCGGCCGCGACCCCCAGCTTATTCTGCAGGTCGCTGGAGGAGGTCGTGTACTGGAAACGCAGCTTGCGGTCCGGATGGACATAGCGGAAGGCCTGCTGCGCCATCAGCGCTGCCTCATGGAAGCCCGACAGGATCAGCTTCAGCTTGCCCGGATAGGAATTGATGTCGCCGATCGCGAAGATCGTCGGCACGTCGCTCTCGAACTTCTCGGTGTCGACCGGGATCAGGTTCTGATGCAGGTTGATGCCGAAATTGGCCACCGGGCCCAGCTTCATGGTCAGGCCGTAAAACGGCATCAGCGTGTCGCACTCGATCCTGTAGGGATCGGCGCCGTCCGGCTTCAGCGTCACGCCTTCGATCTGGCCGCCCTCACCGTGCAACTCGCTGATCTGGCCGATATGAAGATGGACCTTACCGGCCGCCACCAGCTCGCGCATCTTGTTGACCGAATCCGGCGCGGCCCGGAATTCGTCGCGGCGGTGGACCAGGGTCAGCTTGTGCGCCAGCGGCTGCAGGTTCAGTGTCCAGTCCAGCGCGGAATCGCCGCCGCCGGCGATCAGGATGTTGCGGTCGCGGAAGGTTTCCATCCGGCGGACCGAATAGAACACCGACTTCGCCTCGTATTCCTCGATGCCCTTGATCGGCGGCTTCTTAGGCACGAAGCTGCCGCCGCCGGCCGCGATAACCACAATCGTTGCCTCGATGATGGTGCCGGCATCGGTGGTCAGCCGCCACTTGCCGTCCGCCGTCTTGGTCAGCGATTCCGCCATCTGGTTCAGGTGGAACACCGGGTTGAACGGCTCGATCTGCTTCATCAGCGCGTCGGTCAGGCCCTGGCCGGTGACGATCGGCAGTCCCGGGATGTCGTAGATCGGCTTTTCCGGATACAGCTCGGCGCACTGGCCGCCGACCTTGTCCAGGATGTCGACCAGGTGGCACTTCATGTCGTTGAGGCCGAGTTCGAACACGGCGAACAGGCCAACGGGGCCGGCGCCGATGATGATCACATCGGTCGAGATAGCGTCAGTCGTCATTCCAGATATCCAGTCAGAGAAAGGGGCGTCAGCCGTGGCTCACTTCGGAGCCAGCCGGATGGCGCCGTCGATGCGGATGGTTTCGCCGTTGATCAGCACGTTTTCCGCGATGTGCTGGATCAGCCGGGCCAGCTCTTCGGGCTTGCCCAGGCGGTGTGGGAAAAGGGTCGAAGCAACCAGCGATTCGACCGCGCCGGCATCCAGCTTCGCGAACAACGGTGTCTCGATCAGGCCCGGGGCCATGGTCACGACACGGATGCCGAATTTCGCGAGCTCACGCGCGGCCGGGAGGGTCAGGCCGACAATGCCGCCCTTAGAAGCGGAGTAGGCCGCCTGGCCGATCTGGCCTTCGAAGGCCGCGACCGAGGCGGTGTTGATGATGCAGCCGCGCTCGCCGTCTTCCATCTCGCTCAGCGTCGACATGTCGGCGGCGGCGAGGCGAAGGATGTTGAAGCTGCCGATCAGGTTGATCTCGATCACGCGGCGGAACAGGGCCAGGTCATGCGGGCCTTCGCGGCCGAGTACGCGGCTGCCGGCGGCGATGCCGGCGCAGTTGACCACCAGGCGAGCGGCGCCGTGCTTCTCCTTGGCCGTGGCCAGCGCCTTGGTGGCGGAATCGGCATCCGTGACGTCGCAAAGTTGCGCCAGGCCGCCGATCTCCTTGGCAACCGCCTCGGCATTCTCCTGGTTGACGTCGAGCACGGTGACCTTCGCGCCGAGCGAGGCCAGATGGCGGGCCGTCGCCGCGCCGATGCCCGAACCGCCGCCGGTGACGACCGCCGCAATTCCCGAAATCTTCATTGCTTCAAAATTCCTCTGTTTAAGGCGGTTCTCGAACCACGAATGGCGCGCGGGGTCAATATTTCGCGGTGCAGGGCCCCCATCTTCGCCGGCTACTTCGTCGATGGCATGATGAATTCGGCGCCCGCCCGGATGCCGGTCGGCCAGCGCGCGGTTACTGTCTTTAGCCGCGTATAGAACCGTACCGATTCCGGCCCATAGATCGCATGGTCGCCGAAGGCCGAGCGTTTCCAGCCGCCGAACGAGTGATAGGCCATCGGCACCGGGATCGGGACGTTGATGCCGACCATGCCGACCTTGATCCGCCCGGCGAATTCACGCGCGGCGTCGCCGTCGCGCGTGAAGATCGCCGTACCGTTGCCGTATTCGTGGTCGTTGACCAGCCCGACCGCCTGCTCGAAATCGCCGGCGCGGACGACCGAGAGCACCGGCCCGAAGATTTCGTCCTTATAGATGGCCATGTCGGGCGTGACGCGGTCGAACAGGCAGCCGCCCATATAGAACCCGTTCTCATAGCCCTGCAGCTTGAAGTCGCGTCCGTCAACGACCAGTTCCGCGCCCTGCTGCACGCCAAGGTCGACATAATTCCGCACACGTTCCAGATGCTCGCGCGTCACCAGCGGGCCGAATTCGGCCTCCGGGTCGTTGCCCGGCCCAACCTTCAGCGCCCTGATGCGCGGCGCCAGCTTCTCGACCAGCGCGTCGCCGACCTTGTCACCCACCGCAACGGCGACGGAGACGGCCATGCAGCGCTCGCCGGCCGATCCGTATCCTGCGCCGATCAACGCGTCCGCCGCCTGATCCAGGTCGGCATCCGGCATGATCACCATGTGATTCTTGGCCCCGCCGAAAGCCTGGACGCGCTTGCCGGATGCCGTGCCACGGGCATAGACATACTCGGCGATCTTGGTCGAGCCGACGAAGCTGACCGCCTGGATCACCGGATGGTCCAGGATGGCGTCGACCGCCTCCTTGTCGCCGTTCACCACGTTGAACACACCGTCCGGCAGCCCGGCCTGCTTGAACAATTCCGCCAGCTTCAACGGCACCGACGGGTCGCGTTCGGACGGCTTGATCACCACGGTGTTGCCGCAGGCGATCGCCATCGGCGACATCCACAGCGGGATCATGCAGGGGAAGTTGAACGGCGTTATGCAGCCGACGACCCCCAGCGGCTGGCGCAGCGACCAGCTGTCGACCGCGGTGCCGACCTGCTCGGTGAATTCGCCTTTCAGCAGATGCGGGATGCCGCAGGCGAATTCGACGACCTCGATGCCGCGCGCGATCTCGCCTTTGGCGTCGTCGACCGTCTTGCCGTGCTCGGACGATAGCAGCCGGGCGATGTTGTCGATCGATTGCTCGATCAGGTCCTTGAACCTGAACATCACCCGCGCTCGCTTCAGCGGCGGTGTGGCGGCCCAGGCCGGAAAGGCGGCGGCTGCGGCCTTCAC
>DATJHU010000065.1:0-17272 GCA_035493715.1 Alphaproteobacteria bacterium | reverse complement strand
CGAAAGCCCAGCGACTTCAGATGTGCCAGACAATCGGTGGTTTCAGCCGGTTCGTAGACCGTCGGCAACACGGCGACGCCATGCAACCGGCCATTGGAGCGCCGGCAGAAATCGGCGAGCCATTCGTTGTAAAGCGTGAAGCAGCGCGTGCGGAACGCCGGATCGCGCGTGGCGAACATGCCCATCGCACGCTGCGGAAACAGCAAGGACACATCGATGCCATTGGCATCCATCATCGCCAGGCGGCCGGCGACGTCACCGACGCCGGGCTGCGCATCCGAATAGGCAATGAGCTGCGGAAACAGCAGGAAGACCGGCATCGCCTGCCCGTCCACAACCAGCGCCCCGTTTTCGATTCGCGGCGCACGGTCCCTGTCCTTGCCCGGCAGCCCGTCGCGCAGCCAGCCATCCCAGAACTCGGCCGGCTCGACGAGATGTTCATCCGCCGAAACGATCATCCCCGCCTCCCCTTAATAGAAGATGCCAAGGGAACATCCGCCATGGGCGAGAGTCAAAGCGGAAAGCTGAGCTCACCCATGGCCGTGGCGGATTGTCGGGTCGGACTTACTCCGCGCTTTCGGCGAAGGCGCCGTCCTCGCTGCCCGCCGTCGCGACCTCGGTCGTGACTTTCGGTGCATGGCGAAGCTTTTCCATCGCCTGCTTCACATGGTCGGAGAACACATATTCGGCCGGACGCTGGTTGGCGAGCGAGATGTCGGGCGCCATCGGGCCTTCGGTGCGCGGACCGCGGATCGCCGCGGCTGCGACCTTCCACGGGTGCTTTACAGAATCGAGCACGGCAGTCGCCTCAAAGCCCGAATGGACCATGCAGTCGGCGCATTTCTCGTAGTTGCCGACGCCGTAGGCGTCCCAATCGGTCGTCTCCATCAATTCCTTGAAGCTGGAGGCATAGCCTTCGCCGATCAGGTAGCAGGGGCGCTGCCAGCCGAAATAGTTGCGCGTCGGGTTGCCCCACGGCGTGCATTTGTAGGTCTGGTTGCCGGCCAGGAAATCCATGAACAGCGGCGAATGGCCGAGCATCCACTTCTTGCCCTTGCCGCGGCGCAGGATGTCGCGGAACAGGTTCTTGGTCGTGGTGCGGTTCAGGAAATGCGCCTGGTCGGGCGCCCGCTCATAGGCATAGCCCGGCGAGGTCATGATGCCGTCGATGCCCATCGCGGTGACGTCGTCGAAGAACTTCGCGACGCGCTCCGGATCGGCGTTGTTGAACAAAGTGGTGTTGATGCAGACGCGGAAGCCGCGCTCCTTGGCCTTTTTTAGCACCTTCACCGCGCGGTCATAGACGCCCTTCTGGTCAACCGCCGCGTCGTGCATCTCCTTGTCGCCATCCAGGTGGATGTCCCAGGTGAAGTACGGGTTGGGCTCATACTCGTCCATGCGCTTGTCCAGCAGCAGGGCGTTGGTGCACAGGATGACGAACTTCTTGCGCTTGATGATGCCGCGCACGATCTCCGCCATTTCCTTGTGCAGTAGCGGCTCGCCGCCGGCGATGGACACCACCGGCGCACCGCATTCGTCGACCGCCTCGAGGCATTGCTCGACCGTCAGCCGTTGATCCAGGATCTCATCCGGATAGTCGATCTTGCCGCAGCCGGAGCAGGCGAGATTGCATTTGAACAGCGGCTCCAGCATCAGCACGAGCGGATACCGCTTGACGCCTTTCAGTTGCTGCTTAACGACATACGAGCCGACTTTGATAACCTGGTTGAGCGCTAGGCCCATCGAAATCCTCCTGATCCGCGAACCGCGGAATCCCTATATTACGCTACCTGCGCCCGATCTGTCAGCTCAGGGGGCAGGCGGAAGCGTACGTTTTCGTCAACGCCGGGCAGCGTCGACACCTCGATCGTGTCATAGCCGCGCAACGCCTCGATCAGTTCGTTGACCAGACTGTCGGGCGCGGAAGCGCCGGCCGTGATGCCGATCGTGCCTTTGCCGGCGATCCAATCCGGGTTCAGCGCCCGGGCATCCTCGATCAGATGGCTCGGCACGCCGAGCTCCCGCCCGATCTCCGCCAGGCGGTTGGAATTCGAACTGTTGGGCGAACCCACCACCAGAAGAACGTCCACGACGCGGGCAAGTTCACGCACCGCGCGCTGACGGTTCTGCGTCGCATAGCAGATGTCCTTGGTGTCGGGCCCCGCGATCGAGGGAAACCGGGCGCGCAGCGCCTCGATGATCGTGCGCGTGTCGTCCACGGAAAGCGTGGTCTGGGTGACGTAGGCCAGCTTGTCGGGATCCGCGACCTCAAGTTCGGCAACGTCCTCAACGGTGGAGACCAGCTTCACGCCGCCTGGGATCTGGCCCATCGTGCCCTCGACCTCGGGATGGCCGGCATGGCCGATCAGGATCACGGTGCGGTCCTGGGCCGCGTAACGGCGGCCCTCGATATGGACCTTGGAGACCAGCGGACAGGTCGCGTCGATCACCGGCAGGCCGCGTTCGGCAGCCGCCTTCTCGACGGATTGCGCGACGCCGTGCGCACTGAAGATGGTGATGCCGCCGGCCGGAACCTCGTCCAGCTCGTCGACGAAGTTCGCGCCCTTGGCGCGCAGGCTTTCGACGACATGACGGTTGTGGACGATCTCGTGCCGGACATAGACCGGCGCGCCGAACTTATCGATCGCGCGTTCGACAATCTCGATCGCACGTTCGACGCCAGCACAGAAACCACGGGGTTGGGCGAGGATAACCTTCATGGGTCCAAACTCTTGGGGCATTGGGGTAATTGCCCAATTTCGGCGAATTTACCGATTCCGCAACGCAAAAGCCATAGTGACCGCCTGCGCCCGATTCTGGCAACCGCCCGGACGCATGGCTGGTGTCTCGATATTTCTGTTCAGTCGGAACCGGCCGCACCGACGATCGTCGATGAAATCCGGGCGTTCGCCGAAATCATTGGCATCGCGACACACTTTCCGGTCAAAAATGAGCATCGCATGCCGGTGGTTTCCGACCTATGACGAGCAGGAAATACGCATAACCGGAAAATCGACCGGAGGAATCATGAAACTTACCGTTTTCGCCTGCGCCAGCCTGCTGGCCTTGACTGTCTCCCTCCAGCTCCATGCCGCGGTCGACCCGCTTGCACCGCTGGGTGTGGCGAAGCAGCCGGCGCCCCCTGCCCCACAGCCGGTCACCGAAACGATCTTCGGCAATACGGTCACCGACAATTACCGCTTCATGGAGGCGCAGGACCCGGCGACGATGGATTGGATGAAGGCGCAGGGCGCCTATACCCGCGCGGTGATGGATGCGATCAAGCCCCTGGCCGCGCTACAGGCCAGGGTGGCTGCGTTCACCGGCAGCATCGGGATTTTCCAAAACTATGCGTCCTTCGGCGGCGTCAGCTTCTACGAGGAGCGTGCGCCGGGGTCGGACAATTTCGACCTTGTCGTGCGTGACGCCAAGGGGGCCCGCAAGATCGTCGATGTGGCGGCGTTGCGGGCGCAGCATGGCGGGAAACCCTATGCGATCAACTATGTGCTGGCATCTCCGGACGGAACCAAAGTCGCGGCCGGCCTGTCGGAGGGCGGGTCGGAGGCGGCCTCGCTCTATGTCTATGACGTCAAGACCGGAGCGCAGATCGCCGGCCCGGTCGACCGTACCGATTTCGGCGCAACGTCGTGGAGCGCAGATTCCAAAATTCTGTATCTCGACCGGCTGAAGAAGTTGGGGCCGAACGATCCCGGGACCGAGAAATATCGCGACGTCACGGCCGAGGCCTGGACATTGAAGGGCGAACCGACGCCGCTGTTTGGCGCGACCGTCGGTCATGGGCCCGAGTTCAGCCACGACGAAACGCCGGGGCTGGGAATCGTTCCCGGCGGACCGGTGGCGCTGCTTCAGTCGCAGAACGGCGTGCAGAACGAGATCAAGCTGTGGACGGCGCCGGTCGCCAAGGCCACGGGCCCGAAAGCTGCGTGGACCTTGCTGGTGGACCGGGCCGACGGCGTCACCGGCCTCGATGCGCGCGGCGACGAGATTTTCCTGCTGTCACATAAGGATGCGCCGACATTCAAGGTGCTGCAGGTCAAGGCCGGTGCGCCTCTGGCATCGGCCCAAACCGTCGTGGCCGCAGATCCGAAGCGGGTGGTCGAGGCAATCCATGCGGCGGCCGACGCGCTTTATGTCGTAATGCGGGAGGGCGTCTATTCGCATCTGCTCCGCATCCCGAAAGGATCGACAGCTGCCGAAGAGGTTGCCCTGCCGGTCAAAGGGCACATCTCGGAAACCTTCACCGACCCGCGCCGACCGGGTGTCGACGTTGCGATGGAAAGCTGGCTGATGCCGCCGACCGAACTGCATTACGACCCCGCCGCGAAGAGCTTCACCGACCTGAAGCTAGCGGTGGCACCCGACGTCAAGCTGGCCGACTTCAAGGTCAGCGACCTGGAAGCCAAGGCGAAGGACGGGGCGATGGTGCCGCTATCGCTGATCCAGCCGGCTGCAGCGAGCGGTCCTGGGATCACCTTGATCGAGGCCTATGGATCGTACGGCATTTCCTATCTCGCCGATTTCAGCCCGCGGCGGAACGTGGTGGTGCGCGAAGGCATCAACGAGGCGGTGTGCCATGTGCGCGGCGGCGGCGAGCTGGGGGATGCCTGGCGCCTCGCCGGCAAGGACGCCAACAAGCACAACACCTGGGAAGACATCATCGCCTGCGGTGAGGACCTGATCGCGCGCGGCGTCACCACTAAGGAGAAACTGTTCATCTGGGGCGGCTCGGCCGGCGGCATCACCATGGGCCGGGCGATGACGGCACGGCCGGACCTGTTTGCCGGCGTCCTGGACAGCGTGCCGGCGGCAAACACGTTGCGCTTCGAGTTTTCGCCGAACGGCCCCGACAACATCCCCGAATTCGGTAGCATCAAGACCGAACAGGGCTTCAAGAATCTTTATGAAATGGATTCGATCGTCCACGTGAAGCCGGGCACGACCTATCCCGCGATCATGATCTCGACCGGCCTCAACGATCCGCGCGTTTCGCCCTGGGAGCCGGCTAAATTCGCCGCCGCGCTCTTGGCCGCCGGCACACCTAACCCGGTCCTGCTGCGCGTCGACGAGCAGGCCGGCCACGGCATCGGATCGACCAAAAGCCAGAACGATATGCTGATCGCCGACTGGATTGCCTTCATGAAATGGCGCGCCGGTGAGCCCGGCTGGCTGCCTGGCGCGCAACATTGACGGCGAGAAGGAAAGACGCTCAGCCCGGATAGAGAGCGTTCTCCCTCAGCTTCTCGATCTCCGCGGCCGCCGCGTAGGGTGGCGGTTGCACATGCACGTGCCACCCATTGGACCGATCGCGCTTGAGCGTCAGCGCGTAAGCCAGCGCCGGCGCAAAACCGCCGAACGTCTCGGTGCTCGCCGGCCGGGTTTCGGCGGGTGCGTAGAGGTGAACTTCCCACAGATTCGAACCCGACATGGCATCGCTCCACGTTGCGTTCCACGAGAATCAGAAGCGCCGACGGCTGCTTCTGTTCCCTGGCGCGGAGGATATCAGGCAATCGTGACGGAAAACCTACGGGCGGGTCAGCATTTGGTCCCGCCGGGGCCCCCGAAATAGAAATTGGTCAGCCAGCTGCTCGTGTAGCTCGGCGTCGTGATCGCATAACAATTATGGGTATTCGCGCCGTTGACGACCGGCGTCAGGCGGGGCGCGTAAAGCAGGTTGTTGGAATCGCGGTATTGGATGTTGCGGTCGTAGGCGGCGTACCTGAATCCGCGTGTAGCCCACTGGCCGCTGCCCATACCGGGCCACCTGCCGGAACCCACGGTTTCGCCGCCGATGTCGAACTCGGTGGCATAATAATACATCTGTCCCCTGCCATAGATCTTGGTCGGATAATAACCGACCCAGACGCTTTCAGCCTTCGTCGGCCCCACGGCGACCCACCAGCCGCCCTGGTATAGCCGGTAGGCGAAATACTCCTCCCGCTGCGCGCCGCCCACAACGCCGGGTGGCCTGAGCGCGGCGCCGAGCGGGTGCCGGCTGCTGACCTGCACGAAACCGGCGCAGTCGAGGTTGTAGCAGCCGCTATTCTTGTAATCGTCGCGGGTCCAATAGATGAAAACGGTCGGGTTCAGGTTGCCCCATTTCGCCGGGTAGACCTGCCAGCCGACCTCCGCGGTCTGGCTGGGCGAACCGGAAAACTTGCCCGAATACCACTGCTGCGACAGGGAAAAGACCTCCGATAGCCTGGTCATTACAGCGGGACGGAACACGCTGTGGACTGCCTCCCCACCCCAATTGAACGGGAAATCGTAGGCATGGGCCCAGCGATGCGCGCTGGTGTCGATGCCGTTGCTATCGTCCTGCATGGCCCCCGGCGGATATTTGCGGAAGAACTCGGCGAGCGTCCGATAGCGGGACAGTTCCTGGAGGGTGATCCTGCGCATCGGTATGGTCCCGGCAGCGCATTGCTGGGGATTGCCGAAAGCATCGACCGTTTTCTCCGCGGCGGGCAGCGCATCCTCGCTCGCGGTGTCGCCCGGCGCGGTCGGGGGCGGCGTGGCGATGCCGGAGAGGCCGAGCTGGCGGACCGAGGGCTGCTGCATCAGCGGAATGCAATCGAAAACCTGACCGTCGAGCGCGAAGCTCCGCGCCGCGCTTACGCCGTCATACATCCCGAGCAGGTGGGCGCGCATTTGGGCGAAAGCCCCGGCATCCTGCAGCCTGGCGTCGGTGCGGCCGACGAACGATTCCGCTCGGGCTGATTTCAGCGACGCCACAAAGACCTTGAACGGCACGACCTTGGCGTCTCGGGCCGACGCAGGGGTGGCGGCCATGACAGCAGGAAGGAGAAGCAGCGCCCATCGGATCGCAAAAGCCAATCCGGGATTTCGCCGACCGTCTGTTGCGCGCATTTCTATTTTCCGTCGAGCCCGGCGCGCTCAGTGCGCCGTATCCGCTATATTATACGCTTCCGATTAAGCCGCAATCGTGCAAATCGAGGACAGTATTCCCTGGCGGGCGTATTTGAAGACGGCCCCACGGCTGCTGGATTCATTGCCGCAAATGGCGCCGTAGAGCGCACCGGACGGATCCCGCAATGCGGGGCCGGCAGGCGAAACGCCCTTGGCGCCACCGGGAAATCGATGGAGGACGCTGTATGCGGTTGCCGTAGCGCTCCCGTGCCGATGGGCGCGGCGGTCCTATCAGTGCGCCATTTGCGGAGCGCTCGAACCCGGCTTGCGCAGCAGGAAGACCGTTCCGATGCACAGGAACAGGGCGATGCCGAACAGCCAGAGGGAGTCGGCATAGGCCATCACCAGCCCCTGCTCCGCGATCCGGCCGCGCAGCGCTGCCATGGATTGCGCCTGGCCATAGGCCGCATCCGACCCGGATGCCCCCAAGACAGCGCCGACGCCCTGCAGACGATCCCACAGCAGCCGCGAATTGCCGGTCACCTGTTCGGAGATCATCTGGAAGTGGAAAACAGAGCGGCGGTCGATGATCACGGCCGTCAGAGCGAGGCCGACCGAGCCGCCCAGGTTGCGCACCATGTTGAACAGGCCGGAGGCATCGGCCGCGCTCTCCGGCCCGATCGTCGCCATGGCGACCTGGGTCAGCGGTATGAAAACGAAGGACAGGCCGATCCCGCGGACGACATGCGGCCAGAACAAGGCGTCGCCGTCCGACAGCGCTGTGATGTCGATATTCATGAGGCAGCCCGTGCCAAGAAGGAACAGGCCGAGCGCGATCGTGGTGCGCGAGCCCAGACGGTTCTGCAAGGCCGGGGCGATTGGGGTCGCCAGCATCGACGCGCCGTTCAGCGACAGCATCGCCATGCCGATCTGCTGCGAATCGTAGTGGGCGATCGTGCCCAGGAAGGCCGGGCCGAAGAACACGCCGAAATAGAGGATGGCGCCGAAAATGAAGCTGATCAGCAGGCTGGCGCCGAAGCTGCTGTCGGTCAGCAGCGACAGGCGGACGACCGGGTTGCGGTGCCGCCGTTCGACAGAGATCAGGATCGCGAATGCCACCGCGCTGACGACGCTGAGCCGGGTGATGAGATCGGAATCGAACCACGCCTCGCGCTGCCCCTCCTCCAGCACCACCGTGAAGCAGGCAAGCGATACGGTCAGCATTGCCAGGCCGATCCAATCGGCATTGCGCAATTCCGCCAGCTGAGCCGGCGCCCTGCTCAACGTCGCCAGCAGCATGACGATCAGTGCGATGCCGATCGGTACGTTCAGAATGAACAAATAGGGCCAGCCGAGATTGTCGGTAATCCAGCCGCCGATGACCGGGCCCAGCGACGGCGTGATCATCGCCCCTGTCGTGAAGAGGGCAAAGCCGGCAAGCTGCTTCGACCGCGGCAAAACGGTCATGATGATGGTCTGCGCCGACGGGATCAGCGCCGCGCCGGTCAACCCCTGCCCTACCCTGAAGGCGATCATCTCGGTCAGGTTGGTCGATAGTGCGCAGAGCAGCGAGAAACCGACGAACAGGACAACCGCGGTGATCAGCAGGCGGCGCAGACCGAGCAGCCGGGTCAGCCAGGCGCTCATCGGGATAACCACGATCTCGGCCGCCAGATAGCCGGTCATGATCCAGGTGCCCTCTGAGATCGTCGCCCCGATCTCACCCTGGATCTGCGGCAGCGAGGACGTCGTGATCGACGTGTCGAGCGTGACCATCGCCGCGCCGATGGTGCCGGCGACGACCGCGATCCAGGCGCGAAGGTCGGCGACCGGTTCGGTGCTTGTCTCCGTCATTTGTCCTGACGCGTATCGACCGTGGCGGTCACCGACAGGCCGGGCAGCAGCATGGCGCGGGTGGCGGCGTCGGCCTCGATGCGGATGCGCACCGGCACGCGCTGCACGATCTTGGTGAAGTTGCCGGTCGCGTTTTCCGGCGGCAGCAGCGCGAACTGCGCCCCCGTGCCCGGCGACAGGCTCTCGACCCGGCCAGGAACGGCGACGTCGGGCAAGGCATCGACCTTGATGTCCACCGGTTGCCCAATACGCAGGCGGCCGATCTGGGTCTCTTTGTAGTTCGCCTCCAGATAGATGTCCTGCAGCGGCATCACCGACATCAGGCGCGTTCCGGCGACCACGTACTGACCGATGCTGACCGTCTTGTCGCCGATCCGCCCTTTGATCCGGCTGCGCAGCGCGGTGGCCTCGAGATCGAGCGATGCCGTCTGCAGCGCCGCCCGGGCGGCCTCACGCGCGCTTTCGGCCTGGCCGACCTGCGCCTTCAGGACGTCTATGGCGCGCCCGGCGCTGGTCACCGCGGCCTGCGCCTGGGCAAGCTCCGCATTGGTCTGGCCCGACAGCGTGCGGGATTGGTCGACCTGCTGGTGCGAAACCGCGCCGCTTTCCGACAGCTGCCCGTATCGGCTGGCTTCCCGGCCGGCATAGGCGGCCTTGGCCATCGCGACCTCAGCGGCGGCCTGCTCCTGCTCCTGAACCGACTGCTGATGCGCGATCTCGGCCTGAAGGCGCTTGATGTCGGCCTCGGCGGCAGCGACATCCGCCTGCGCCTTGGCGACCAACGCCTTGTAGGTGCCGTCGTCGATCCGCACGAGCACCTGGCCGGGCGTGACATCCTGGTTGGCGGCGACCAGCACCTCGGTGACATAGCCCGACACGCGCGGCGCCACGATCATCGCGTCGGCCTTCAGATAGGCATCGTTGGTGGTTTCCAGGAACCGCCCAACCAGCAGCCAGCGCGCGCCGAACCAGGCGGCGGCGATCACGACAATGGCAATTCCTGCACCCAGGACAAGCTGGCGGGATAGTTTCCGGGGCGAGGCGGCAGGCGCTGAAGTGTCGATCGCGGTCATTCCCTCGCGCTCTCGCGTTGCGATGTATTTAAAAGAACGATACGGTTCCGATCCGATATCTTCAAGCGCAGATGACGAACGTCCCACTCAAGAAGAGCTATAGCGGTGGCCGTCCTTCCCGCGATGCGGTCGAGGAGCTGGATGCGCGCCTGATCGCCTGCGCCTCTCGCTTGTTCATGGAGCGCGGTTACGCAGGGACGTCGATCGAGGCGGTCGCGGCCGAAGCCGGGGCCGGCAAGAACACGATCTATCGGCGATATCCAACCAAGGCCGACCTGTTCCAGGCGGTCGTCGATGAGCAGATCAGGACCCTGCTCCGCGCGCCGGACAGTGTCGCCGAGGGCGACCTGGAAAGCGGACTGCGCCAACTGGCGGTCACTTTGCTCCAGGCCGCGCTCAACCCGGAAACGACCGCATTTCAGCGTCTCGTGATCGCCGAAGCGGAGCGTTTTCCCGAGATTGCGGCGATCTGCCTGGACCGCGCCTTTCGGCCCGCGATCGCCATGGCGCGCGCAGTCCTGTCAAACGATCGCAGGGCGTCTGCGGAAAATCTCGACGAGGCGGCAGAGCAGTTCGTTGCCGCCGTCGTATACGGCCCGCATCTGCATGCCCTGATGGGGCATCGCCTGTTCGAAACGCACGCCGAGATCGAACGCCATGCGGAGGGCGCGGTCAGCTTGTTCGTGCGTGGCCTGGGACATCGCTGAGCGACGGCTCGCCGCCGGCACGGTCCAGGAGGGTGGCCAGCAAAGGATTGGGAAAGCGCCGGTTTTGCGTGATCGCGTAGAACGTCTCGACGACCTTCGGAATTCGGTAATACTCCTCCAGCACCCCGGTCTCCAGCTCGTCGCGCACGACGATCGGCGGCACCAGCGCGACCCCCCGACGCTCGCGCGCGATCAGACGCAGCATGGCCATGTCGTCGATCTCGGCCAGCACGGTCGGCAGAATGCCATAGGATTCCATCAGGGTGTCGAACGCCACCCGGATGCCGCTCTGCGCGCTGGGCAGCAGCACAGGTTCAACCGCCAAGTCCTCTGGAAACCGGAACGGTGCCTGGCCCTCGCGGCGATGCCCGACCAGGCTCACCGGCTGCTCGTCGAGAATCTGGTTGCGGATCGGCATCGGGCCGTCGCGTGGGGCCGGGTTATTGGCCAGGATGACATCGATCTCGTGCGTTTCCAGCTGGTGTAGCAGGTCCTTCATCGCGCCCGAACGGACGATCAGGTCGACATCGCTCCGCCCCATCAGCGGCTTCAGGAATTCGAGTTGGAAATTGCGTGACAGCGTCGTCAGCGCCCCGACCCGGAGCGACTGGCGCCGGTCGGTCGGCCGGCCCTTGAGCGTGCTCAAAAGCTCATCGCCGGTGGTAAACACCGAATCCGCGTAATCCAGCGCGATCCGCCCCGCCTCGGTCAGCGCCAGCCGTTTGCCGATGCGGTCGAACAGCGGCTGGCCGAGCTGATGTTCCAGCTTCTGGATCTGCACCGACAGGGCAGACTGTGACAGGTTCAGCTTTTCCGCGGCCCGTGTCAGATTCCCCGCATGCGCCACGAGCCAGAAATAGCGCAGATGGTTGTAGTTCAGCGTCGCCATCGTTCGATTTTATATAATAGACCGATGCCTACAATGAATTTTATTTAGCAAGGAAAGCTGCTTAATAACCGGGTCGCCCTACAGCGGAGGCGACCATGATTTCCAATTTCATCTGGCTCAACGCCATCGGCCCGACCGGCCTTTTGCTCCTCGGCGTCATCCCCGCGCGGTTGGCAAATCGCGTATGCCGTCCGTTCCGAAACACGGCGCAAGGTCTGGCGCTTCTGAACGTGCTTCTGTCGTTCGGCTGGCTTGCGGCGGTCGCCGCGATCGGCCCTATGCGCAGCGCGACGCTCGGTCCGCACGGGATCGGCATTGCGATCTATCTCGACACGCTCAGCGCCGCGATGTCGGCGCTGGTGTCCTTCGTCGGGCTGATCGTCGTCCGCTTTAGCCGCAACTACCTGGACGGCGATCCCGACCAGGGCCGTTTCATCGTGCGGCTCTGCCTGACGCTGGCATCGGTCCTCCTGGTCATCGTCTCGGGCAATCTGCTCCAGCTGGCCGCCGCCTGGATCGCGACCAGCCTGGGGCTGCACACGCTCCTCATCTTCTACGCCGATCGCCCGGCGGCGCATCTGGCGGCGCGCAAGAAATTCGTCGTCAGCAGGCTCGGCGACCTTTGTCTCATCGGTGCGATCGTTGCGATCTATTCCGCGGCCGGTACGCTCGATACGGCTGCGATCCTCGACATCGTGCGGCAGCGGCAGCCCGGCGGCGTCATGCCCGCCGGGTTCACGCTGGCCGGCCCGCTTCTAGCCGCCGCGGCTTTGCTCAAGTCGGCGCAGTTTCCGACCCATGGCTGGCTGCTGGAGGTGATGGAGACGCCGACTCCCGTTTCGGCCCTGCTCCATGCCGGAATCATCAATGCCGGTGGCTTTCTTGTGCTGCGCTACGCCGATCTGATGCTGCTGTCGCCGGCGGCGATGGACACGCTGACGATCGTCGGCGGACTGACCGCCCTGTTCGGGTCGGTCGTCATGCTGACCCAAACCTCGGTCAAGGTTTCGCTGGCCTATTCCACCATCGCCCAGATGGGCTTCATGCTGCTCGAATGCGGCCTGGGTGCATTCCCGACGGCCTTCCTGCACATCGTTGCCCACGCGCTTTACAAGGCCCACGCCTTCCTCTCGTCTGGGAGCGTCATCGACATCTTCCGTACCTCCTGGTCGCCCAGCCCGGGCGGGGCGCTTCACCCGCTGCGGCTCGCCGGGTCGATCCTGATCGTGGGCGCCACAGCGGTCGCGCTGGGCGCCGTACTGGGCGTTACGGTCGACGCCAAACCTGGCGTCCTGGTCCTCACCTTTATCCTCCTTCTGGGGCTGGTCCACTTGATCGGCAGCGGTATCGACCGGCGGCCGAACAGCTTTGTCGTCGTCCGCACGGTCGCGCTCGCCATGCTGGTCGCCGCGGCCTATTTCGCCCTGCAGGGCGCCGCCGACCTGCTCCTCGCCGGATCGGTCCCGCCGGTGCAGCCCGCGCGAGGACCGTTCGAATATGCGATGGCCGGACTGACCGTCCTGTCTTTCGCGGCGCTCACACTGTTCCAGAACCTGTTGCCGCGCCGGGCCGAAAGCGCGGCCTGGGCCGCGATCTACGCCCACATCGCCAACGGACTTTACATCAACACCCTCGCCAATCGCTGGATTACCCGATTGTGGCCTGCTCCCCCCGTGCCCAACCCGCAACCGGCAAACCATCCGATCCTTCAGCAAGGAGTTCTTTGATGACGGCCGCAGATCTCGCTTTGGCCGAACGGCCTGTTCCGACCGAGGCGCAAACCGAAGCGCTCGAGACGCAGACCGCCTGCGCAATCGCCGATGCTTGCAGCCGAATCGCTCCGCTCTGGCCGCTGAAGACCTTCGTCGCGGTCAATCCGTTCCTCGGCTTCACCGGACGGAGCTTCGGCGCCGCCTGCGCCTATTTCGATCGGGTGACCGGAAGGCGCCTGGTGATGCCGCGCGCCTATTTTCGCGAGCAGCTTGAGGCCGGGCGGATCGAGGATCGCGACCTGGAGGCCGGTCAAGCCCTGCTCGAGCCGCCTGCACTCCGGCTCACCGCCGAGCAGCTGCGCGCCGCCGCCCGGCAGGACAGACCGCGGCTACGCCGTCCGGGTGTCGTGGCGACCGTATCCGAGATCCTCGACAGCCTTGCCGCCGGGGACCGCCAG
The DNA here is from genome assembly GCA_035493715.1 of Alphaproteobacteria bacterium. GTDB lineage: Bacteria > Pseudomonadota > Alphaproteobacteria > BOG-932 > Roseiterribacteraceae > BOG-932. The sequence goes on along the minus strand of DATJHU010000065.1, from coordinate 3,691 downwards.
CTCTCGCGCACCGCCTTCATGATCGACGAGATCTCCAAATGGTGCGCGGCCTATTTCGACGAAGGACAGTCCGTCTGGCGGCTTCCCGGCCGCGACCTCCCTCTTTACGCCGCCTGGCGGGCGGCGATGCGGCACGACCGCAATCCCGAAGTCATGGGTATAGCCGGCTTTCGCGCTCTGGTGGCCCAAATCCCCGCCGATCCGCAGGCGGCGATCGGCGTCGTCCTGGAAGCGCTCGGCGTGCCGGCACGCGCCAGGGCGGACTATCTGTATCGCGCCCTCTTCGACATCAGCGGCTGGGCCGGTTACGTGCGCTATCTCGTCTGGCAGAGCGAGCTTGCTGGCGGAGCCGACGATCGGCTGGTGCAATTGCTGGCCATCCGGGTGGTCTGGGGTTATGCGCTCTTCCGTCAGCGTACGGACTCTCGGTTCCGTCTGGCCTGGTCGGCGGCGATGGCCGAGGCGGCAGCCGCGCCCGCGCACGCCGCTGAGCCCGCGCCGGCGGACCTCGTTCCCGATATCGCACTGCAATGCGCTGCGGAGGCCGCGTATCAGCGCCGGCTGTTCGACAGGCTCGGCAGCGCCGCGAAGTCGCCGGCGGCTGCACGCGAAGGCGGGACACTGCAGGCGGCATTTTGCATCGACGTCCGGTCCGAGGTCTTCAGGCGCGCCTTGGAAAGTGTCTGCCCCCGGGCCGAAACCATCGGCTTTGCCGGGTTCTTCGGCTTCCCGATCGAATATGTCCCCATCGGCCAGGACGCGGGCGGAGCGCAATGCCCGGTGCTTCTGAAACCGTCTTTCGTTGTGCGCGAAACCGTGCGCGGCGCCGATAAGCGGACCGAACAGGGAATCCTGGAGCGGCGTGTCCTGCGGCGGCGCGCGGCGAAGGCCTGGAAGGCTTTCAAGCTCTCTGCAATCTCGTCGTTCAGCTATGTCGAAGCGGTCGGACTTACGTTCGGCGTAAAAATGGTCGGGGACAGTCTCGGCCTCACGCGAACTGTCGAACACCCCGAGTTCGAGGGGCTGGATCGGTCGATCCTGCATCGGGTCGGCCCCACGATAGAGCCGCAATCCGCGGGCGGCCGGCAGACCGGGTTCGCGCCCGACCGGAAACTCGACATGGCAGAAGCGGTCTTGCGGGGGATGTCGCTCACCCGGGGCTTCGCCAGTCTAGTCCTGCTGGCCGGGCACGGCAGCACGACCGTCAACAATCCCCACGCATCGGGCCTGGATTGCGGAGCATGCGGGGGCCATGCCGGCAAGGCAAATGCCCGGGTAGCCGCCGCCATCCTGAACGATCCATCCGTCCGCGATGGACTGCGCCCGCGCGGCATCGACATCCCGCAATCGACCTGGTTTCTGGCCGCGCTTCACGACACCACGACAGACGACGTCGCGATCTTCGACGACGATCTGGCACCGGCGGATTTCGGGCCGCAGATCGACCGCCTTCGCGGGTGGCTGGCGCAGGCGGGCGCACTGGCGCGGACTGAGCGGTCGTGCCTGCTCGGTCTGGCGAAAGGCGAAAATATCGATCGCGCGATTACCCGCCGGGCGCGCGACTGGAGCCAGCTCCGCCCGGAATGGGGTTTGGCCGGCAATGCCGCCTTCATCGCCGCGCCCCGCGCGGTCACGGCCTCGGTCTCACTCGACGGCAGGTCCTTCCTGCACAGTTATGACTGGCGGTCCGATGACGGTTTCCGCGTGCTGGAGCTGATCATGACGGCGCCGATGGTCGTCGCGAGCTGGATCAACCTCCAATATTACGGTTCGACAGTCGACAACCGCGCCTTCGGCGCCGGCAACAAGGTCCTCCACAATGTCTGCGGCGCGCTTGGTGTGCTGGAAGGCAACGCCGGCGATCTCAAGGTCGGCCTCCCGCTTCAATCGGTCCATGACGGCGCGCGGTTCGTCCATGAACCTCTGCGGCTGACGGCCTGCATCGCGGCGCCACTCGAGGCCATCTCCGCCGTGATCGCCAAGCACGCCTCCGTCCGCGACCTGATCGACAATCGCTGGCTTCACCTCTTCGCCCTCACCGACGACGGGCGGGTTTCACATCGTTACCACGGCAACTGTTCCTGGGAGACACTCACTTGATGACAAATCTTTCCCATCTCGATCGTCTGGAATCGGAAGCGATCTTCGTCATGCGGGAGGCGGTGGCCGAGGCGCGCAGACCGGTCATGCTCTTCTCCGCGGGCAAGGATTCCACTGTTCTCGCCCATCTGGCTCTGCGCGCCTTCTATCCCGGCAAACCTCCCTTTCCGCTGTTGCATGTGGATTCGACCTGGGAGTTCCGATCTCTCCTGGAGTTCCGCGACAGGTTCGCCGAGCGGCACGGCCTCCACCTGATTGCTTACGCGAACGAAGCCGGACGCGCCGCGGGCATCAATCCGTTCGATCACGGCGACCGCTACACGACTGTCATGCGCACGGAAGCATTGAAATCGGCGCTTGATGACGGCGGCTACGACGTCATTTTCGGCGGGGCGCGGCGCGACGAGGAAAAGTCCCGCGCAAAGGAACGCATCGTGTCGGTTCGAAATCCAGGTCATGTCTGGGAACCGCGGCAGCAGCGGCCGGAACTGTGGCGACAATATAACACCCGGCTTCAGAAGGGTCAGACGGCCCGGGTGTTTCCCCTGTCGAACTGGACCGAGATCGATATCTGGACCTATGCCCTGAAGAACGGAATCGAGCTGGCGCCGCTTTATTTCGCCGAAGAGCGCCCGACGGTCAGACGCGGCGACGCCTTCATCGTCGTGGACGAAGACAGCCGGATGCGCTTCGAGAAAGACGACATTGTGGAGAGCAGACGGGTCCGCTTCCGCACGCTGGGCTGCTGGCCGGTGACCGGCGCCATCGAATCCGAAGCCACGGATCTGGGCGGTGTGGTCCGCGAAACGCTTCGCGCCTCGGCGTCCGAGCGACAGGGCCGGATCAGCGACGGCGAAGACGGCGGATCCCTCGAGGCGAAGAAGCGAGAAGGATATTTCTGACGATGACGACCAGGGATCGACGTCACGATGTCACGCCTGCGGACACGTGGGCAAGGCACGAAACCAAGGCCGGTCTGCTGGCCGCTTCGGAAGCGCGTCTCGAATTCATCCTCGGCCACCCGGGCTTCAGCGACTGGCTGAAAAATGCGATCCGGACCGCGTTGAGCCGGGAACCGCTGGCCGTGCTCAACGACTTGGAATTACTCGATCAGGCGCTGAGACCGCGCTGTGAGATTCAGCTCGGAGTTTCGCCCGGACCGCCGAACCGGCCTTAGCCGAAGCGGTTGTTCCTGGGGAAACCGTTCGGCACCATGCGGCCGGCCTGCGCACGGGCGCCCAGCCAGGGGCGGAGGTCGGTTTCGCTGCGCGTGCGCTCGCCCTGTTTCCAGGACAAGCCCTCCGCCAGCGTGATGACCTTCACGTCCGTGATCCCGCCGTCCTTGTGCTTCTGGAGGATCACGCCGCGGCCGCGCGCCATCTCGGGCATCTCGGTGAGCGGGAAGACCAGCAGCTTGCGGTTGTCGCCGACCACGGCGACGTGATCGCCATCGACCGGCACGCAGGCGACAGCCTCGACCGAGGCCGGCATGTTCAGCACCTGCTTGCCCGACCGGGTGCGCGCGATAATCTCATCCTGGGCTACGACGAAGCCCCGCGAATCCCCGGCGGCGACCAGCAGCTTGGCGCCC
>DATJHU010000064.1:0-56310 GCA_035493715.1 Alphaproteobacteria bacterium | reverse complement strand
TTGATGATGACCGGGCTTTCCTCGGCATAGGCGCCGCCATCGACCCAGGCCTCGATCTCCCGCGCGGTCAGCCGCCCATCCTTGGTCGCGCCGGTCTTGACGCGGATGCGGGCCGGATGGCGGGAGCGCATCGCGACCATGTCCTCCTCGCGCGACAGGACCATCTTGACCGGCTTGCGCGCCGCCCGGGCCAGCATCACCGCGAAGATCTGGACCGTCGCCTCCGACTTGCCGCCGAAACCGCCGCCGATGCGGGGCGCGATGGCCCGTATCTTCGCCATCGGGATGCCCAGCGCCTCGTGGATGTTGGCCTGGGTGCGGGAGATACTCTGGGTCGAGGACCAGACCGTAACCTTGTCCAGCACATCGACCGAAGCCAAGGCCGAGGCCGGCTCCAGATAGGCATGGTACTGGGCGGGCGTTTCATAGGTCTGTTCGACGATCACGTCGCTGGCCGCGAAGCCCGCATCGACATCGCCATGGACGATGCGGCTGTGGCAGAGTTCGTTGTCGGCCAGCGACCCGAGATCCATGACCTTGAAGTAACCGGCGAAATCCTCGTGCAGGATCGGCGCGCCGGGCGCCAGCGCCTCGTCGATCGAAAATACCGCAGGCAGCGTTTCATAGCGCACATCGACCAGTGAGACGGCGGCGCGGGCGATCTCGATCGTGTCGGCGGCAACTGCTGCGACCGGTTCCCCTGCATAGCGCACGCGGTCGCGTGCCAGTGGGTTTTCGTCCTTGATCAGCATGCCGAGCCGGGCGCCCGGCGGCAGGTCGGCACCAGTCACCACTGCCTTGACGCCAGGGAGCGCCTTGGCCCGCGCGACATCGATCGACAGGATACGGGCATGGGCGTGCGGGCTCAGCAGCAGCGCGCCATGCAGCATGCCCGGCAGGACCATGTCGTCGGTATAGACTGCAGCGCCGAGCGCCTTTTCCAGCGCCTCGAGCCGAGGAATCCCGTCGCCCACGGAGCGTTGACGCAGGAAACCGGACGGCGCGGTCATGCCGCCCGCGCCTTGCCGTATTGCGCAGCAAGCAGAACGGCATCGATCACCTTCACATAGCCGGAACAACGGCAGAGCGTTCCGGCTATCCCGGCCCGCGCCTCGTCGACCGTAGGCGACGGATTCTCGGCAAGAAGCCCGGTCACGGCGATCATCATTCCCGACATGCAGAAGCCGCACTGGATCGCGCCGCTGTCGATGAACGCCTGCTGAACGAAGCTGGGTACCGCGCCATCGGCCAGTCCTTCGATCGTCCGCACCGCGCAGCCTTCGAGGTCGACGACCAAGACCAGGCAGGCGCGGACGACTGTATCGTCGACGATCACGTTACACGAACCGCATTCCCCGGCATCGCAGCCGCGCTTCGTGCCGCTGAGCGCGAGCGGCCCGCGAATTGTATCGAGCAGTGTGCGGTGAGCAGGCGCCTGCACCGCGCACGGATCGCCGTTGATGATGAAACGGGTCAAGATTTCGGCGGTCAAATGGCCGCCCCTGCAAAAGCCTGCCGCAATGCGCGGTCGAGCAGCCCGGGAATCAGCATCCGGCGGAACGCGGCCGATCCTTTGAGGTCACTGCGCGGTTGAGCCGCCGCGACCGCCGCCTCGGACAGCGCCGGAGGAACGTCATCCATGGTTGAAACGCCGTCGAGCAGCGCCTCAGCCTCCTCGACCGGATAAGCGGTCGGTCCGCAGCCGCCGACGGCCACCCGCGCGGAGACAATGTGCCCCGCCTCCCATTCCAGCCGCACCGCGGCCGACGCCACCGGGTAGTCGCCGTCGACCCGGGAAAACCGGGCATAGCCGCTGCTGCCCTGCCCTGTATCGGCGGGCAACGACACCGCAACCAGCAGTTCGTCGTCGCGTCGCATCGTGGCGCCGTCGGCGATCCAGAAATCCTCAAGCGCAAGAACGCGTTCGCCGTCGTCCGAACGCAGACGCACTATGGCGTCGGCGGCGAGCAAAGCGCAGCCATAATCGGCGGCTGGATCCGCCCGGCAGAGTGTGCCGCCGATCGTCGCCATGTTGCGGATAACCGGGTGCGCGATCTCAGCCGCCGCCAGACGCACCACCGCCATGCCGCCGGCGAGCAGATTCGAGCGCATGACTTCGGCGTGCGGGGTCATCGCGCCGATGCGCACGGTGCCGTCGGACAGCCGCTCGATTCCGCGCAACCCCGCAACGCGGCGAAGGCTGATCAGCCCGGCCGGTAGCTGGCCCTCACGAAGGGCGGGAACAACCAGCCCGCCGCCGGCCAGGCAGCGATAATGCATGCCGCGGGCGAGCAGCCCGGTCGCCTCCGCGATCGTATGGGGTGTGAAGAAGCGCGTATCGGCCTTTGTCATGGAGACTTCCGGCCGCGTAGGGCCGCATGACATGCCAGGATGATCGCCGAACGGCAGAACACAGGCTGAGACACCTCCGATGTGCAGCGTTACGCTACGGAGTATCCGCTAAATTGTCATGCGAATTTCAGCGTGAATTTGCGTTTGCGCGCACGGCCTTATGTGAAGCGCCGTGCGCGTCTCAAAGGCGGCTCAGCTTGCCGCCTTGCGCGCCCGCACGGGCGCATCGGACCGCGCAGCGCGCGTGTTCTTCCGCGGCTTGCCTGGAAGTGTCAGCACGGTCGGCGCCGCGCCGGCATCCGACAGGCAGGAGATGACCGAGACGGTCCGTGCCGCCTGCTCGTAGAGGCCGGACATCAGCCACAGCGCGCGGTTGACGCCTTCGAACATGCTGCCCGACTGGGACATGCGATCGATCAGGCTGAGCAGAAGTTCCCGCCGCTTGGCGGCGTAACGGTCGGTGATGCCACGCCCCTCCTCCGTCACCTGATAGGTCGTTTCGCGCGGCGGGCCGGGGCTCTTCTCGATCAGGCCAAGCTTCTCGAGCTTGCGCAGGCCATAGAGCACGTTGGCCGAATCCGTGCGGTTCAGGTACTTGGCGATTTCGGTCGCGCTCTTCGGCGTATCCTTCATGCGGATGATCTGCAGCATCGACACGTCCTGCACCGGCATGACCCGGCCCGACACATGCTCATGCAATTCCGTCGACCAGCGACCGAACGCCTCCATGATGTGATGCAAGGCGAACTCGAACTCTATGAAGGCGGTTTCGTCTTCCTGCGAAAGATGGGTCTGTTGATAGAGACCCATCTCCTCCAGCTCTTTTTCAACCTTCATGCGCCTGTTTCCTGTAACCCGATGCCGCCCGACTCGCCGCCGAACGGGACAATATCGCCCCTTCTATCACTCAGGCACCGCTTCCCCGAAACGAAATCACCTTAAAGTTTCATACCCAAATGCGTGGCGTCGCAGAAGGGTTTGGTCTTCGATTTGCGGCAGCCGCACAAAGCCACCGTCTGCCGCTTGTCGATCGTGAAGGGAATCGGTTTCGCCGACCCGCCCTCGTGGCTGCCGTCGCAGAACGGTTGAGTCTTCGACATGCCGCAGGCGCAGTATTCGTAAATGCCCGGCTCCAGAATCTGGAAATAACGCTGCTTGTTGCTGCCGCGCGGGAAACGCTGCTCGACCCACAGCTTCGATACCGGGGTTGCCATATCGAGCTTCAGCTCCAGCGCCGAGAACAGCCACTTTCCGTCAACCTTACGCGCCCGCGCGTCATAAGTGGCGCCTATCCAGTGCGCTTCGGATTCGCCGGTCTCGTCATGCGGCAGGGTCGCCGCCTCCCAGAGATACCAGAACAGGGTCGCGCCCAACCCGTCGGCATCGAACTCGATCTGTGGCGAGATCATGTTGTGCAGCGACCAGAAGATGCTGTTGCCGGCGACCGCGTGCAGCCCCTTGGCCACCATGTCGCCGCCGACATACTTACCGTAGCCCTTGCATTCCCAGATCGCGTCGTCGGTGAAAAGCGGCCGCAGCAGAATCGGATTGTTGCCCTGGTCACAGCCGCGCGCATAAGTAACGATCAGGTCGCGCAGCTCGTCCTTATCCCGCAGGCGGACCAGCTCCGCCTGAAGTTGGATGACGGTCGCCGAGAGTTCCTCGATAGTCGCCATTATTCCGCCGCCTGGGGCAGCGCCATCAGGCTGTCCGCATAGGCCTTGTAGCGCTTGATCAGCCAGCTGTTGATCTGTGCCAGGGTCTGTTCCTTGGGCGCGTAGCGGGTACGCGGCGCGAAACGCGATTTCAGCCCCAGATGGGTCTTGGTGTTGGCCACCACGTCCTGGTCGTTGAAGATCGAAATCCCGTCCACCGTCGATTTGAGCAGCAGCGGCGCGGTCGGCAGGGACAGGTTGGCAAGCGTGGTCAGCAGCCCGACCCGAAGCGTGATCTTGCCGGCCGATTCCGGGATGATGATGTAGAAGAAGACGCAGTCCGGCTGCGCACCGAAAAACAGGTTCGGCATCACCGCGGCGAACATTACGCGCTGCCGCTCCTCGTCCGTCAGACCCGGGATCGTCGGCAACAGCGCCTTGGTCGAGGCGTTGAAACCGCCGTCGAGATGGACGAAGCCGGTCGGGTGGAAAATCGCACCGTCATCCGCCTCGTCCCAATCGAAGAACGACGCCAGGCGAGATGGCGCGAAATCGTGCGGACCGGCATGCAGGTAATGCGTGTGGTAAGGCTCCAGCGCATTTTCCTGCATGAACTTCCAGTTCCAGGGGTTGCCGGTCCAGTCCACGGTCGGCGGCGCGATCAAGTTCGCCATATCGTGATTCTTTACCTGATCCGACAGCACCTTGAGCCGCGGCCCGAGTGGTTCGGCTTCGCCGTCGAAATTGACGAATATAAAGCCGTTCCAGATCTCCGTGCGGAGCGAAGGCAGGCACTGCGTTCGCTTCAGATCCTCGAACGGCAGGGTTCCCTTCATCTCTGGCGCGGAGGTCAGCGTGCCTTCAAGGTCATACGACCAGCCATGGAACGGGCAGGTAAAGCCCTCGGCGTTGCCCTTGGCCTCGCCCAGTACGTGGCCGCGATGGCGACAGACGGCGGAGAGTACGCGGATCGCCCCGTCCTTGCCGCGCACCACCAGCAGCGGTTCGTCGAGAATCGTGATCGAGAAATAGTCACCGGGCGCGGGAATGAAGCTGACATGACCGAGCGCCGTCCACTCGCGGTCGAAGATCGCGCGTTTCTCGAACTCGTACCATTCTTCCGAGGTGTAGCATTCCGGCGGCAGGCTGATAGCCTTGTCCACGGTGCCGACGGAAGCGTCGATGCGCGCAAGGATATCGCGAATGAACGGGGTCAGCGGAACATCGGGCAAAACGGTCGATTTTTGCGTCATGCGCACCCTCCTGGGGATTGTCCTAACCCGGCATCTCGCGACGAGTTTTGCAATTCGTATGAGAAATTATGATGTGATATACCGTGAAAGATATATGGCCACAACAGAGATGTGACGATGAGCGTGGTTTCGATGAGCGAAGCGAGGACGTTCCTGTGCAAGGCGGCGGACGTGCCGGAAAACGGCGCTCTCCGGGTGATCGTTGCCGGCTATGTGCCGCTCGCGATCTATAATCTGGACGGCGCATTCTATGCGACCGAAGACATGTGTTCGCACGGCAATGCCATGCTTTCCGCCGGTTTCGTCGAGGGCGGCACCATCGTCTGCCCGCTGCATTTCGGATCGTTCGACATCAGGACCGGCGCGGCGGTCGATGCGCCGTGCACGCGGGAGATCGAAACCTTCCCGGTGCACGAAGAGGACGGCGCGCTGTTCGTCGGCGAACGTTGATTCGATCCTTCGATTAAAAATACGCGTTGACCTACGCTGTAAATTATAATGTGATTTATCGCATTGCGATCAACAGCGGAGACGGTCGATGTCCATTGTGTTGAAGCAGCACGCGCCCGATCCGATCGAGAGCATCGCCACCATGGCGGCACAGCCGGAAGATGCGATCTTCGGCGTCTCCCCGGAAGTTTACCTGTCGAACGATCTGCTCGAGGTCGAATACGAGCGGATATTTAAGCACCAGTGGCAATGTGTCGGCCGTGTCGACGAATTCGCCAATCCCGGCGACTACATCACCACCGATCTCGGCATCGTGCCCATCATCGTCAACAAGCAGGCGGATGGCCGGATCACCGGCATGGTCAATGTCTGCCGCCATCGGCTCGCGACCGTCGCCAGCGGCAGCGGCAATGCCAAGCGTTTTGCCTGCCCCTATCACGGCTGGACCTACGACGCCGACGGCACGCTGCTGAATGCGCCGCACATACCGGAAAGCTTCGACAAGTCACAGTGCACGCTGAAACCGGTCAAGATCGAATGCTGGAACGGCTTCGTCTATGCCAACGCGGATATGGACGCGCGCCCGCTGGCGGACGATCTGAAACCGCTGGAAGCCCTGTTCAAGAATTTCCACATGGAGAATATGGTATCCCTGCACAAGGGGAGCGAAATCTGGAACTGCAACTGGAAGATCTCGGTCGAGAACTTCCTGGAATCCTATCACCTGGAGATGGGCCACGCCGGCTCGATCGGCCCGCTGTTCCCGCAGGAGTCGCTGCGCATGGTCAGCGAGGGCCCGCTGCACGCTTTCCACGCTTTCGATGTCGGCGAGCATCTGATTCTGCCGCAGGATCCGGCGATCGCGATGGCGAATCCCGATGTGACCGAGGCCGACAAGCGCATCGTCTATGTCGGCGGCATTTTCCCCAATCACCTGTTCACGGTCGCCTACGACCAGTTCACCTGGATGCGGCCGCAGCCGATCGGCGTCGACCAGGTGCTGGTCGAATGGGGCGTGTGTGGCAGCTTCAACATCCCGCGCGGCACCAAGCCCGACGCCGACCACCCGAATCTCTATTACCTGAAGGAGATTCCCCACGTGAACGCGGAGGACCGCGGTATCGTAGCCCGCGTGCAGAAGGGCGCGCGCAGCGGCATGGTCAAGCCATCCCGCCTGGCGCCCAACGAGCACGGGCTACTGACCTTCGCGCGCTACCTGACGCGGCAGCTGGCGTCGAACTGAGCGCTTACTTCGCGTCCAGGAACGGCGGCATGACGCCGGGTTCGTGGCGATAGTCCTTCACCTTCGGGAAGGGCGGCAGCGGGTCGGTGCCGGGATGCTTGTAGCCGTGAGTGCCGAGGTAATGCGCCAAGATGTTCTCGCGCGGCGGCAGCGGTTCGGCGATCTCATACAGCCGGTGGAACTGGGAATAGACGATCTTCCAGCGACCTTCGTGCTTCACATACCGGTCGCGATAGAAGGCGGTGCCATAGAGCCGCATGTTGCGGCGATATTCGTATAGATCGTCATAGAGATACCAGGTCCCGATCGCCTCTTCCGGCCCGACGATATCGATCTCCGGATGGTGCCCGTTATGGTGCGAGATCATGTCGGCATGGGCGCCGGTGCGGACCATTTCCAGATAGCCCTCGCGCCCCTGATACTTCATCGAATAGATGCCGGCCTCGACGCTGAGCGTCACGTCGGGATGCAGCACCTCGCGCATGCCGTCGATATTGGCCGTGTCGAAACAGCGCCAGTATTGATACTTGCAGCGCTTGACCGCCTCGATCTCGGTCAGCCGCGTCAGCTCCGTGCCAAGCCGCGCCACCTCGGCCCGCAATTGCTGGATTTCGTCCGACATCGCTTCCCCCTTTTGATTGATTGCGGGGGCATCATACGCAGGACGCAGGCGAAACGAAGGCCTAATGCGCCAACAGGCAGGGCAGCGGGGAGCGTTCCAGCAGCGAGCGGGTAACACCGCCCAGCGTCCATTCGCGCAGGCGGCTGTGGCCATAGGCGCCGGCGACGATCATGTCGCACTCGTTGGCCGCCGCCGCGTTCATCAGCAGGTCCTCGACCACGCCGCCAGCCGGGATCTGCAGGATGGAAACCGGCACACCGTGCGCCATCAGATACTCGGCCATGGTCTTGGCGGGAATCTCGTATCGGCCGACCGGTGACATCACCTCTGTCAGGAAAACGGCCTCGGCGCGCGCCAGCCAGGGCATCGCGTCGCGTACGGCACGGGCCGCCTGCGGCGTGGACTTCCACGCAACCAGGATTCGGCTGCCGCGATATTCCGTCGGCAGCACATCCGGCACAACCAGCACCGGCACGCCGCTGCCCATGATGACGTCGTCCGGCCGAATCACATACATGCCGCCATCCAGCCTTGCGCGGCTGGCGCGGCCGAGCACGATCAGGTCGGCACTTCCCGCTTCCGCGACCACCACTTCGAGCGGAACGCCGTAGCTTTCGCGCCACTCCACAGTCACGCCACTGCCGTGCGTTACCCGTTCGAACAGGTCTTTCGCCGAATGGACACTGTCGCCCGAGGCGTCGCAATAGGCCGTCAGCGCACTGACATCGCCAATCATCGACGAGGTCGCCGCCTGGGGCGACAGCCGAACTGTAAGGCCGACAAGCTTCGAACCGCGGCTACGCGCCATCGACAACGCATAGCGCACCCGCTGTTCCGCGGCCGCACCAGGCTCGACATGAACCAGAACCTGTCCAGCTGTCATGAAACCATCCCTCCCGGCAGTCAGACACGACCGTCCACGCCGCGTCAGAATGTGATAGATGCACAAAGGAAGCGTGTTGCATATCATTCCTTTGCACCCAGCAGGACCATCCGTGCTCGATATCCGGACACTCTTCGTCGCGCACTTCGCCGTCATCATCACGGCGGGTGGAATCATGTTGCTGAGCCGCCGCTGGCAGCCGGACGCGCGCAGCGTCGATATCTGGGGCGGCGGCGCGCTTTGTTTCGGCCTCGGCCTTATACTTTCGGCATTTCGCGACACCGCGCCGGCCTGGCTCTGCGTGCTGATCGCCAACGCCCTCGTCATGATTTTCCCGCTGATGGTCTGGAACGGCGTGCGCAAGTTCAACGGCCGGCCGACACACTGGCGGGCCGCGCTGGCGTTCGATGCCTTAGCCGTCGCAGCGATGGCTTATTACCTCTATGTTGACGAAAGCCTTTCGGCCCGGATCGCCATCGGCTCGTTCGTGCTGGCGGTCGGAACCATGGCTGGCGCCTATGAACTGGTCCGCTGGACCCGGCCGGCATATCGGTACCTGTCATGGATGACGGCCACCGCCCTTATCGGGGTTGCCGCCGCCCAGTTCGCGCGGACCGTAATCGCCATCGCAGGCGCACCGCAGACCAGCCTGTTCGCACCCACGATCGCGAACCAGCTGGCTTTCCTGGCCGGAATCGTCATGTCCGGGCTGGTGATGTTCTGCCTGATGATGATGGCGAACCAGCAATTGCAGATCACGCTCACCGAGCGTTCGGCGGAGATGGAGCGGATCGCCCGTGACCGCGACATCGCCCGTCAGCGGGCGGAACAGGCGAACCGCGCCAAGTCGATGTTCCTGACGATGATGAGCCATGAATTGCGGACGCCGCTGAACGCCATCCTGGGTTTCTCCGAGCTTGGGCCGGCAATCAAGAGCAACCCGCCGCTGTCGCCGCAGATCACCGAATATTTCGGCCTGATCCACCAGAGCGGCGACCATCTGCTGCGGGTCATCAACGACATACTGGATCTGTCGAAGGTCGAGGCTGGTAAGATGGACCTGGAGTGCGCCGACCTGGATATCGAGGATGCGATCAACAGCGCACGCCGCCTGATCGGGCATCAGGCCAGCAGCCGCGGACAAAAGCTGGAGGTGAAGATCGACACGCCGCCGCCCGCGCTGTTCGCCGATGAGCGCGCGATCCGGCAGATCCTGTTCAACCTGCTGTCCAACGCCATCCGCTTTACCCCGGCAGGGGGAATCGTCGGCATTCATGCAGGAACCACAACCGACGGCGGTACCGAGCTTACGGTCTATGACACCGGCATCGGCATTCCGGCGGACCAGATTCCGCGCCTGACCGTGCCGTTCGAGCAGATCGACAATTCCTATGCACGCTCGCATGGCGGCACGGGCCTCGGCCTACCGCTGGTCGACGGGCTCGTCGGCCTGCATGGCGGCACGCTGACGATCGACAGCACGGTCGGCGCAGGTACCCGCGTCACGGTGCGCTTTCCACCGCACGGAGTGTCGGTTGCCGGCGATGAGAGAAGAGCGTCCGCCACGACCACCCGTTAGGCAGGCATTCATTCAACACGACGGACACGTATCGCTTATTTCAATGGGCTTTGGTGGAGGGGGGAGGATTCGAACCTCCGTACTCATAAGAGGGCAGATTTACAGTCTGCTGCCATTAACCACTCGGCCACCCCTCCATAAGGGAAACCCGCGGCGATCTTTCGATCGGGGGTCGGCGCAAGAGAGTGCGGTCTTAGGGGGTCGGGGCCGCGCAGTCAACTGGCGCCAGGGTACCGGCAGCGAGACGATTGGCGAGCCGCCGCCGCTCGTCTATGCATTGTCCATGCCGAAGCCACCCCACAAATCCCGCCGTCCCTTCCGACAAGGCGATCACGGTCGCCCGCCGCCCGCCAAAAGCGGTGGTGACAGGCCGCAGACGCGTGCGCCCGGCGCGGTCCCGCCTCCGTCGGTCGGCCGCGCGCTGATGCTCTATGGCATCCATGCCGTAACCGCCGGTTGGCTGAACCCCGAACGCAACTGCCGCCATCTCTATGGCACGCAGCCGGCGCTGGAGGCGTTCGCCGCGACTGCCGCGGAGGCGCAGCGGTTGGGGCTTAAGCGACCGCCGCCGGTCGCTGTCGACCGCGACGCAATCGAACGGATGCTGCCGCAGGGCGCGGTCCATCAGGGGCTGGCGCTCGACTCCGAACCGCTGCCCGAGGTCGGGCTGGAAGACGTTCTGATCGCCGTCGGCGCCGATCCGGCGATACTGGTCCTTCTGGACCAGGTGACCGACCCCCACAATGTCGGCGCCATCCTGCGTTCGGCGGCCGCGTTCGGCGCCAAGGGCGTGATCGTGCAGTCGCGCCACGCACCGGAGATCAGCGGCGTTCTCGCCAAGTCGGCCTCGGGCGCGGTCGACGTCGTGCCGCTGCTGTATGAGACCAACCTGTCGCGCGCCATCGAACGCCTTCGGCAGGAGGGATTCTTCGTTGCCGGACTGGCGGAGGAAGGCGAGGCCGAATTGGGGAGTCTCGATTTCGGGCCGCGCGTCGTGCTGGCCCTGGGGGCCGAAGGCGAGGGGCTGCGGCGGCTGGTCGCCGAACATTGCACCGCACTCGCCAAGTTGCCCACGCAGCCGCCGATCGGCAGCCTGAACGTCTCAAACGCGGCGGCGGTGGGGCTCTATGAGATAGCCCGTCGTCGACCGCGCTAGAGCGCCGTCATCACCGGCACGCGGCGCGCGCCGGTGGACGATCACGGCTTGGCGTCGTTGGCTGTGTTGGTCACAGCATGACCGACCGCCGAGGTATCCTTGCCGGCGCCGGCAACGGTGTTGCAGGCTGCTGCCAGGAGGCAGACCGCCAGGAGGCCGGCGACCGAAACTGCTTTGCTGCGCGTGTTCTTGCCCATAATCTGATAACTCCTTGTTCGGCGTCGGCTGACGCCGACCATACCGACAGGCAACCCCCGGTTTCTCCAGGATGTTCCTATTTGCGCTTCGCGCGCGCGACTGCATGGCGCGCCATTGATGACAATGACTTACCTGCGAGTCGCCGCGAGCGACGAGATTCCAGTCGGAACCTGCAAGACCGTGAGCATCGACGGGACGCGGATTGCGATTGCCCGCCTGAAGGACGGACTCTATGCCGTCGAAAATCGCTGTTCCCACGCCAACAGCGCGCTGATCACGTCCAAGATCCATCATGGCTGCCAATTGGCCTGTCCCGTGCATGGAGCCCGGTTCGACCTGCGAACCGGCGCGGCCAAGAGCCCACCCGCCTTCACCAGCCTGGAAACATTCCCGGTGCGCGAGGCGGACGGACAGATCGAGGTCGGGCTCAGCTCCTAAAGAGACGACGCCAGGATATTGATCGTCAGCGCCAGGATGATCGTGTTGAAGAAAAACGACACGATGCCGTGCGACAATGCCAGCCGGCGCAATTGCCGACCGCTGACGTTGACGTCGGACACCTGGCAGGTCATGCCGACGACGAACGAGAAATACATGAAATCCCAATAGTCTGGCTTGGGCTCGCCGGGAAATTCCAGGCCGCCGACAAGTCCGTCCTCGTCGGCCTCGTCCGCCGCCGGCCCGTAATAGGCGTGCGCGTAATGCAGCGAGAACACGACATGGACCAGCAGCCAGGACAGCACGATCGTCCCCACGATCGTGAACAGCGATACGACCGACGCCTCCCCACCCCCCTTCATCGTCTTCTGGATCGCAACAAGCCCGACCACGGAGACAAGCGAACCGGCGATGATTGCGCCCAGCAGGATCGAACGTCCGGGATCCTGCACCGCCGCCCGCTGGCGCATATGATCGGTCGTACTGTTCAGGATCATGATGACGATCATGGCCAGGATCGCCACGACGCCAACGTCCCAGCCCCACAATGCCCTGAGCACCGGGCCGTTGGTGTGCGGGATCAACATGAAGATCGCCGTGCCCAGCGCCGCCCCGACGCTGAAGCGAATCCAGGGCACGGTCAGGAAGTGCCGTCGTAGCTGCGCCGTCGGGATGGCTTTCTCAATGGCCGTCTTGGCCGGTGCCCTGCGCGCCATCGTCAGTGGGCCGACTGGTCGACCCGGATCATCATTTTACCCTTGTGGGCGGCGCCCGACCGGAACAGGCGGCGGAACGCAGTCAGCGCATTCTCGAGCCCGTCGGTGATGTCGGTGTGGAACTTGATCTTGCCCTCGCCTAGCCATTGTCCCAGCTTCTGGCTCGCCTCGCCCAGCCGGTGCAGATAGTCGAGCAGGATGAAGCCGTGGACCGAACAGCTCTTAAGCAGCACCGGCAGCATGTCGATGCCGTCCCGCGCGCCCTCGGCATTGTATTGGGAGACAAGGCCGCAAAGCGCGATGCGGCCGTTCTTGGCCATGTTGGCGACCACCGCGTTGCCGACGGCGCCGCCGACATTCTCGAAATAGACGTCGACGCCGTCCGGCGCGATCTGCGCCAGGCGCTTGGCGACGTTTTCCGTCTGGTAGTTGATGGCGTGATCGAAGCCGAGATCGTCCGTCAGCCAGGCGCATTTGTCGGCGGAGCCGGCGATGCCGATGACCTTGGATGCCCCCTGGATCTTCGCGATCTGACCGGCGAGTGAGCCGACCGAGCCGGCCGCGCCCGACACGACGAAGGTCTGGCCCGGCTTGACCTGGCCGACATCGATGACGCCGACATAGGCCGTACCGCCGGCCCCGCCGAACAGCGCCTGCGACGCCGCGAGCGGCAGGCCGCCCATATCCGGGATCTTGTTCAGCCCTTCGGCCGGCAGTGCGCAAAAGTCGCTCCAGCTGCCGAACCCGCCGACGACGTCGCCCGGTTGGTATTTGGGTGATTTCGACTCCACGACGCGGCCGATGATGCCGCCCCACATCGGCACACCGAGCGGCACTGCCGGCATATAGGTGGGGCCGGCCATCCAGCCACGATTGGCGGGGTCGAGCGACAAATAGAGCGTGCGAACCAGCACCTGCCCGTCGGCAACCTCCGGCATCGGCAGCTCGCGGAATTTGAGCGCACTGTCGAAATCGTCGCCCACCGGACGCTCGACCAGAACCCAGGCCCGATTCATCTCAACCATTGCCCACCCCATCGTTTCCTGTGTTCGTCAATATCAGCCTAGTTGGCGGTCGGGTCGACCCTGACCAGCAACTTGCCCATATGCGGCGCGCCCGGCGTGAACAGCTTGCGAAAGGCGGTCACCGTGTTCTCCAGCCCCTCCACGATGTCCGCCTTGTGCTTGATCTTGCCCTCGGCCAGCCATTTGGCGAGGTCCGCGTTGGCGGCGTCCAGCCGATCGAAGTGGTCGATCAGGATGAAGCCGGTGATTGTCACCCGGTTAAGAAGAATCGGCCCGAGATCGAGCTCGGGTCCCGGATGGGTGAATTTGGCCATCGATCCGCAAAGCACCATCCGCCCCTTCAGCGCCATGTGGGCGGCGACCGTGTTCGTCATGGGACCGCCGACATTGTCAAAATAAATATCGACGCCCTTGGGACAGAGTGCGGTCAGGCGTGCGCCGATATCCTCGCGCTGATAGTCGATGGCATGATCGAAACCGAGCTCCTCGGTAAGCCATCGGCATTTTTCCGGCGAGCCGGCGATACCGACGACGGTGCAGCCCATCAGCTTGGCGATCTGGCCGACCAGCGAGCCGACTGAGCCGGCCGCACCCGAGACCAGGAAAACCTCACCCGGCTTGGCCTTCGCGACGTCGATCACGCCGACATAGGCAGTGCCGCCCGAGAGGCCGAACAGGCTCTGTGCGGCGTAGAGCGGCAGCCCGCCGAGATCGGGCAGCTTGTTCGACATGTCGGCGCCCATCAGGCAGTAATCCGCCCAGGCGCCGAAACCGCTGACCAGATCGCCGGGGACAAATCCCGGAACGTTCGACTGCTCGACCCGCCCCAGGACGAAGCCCCACATCGTGTCGCCCAGAGGAACCTGCGGGATGTAGGTCGGCATGATCATCCAGCCGCGATTGGCCGGGTCGAGCGAGAGATACTGGCTGCGGACGAGCATCTGGCCGGGGCCCGGCTCCGGCATCGGACGCTCGCGCAGCTTCAGCGCCGCGTCGAAATCATCGCCCACCGGATAAGATTCCAGAACCCAACCGCGATTCGTCGTTGCCATCAAGCCTTCCCCTGCCCGTCAGTGATTGCCGGCGAGACCCTCCGGAACGGGGCCGCCTGTCGCCCAGTCTAGCAGTTCCACGGTATGCACAACCGGAACTTTCGCATGGCCTGAAAGCTGCGTGATGCAACCGACATTGCCGGTCGCAACGATATCCGGCGAGACTTCGGCGATGTTGGCCAGCTTGCGGTCGCGCAGGCGCCCGGCGATTTCCGGCTGCAACAGATTATAGGTGCCGGCCGAACCGCAGCAGAGATGCCCCTCCGGGATCTCCCTTACAGTGAAGCCGGCGCTTGTCAGCAGTTTCTGCGGCTGGCGCGTCACCTTCTGTCCGTGCTGCAGGGAGCAGGCGGAATGATAGGCAACGATCGGCCTCGGGGCTTCGCTCTCAATGGGTTTGATGCCGATCTCGTCGAGGAATTCGCTGATGTCCCGCGCCAGGCTGGAAACAGCGCGAGCCGGCGTGGCCCAAATCGGGTCATCGCGAAAGATATGGCCGTAGTCCTTGATCTCGGTCCCGCAGCCGGACGTGTTGACCACAATCGCGTCGAGACCGCCGGCGGCGGTTTCCTTCACCCAACCCTCGATCGCCGCCGTCGCAAGCCCCCGCGCCTGATCGGCCCTGCCCAGATGGTGGACGATGGCGCCGCAGCAGCCGACGGGCGGCGGCACGACGACCTCCACGCCGTGGCGGTTGAGTAGCCGGATGGTGGCGGCGTTGATCGAAGGTGCGACCACACGCTGGGCACACCCCATCAGCAGTGCAACCCGCTTGCGGCGCGGACCGACGGCGGGGAAAACCTGCCGTCCCTCCTCCGTCCCCGGCGACGGCAGCCGCGCCGGAGCCAGGGCCATCATCGCCGCCGGCCGCCCTTTGAGCAGCCCCGCGAACGGCCGGGCGAGCGCGGCCGCCCTGAGCGCCAGGCGGAACCGTCCGGGATAGGGCAGCAGCCAGGCAAGGACGGCGCGCAGCGTACGATCGAACCAAGGCCGCCTATAGGTCTCCTCGACATGCGCGCGGGCATGGTCGATCAGATGCTGGTAGTTCACACCGGACGGGCATGTCGTCTGGCAGGCGAGACACGACAGGCAGCGGTCGACATGCAGCGCGACCTCTTCCGTCGCCGGCCGGTCGTTCTCCAGCATGTCCTTGATCAGGTAGATGCGGCCCCGCGGGCTGTCGAGCTCGTCGCCCAAAAGCGTATAGGTCGGGCAGGTCGCGAGGCAGAACCCGCAATGGACGCAAGCCCGAATGTTGCGCTCGCAATCGCGGATCGCGGGATCGGCCAGCTGCTCGGTGGTGAAGCGGGTCTGCATCAGGAACTCATGAAGCGCGGCGCCAGGATCGCGCGCGGGTCGAACGCCGTCTTCACCCGATCCTCGAGCGCCGCAAGCGCCGGTGGACGCGGCTGGAAGACCGGTACCCCGACACGCATGTCGGCGGGTGCCCGCATCAGGGTCGCGTGCCCGGAAGGCAACGCTTCCCGCACCGTGGCGGCATGTCCATCGGGGCCCCCCGACGGCAACGCGAGCCAGACAAGACCGCCGCCCCAATCGTAGAACGCCTCGCCGCCGGTCTTGGCCAGAATGTCGGCGGTCACCCGAGCAGCGTCGGTTGCACGCAGTGAGAGGCGCCAGACAACGGCACCCGAATCCACATGGCCGGCAACCTCCCGCACCTCCCGCCAGGCGGTGATGCAGTCGTTGGAATCGAGCCCCATAAAATCCCCGGCCTTTGCGAATCGCTGTTCCAACGCAGCGAAGCGATCATCGACCGACGGGCCGAAACCCTCGAGCCGAAGCAATGTGGCGGAACCGCCCGAGCGGGCCAGATCGGCCGATGAGGAGCGCGCTGCCGCCTTCGCCGGAAGATGCGCGGCGCCCGCGATCTCGAAAGGGCCGCCGAGCGCGGCGGTCATCAGCGCCACCGCCTCCGCGTCGTCGAGCCCGAACAGGACCAGGGTGCGGGTGCGTTGAGGCGCCGGCAACACCTTGATTGTGATGTCGGTCATGACCGCGAGTGTGCCGTGCGATCCGGTCAGCAGCTTGGGCAGGTCGAAGCCGGTGACGTTCTTGACCACCCGGCCGCCGGAGCGGAAGGACTGTCCGTCGCCGCCGATCGCCTGGATGCCCAGCACATGATCGCGCACCGCACCGGCCTTGATCCGGCGCGGGCCGGACCAGCCGCAGGCGACAATACCGCCGAGCGTGGGGCCACCCAAAGTGGGACCGCCCTCGCCGCCGCCCAGCAGGGCGTTGAGTTCCGGCGGCTCGAACGCCAGGCACTGGCCACGTTCGGTGACGGCGGCCGCGATATCGGCAAGCGGGGTGCCGGCGTGGGCGGACAGGACCAGTTCGTCCGGCTCGTAGAGCGTGATGCCGCTGAGCGCCGACAGGTCGAGGATCGCATCTTCCGACGCGGCAGGCCGGCCGAATGCCGCCTTGCTGCCGCACCCGCGGATGCGCAGCGCCGTCCCCTCGGCGCGCGCGCGGAGAAAGTCCGGGATTTCCGCAGCGGCGGCCGGCGCAAAGATGGGGGGAGACTCCATGGCACCGTCTTACTGGGATCGCCGGGTCAAGCCAATCGGCCGTTTGCAATCTGCAACCCGCGCAAACGAAAACGGCCGGGCTCAGTGCCCGGCCGTTGGTTTCATTATCCGCGGATCTTTACTCCGGTGAGTCCGCGTCGCCGTCCGCCTCTGGCGTGCCGATCATCGCGTCGCCGACGATACCGGCATTGGAGCGGATCTTGGCCTCGATCGAAGCAGCGACCTCGGGATTGTCCTTCAGGAACTGCTTGGCGTTCTCCCGGCCCTGACCGATGCGCTGGCCGTCGTAGGAGATCCAGGCGCCCGACTTCTCGACCACCCCGGCCTGGACGCCGAGATCGATCAGCTCGCCGGTCTTGGAGATGCCTTCGCCGTAAGTGATGTCGAACTCGACCACGCGGAACGGCGCGGCCATCTTGTTCTTCACCACCTTCACCCGTGTCTGGTTGCCGACGATGTTCTCCCGGTCCTTGATCGACCCGATGCGACGGATATCCAGCCGTACCGACGCGTAGAATTTCAGCGCGTTGCCGCCGCTGGTGGTTTCCGGATTGCCGAACATGACGCCGATCTTCAGACGAATCTGATTGATGAAGATGACGATGCAGTTCGACTTGGAGATCGAGGAGGTCAACTTGCGCAGCGCCTGGCTCATCAGGCGGGCTTGCAGGCCGACATGGCTGTCGCCCATCTCGCCTTCCAGCTCGGCCCTGGGCACCAGCGCCGCGACGCTGTCGATGACCAGCACGTCGACCGCATTGGAACGCACCAGCGTGTCGGCGATCTCAAGCGCCTGTTCGCCCGCATCGGGCTGGGAGATCAGCAGATTCTCGATATCGACGCCCAGCTTGCGGGCATAGCCGGGATCGAGCGCATGCTCGGCGTCGACGAAGGCGCAGGTGCCGCCGGTTTTTTGCGCCTGCGCGACCACATGCAGCGCCAGCGTGGTCTTGCCTGAGCTTTCCGGCCCGTAGATCTCGATGATACGGCCCTTGGGCAAGCCGCCGATGCCGAGCGCGATATCGAGCCCGAGCGAGCCGGTGGACACCACCTCCACGTCCGGGGCGCCGCGCGCACCGAGCTTCATGATCGAGCCCTTGCCGAACGCTTTTTCGATCTGCGAAACGGCGGCGTCGATGGCTTTTTGCTTATCCATGGGATCCTTGTCGACCACGCGTAATACAGGACTCGTCATACGATCTCTCCGTTGTCCCACACGCGCAGGCGGCGTGTCCAGGAGAGGATTGTACCGGATTTGTTCTGATTCGCAACAGGAAAGAACGTTCGCGAACGAAAGTGGTTCAGAACGATCTTTTGGGAAAGCGGGATCAGTCGTCCCGCTGTGTGCGCTCCATGCGCTCGTGACGCTCCTGTGCTTCGAGCGACAATGTGGCGATCGGCCGGGCTTCCAGGCGCTTCACGCCGATGGGATCGCCGGTTTCTTCGCAAAAGCCGTAGGAACCGTCCTCGATCCTGAGGAGGGCAGCGCTGATCTTGGAAAGCAGCTTGCGTTCACGGTCGCGGGTGCGCAGTTCCAGCGCCCGGTCGGTTTCAGCCGATGCGCGATCCGCCAGGTCCGGCTCCTGCATGCCGCCGTCGACCTGCAGGCTGGCCAGCGTCTCATTCGATTCGTGCAACAGTTCCGACTGCCACTTCAGGAGTTTCTGCCGGAAGTATTCGAGCATCATGGGATTCATGAACGGCTCGTCGTCGGTCGGCTGATAGTCGGGCGGTAGCGTTGGAAATGACATGCGTGTACGCCAGCAGCAATGAACGCGAAAGCGGGCGGAGTATAGAAACGCTCCAGGCTAGCCGCAAGCGCCTCACGTGGACCGCCAATTCATTGATTTACCGACGCAATTTCATCCGATGACGGGATCGTCACCGTGTGCACTGTTCCGCAAGGCCGCCGCACGAAAGCCGGACCGCCCGCGAATCGGCGGGAATCGGCCCGGCATCCGAAACCGGTCAGCGACGCGGGCTGAGCAGCGCCCCCAGGATGACACCGGCCGCCAATGCCGCCAGCGCGGCCAGATGCGGCTTCTCTTCCATCCACTCATGCGCGGAGCGCACCGCCCGGCCGGTCGACCGTGCGGCATAGTCGCCATAATCGATCGCTTCGTCGGCAAAGCCGCGCGCCTGCTCCAGGCCGCGCTGCGACGCCTCGTGCGCTACGTCGAGAGCGTGATTGGCCTGGCGCTGCCCGCGCCGAACGACCTTCTTGGCCTCATTGAAATTGATAGTCATCGTGCATCTCCTCTCGAAACGAATGCTACCCATCCCAACCTTTGACCGGCCAAAGCGTTCCGGCATTATTGCCGCAGCCCACAGCAGCGGAACGGATGCGACATGCTTGACGGATTGCTGATCCCCCTGCTGTGGCTTGCCTGGCTCATCTACTGGTACTGGCCCGGCAGGGCCGCCAAACCGGTCATGCGCAGGGAATCGTCCGTATCCGGCGCGGCGCATATCGTGCCGCTCTCACTCGCGATCGCCCTATTCGCATTCTATGGGATTTGGCCCGGCTGGCTCACGGCGCCGCTCGTGCCCCGCAGCCTTGCTGAGTATTGGGCGGGTATCGCGATCCTGGTCGCCGGATTGGGATTTTCGATCGCCGCGCGGCGTTATCTCGGCGCGAACTGGAGCGGGACTGTGACCGTCAAGCAGAACCACGAACTGATCCGCACCGGTCCCTACGCCATCGTCCGGCACCCGATCTACACCGGGATGCTGGTCGGCTTCATCGGCTCGGCGATCTCGCTGGACGAAGTTCGCGGGCTGGTCGCGATCGCGCTGGTCGTCGTCGCCTTCCTGCTCAAGATCCGCCTTGAGGAGCGCTGGATGACGGAAATTTTCGGCGACGCCTATCGCCGGTACCGCGCCGAAGTAAAGGCGCTGATCCCGTTCGTGGTTTAGCCCTTCGTCTTCAAGAACCGGATTTGCGGCCATTGCTCGGCCGTGTGGGTCAGGTGCCAGGCATTGCGCGCCAGGAAGACGAGCGCGCCGTCGTGATCGTCCGCCACCGCGCTGAGATTTCCCTCGGCGAAGCGCTTGAGCTCCAGCGGGTTGTCGGCCTCCACCCAGCGCGCGGTCGACAGGGCCGCCGGCTCGAAAAAGACCGGCACGTCGTATTCGGTGCGGATGCGGTCGGCCAGCACGTCGAACTGCAGGGCGCCGACGACGCCGACCACCCAGTTGGCGTCCATGCGCGGCTTGAACACCCGCGTGATGCCCTCTTCCGCCAACTGCTCGAGCGCACGCCCCAGATGCTTTGCCTTCATCGGGTCTTCGGGCCTGACGCGCTGCAGCAGTTCCGGCGCGAAGCTGGGAATCCCGGTGAAGACCAGCGGCTCGCCCTCGGTCAGGCCGTCGCCGATCCGCAGCGTGCCATGGTTCGGAATGCCGATGATATCGCCGGCCCAGGCCTCGTCCGCCAGCTCGCGATCTGCCGCCAGGAACATCAGCGGGTTGTGGATCGTCATCGGCTTGCCGGATCGGACATGCAGCATCTTCATGCCGCGCTTGAAATGGCCTGAGGACAATCGGCAGAAGGCGATGCGGTCGCGATGCTTCGGATCCATGTTCGCCTGGATCTTGAAGACGAAGCCGGTGACTTTCGCCTCGCCCGGATCGATGGTGCGGGCGGTCGTCGGCTGCGGCCGGGGCGGCGGGGCCAGGTCGGCCAGCCCGTCGAGCAATTCCTTGACGCCGAAATTATTGACCGCGCTGCCGAAGAAGACGGGCGACAGGTGACCCTCGCGATAGGACTGGATATCCAACGGCTTGCACAGCACCCGCGCCATCTCGACATTGTCGCGCAGCGCCGCGGCCGCGTCGGCCGGCAGCACCTCGTCAAGCTCGGGATCGTCCAGCCCGATCGGCTTGCCGCCATCCTTGCCGCCGCGCGCGATCAGCACGAGCCGGTCTTCCCGCAGGTCATAACAGCCCAGGAATCCCCGCCCGCTGCCGATCGGCCAGGAGGCCGGAGCGATGTCCAGCTGCAGTTGCTGCTCGATCTCCTCGATCAGCTCGAACGGCTCTCGCCCTTCGCGGTCCATCTTGTTGATGAAGGTGATGATCGGCACGTCGCGCAGGCGGCACACCTCGAACAGTTTGCGGGTCTGTTCTTCGATGCCCTTCGCCGCGTCGATGACCATGACCGCGCTGTCGACGGCGGTCAGCGTGCGATAGGTATCCTCGCTGAAATCCTCGTGGCCGGGCGTGTCCAGCAGGTTGAAGGTGCAGCCGCGATAGTCGAAAGTCATAACGGATGACGCAACGGAAATGCCGCGTTCACGCTCCACTTTCATCCAGTCGGAGCGCGCGCGACGCGCATCGCCACGCGCCTTGACCGCGCCGGCCGCCTGAATGGCGCCACCGAACAGCAGCAGCTTTTCCGTCAGCGTGGTTTTGCCGGCGTCCGGGTGGGCGATGATGGCAAAAGTCCGGCGACGGCGGATTTCCGGCGGAAGCTTGTCTTCCGGCGTGATGGAGGCAGCGGATTGGTCGGGCATGGCCGCTAAGTGGCTGGCGGCGCCCCCGCTGTCAACCCGAGCGGGCGGCCTCGGTCAGCGCGACCACCAGTCGAGCGCGTTCAGCCAGCCATTGTCGATGCGCGGCAGGACCGCGACCATCAGCACCATGAAGCCGACGACGGCCGCCAACTGGCGGCGATGATCGGTGGCACGAGTGACGGGGACCGGGACAGCCTCCGCGGCGGCGGGACTCAGCGTATCCCAGATCGCCTGCAGTTCGGCGAGCGCGGCGGCGTTTTCCGGCACCGCACGCCAGGCATCGTAAGCCTGCCGCTCGTCGTGCAGCATCACGCCCCTGCGAGAGGCCGCGAACCAGCGTGCAGCGTCTTCGTTTCGACTGTTCATATCCGGTCAGCCCTCGAAACCTGACTTGTCCTTTTAGACGCACGACCATGCCAATACCCCAGGCTCATTCGTCGTCGCGTCCCAGCGCGCGGCCGAGCCGCAGCATCGCCTCGGCGATATGCTTTTCCACCATCGATGGGCTGACGCCCATTTCACGGGCGATCGCGGCATAGCTCAAACCCTCGAACCGATGCAGGCGAAAGGCCTGGCGGCAGCGCGGCGGCAGGTCCTCGATCACCTTCAGCGCCTGTTCCAGCCGCTGCTTGCCAACGAGTGTTCGTTCCGCATCGGGTTTGACGTCGGCCTTGGATTCCAGGTCGGCCTCGGAATCCATCAGCGCGCGCTCACGCCCCCGCGCGCGTTCCGCATCGACGAACAGATTGCGGGCAACACGGAACAGGTAGCGCACAGGGTCTTCGATCGCCGACCGGTCTTTAACCTGCAGCACGCGCACCATCGCATCCTGTCCGATATCCTCGCCATCCAGCGCATGGCGCGCGCCCATGCGCACAAGATGCGGGGCGACTTCGCCATAGGCGGCGGCCAGCGCCTGCCCAGTCTTAGCGTCCTTGTCGCCTGTCTTTTTTCCCATCCCGCCAAGTCCCCGCCGTCGAGCACACCGCAAGCATCCTTCGCAAAACAAATATCGCGGAGAGACATGAGGAAACAAGGTGTCGCCTCGTCAATCGTATCAAGGCGCCACCAAACCCGCGGCGCACAAAACATTGGCATCGACCGGGAGGGTCTTCGGCGTGATTCGGTTTCAATTCGGTATTTCCGGCGCAAAACAGCGGCGCAAGGTTTTTCTGGGCAGCGTCAGCACGCTGGCCCTCGCGGCGGCGGCATTGCCCGTACAGGCACAGACCCAGAAGGATACGGCGGATGCCCAACCCGCCCAGCTTCAGACGATCACCGTCTTTGGGCACGAGCGCGACTACAAGGCGGACCTGCCGTCGATATCCAAGCTGACCGAACCGCTGGTCGACACCCCCCAATCGATCACTACGATCACCAGCCAGCTGATCGACGATCGCGGCGCCACCACATTGAACGACGCCCTGCGCAACGTGCCGGGCATCAGCCTGGGCGCCGGCGAGTTCAGCTGGCAGGGAACGAACCTGACGCTGCGCGGCTTCAACGCGCGCAACGACATCTACATGGATGGAATGCGCGATTTCGGCAGCTACTACCGCGACCCGTTCAATCTGGATCAGGTCCAGGTGCTGGAAGGCCCCTCTTCCATCCTGTTCGGCCGCGGTTCGACGGGCGGCGTGATAAACCAGACCAGCAAGCAGGCGACATTGACGCCGCTGACGAGCGGTACGTTGAGCTTCGGCACCGACGAGACGAAGCGCATCACCGCGGACATCGACCAGCCGCTGCCCGAATTCGGCGAGGGCGTCGCGGCGCGCCTTAATGTGATGGGCCACGATTCGATGCAGGCGGGCCGCGCCATCGGCGAGAACCAGCGCTTCGGCGTGGCGCCCACCCTCGCTTTCGGCCTGGGCACACCGACACGCGTGACGCTGTCCTATTTCCACCAGACGGAAGACGACACGCCCGATTACGGCATTCCCTGGTTCGCCGGCAGCCCCGCCCCGGTACCGCGTAACAATTTCTACGGCTTCAAGGGCGACCACCTGCACACCGACGCCGACATCGTCACCGCGCGCGTCGAGCATGATTTCAACGACGCGATCCGCGTCAGCTCGCAGTTGCGCTATGCCGATTACCGGCGCGATTTTCGAATCAGCGAACCGACGGTGCCGACCAGTTTCTCGCCGGCGCTCAACCCGCCGTCGACGATCACGATCAGCCGCAACGAATGGATCGGTAACAGCCAGGAGACGATGCTGCAGGACCAGACCGACGCGACCTTCAAATTCGAGACGGGCGGGTTGGAACACACAGTTGTGACCGGATTCGAAGTCGGCTCGGAAAGCTCCGACCCGGTGTTCAAGAACAGCCTGGACACGCCGACCGACACGCTACTGAATCCGAACGAGAACCAGATCTATACCGGGCAGCCATATCTGCGGCTGAGATCCAACACCGACGCGACCAGCTTCGCCGCCTATGTGCTCGACACCATCAAGATCGGCGAACAATGGCAGCTGATCGGTGGCTGGCGGTGGGATCGTTTCGATTCCACGTTCAAGGGCACCTACTATACCGTGCCGCCGGCGCAAGTGAACCAGTTCCTGAAATACAACGCGGCCAATGAGGTCGACCAGATTCCGAGCTATCGCGGGGCCGTCGTCTACAAGCCGACACCGGACTCGAGCGTCTATTTCGCCTACGGCACCTCGTTCAACCCATCGGCGGAGATGCTGACGCAGATCACCAGCGGCCGCGGCCTGGGGACCGGTTACGAGGGCCTGGCGCCGGAAAAGAACCAGAATTTCGAATTCGGCACCAAGTGGGACCTCTTCAACCATCGGCTCGCGCTGTCGGCCGCCCTGTTCCGCGAGGAGAAGACGAACGCCCGGGTGCCGGATCCGCACAATTCGGGCTTCTTCATCCTGGCCGGCGAGCAGCGCGTCGACGGCGTCGATCTGGAGGCGGTCGGCCGCATCACCGACGCCTGGCAGGTGCATGCCGGCTACACCTATCTGCACAGCGTGCAGGACGGAACCACGCTGGCCGCGGGTTCCCCGCCGGTCGGCGCGGCGTTGGCCAACGTGCCGAAGCATTCGGCGACGCTGTGGACCGAGTACCGTCTACCGTTCGGTCTGGAGCTGGGGGGTGGCATCAACTACATGTCGAGCCGCGTGGCGCAGGTGACGGCGCCGGTCGAAACCGTGCCCGGCTACATCACCTTCGATGCGATGGCAAAATATCCGCTGACCGAGCAGATCGTGCTGCAGGTCAATGTCTATAACCTGACCGACCGGTATTTTTACGACCAAATCCATAACTGGCACATCGTACCGGGCGCCGGCCGGTCGGCGCTGTTCAGCGCCAGTTTCAAGTATTGATCGCTGTAAATATTAGACACGCAGGCGGAGGCGTAGCATCCTCTCCCGATCGCGTTTCGATCGGGAGACCTCAGGCATGTGGAATGATTTCAAGACCTTCGCGCTGCGCGGCAATGTCATCGACCTGGCCGTCGGCGTCATCGTCGGCGCGGCCTTCACCGGTATCGTAAACTCTCTCGTGACCGACCTGCTGATGCCGCCCCTGGGTTTCGCCCTGGGCGGCATCGACTTCTCCGATTTCTTTTTCGTCCTGAAGGGCGAGCACGCCGAAACGCTGGAGGCGGCCAGGAAGGCTGGCGCAGTGACGGTCAACTACGGCGTGTTCATCAACGCCGTCATCCGCTTCATGATCGTCGCCTTCGCGATCTTCATGCTGGTGCGCTGGATCAACCGGCTGTTCGCCGCCACCAAAGCGGCAGCTGCCGGGCCGACAAAGACCGAAACGCTGCTGGAGGAAATCCGGGACGAGCTGAAGGCCCGGCCGCAAGCCTAGCGGTTAAGGCTTTGACGAGTCCGCGGGCAGCTTGGGCGTCTGGAACGGCGTGAACTGCCCCAACTCGCAGTAATTGCCTGAGCGCAGCACGCGGATAGTCTGCGCGTTCGAACAGATTTCGATCGCATCGTTGAGGTAGGTGAAGCCCTTTTCCATCGTCAGGCTGGGGCACGCGATCGGCATCGTATTGGTGTAGGTCTTGCCGTCCTTCATCACGAAGATGATGGCCTTGTCGCTCATGATCTCGGTGTGATCGATCTGGGGGACGGACAGGCAGATGCCGTTTCCGGGCGGCAGGCCGCCGGTATCGTCTGTCGGCGCCGGATCGTCGGAACACCCCGCCAGAGCCAGCAGACCGATTGCCAAAAACGCCGCGCGATTCCGCGTCGAACTCATTCGCACCCTCCAACACCAAAACCGGCGCGCACCCTAGTGCGGATTTGCGCCGGGGGAAATGCCGTAACGCTAACCGCGCGAGGGCGCCAAAAGTTCAAGTAGCCGGTCGTCCGCCGGCTTGCTGGAATCCCCGTCGGGCGGAATGGCCTGGATGCAGACATGGTCGGCCCCGGCGTCCCAGTGCGCCTGGATGCGCTTGCGGATCGCCGCCTCGTCGCCCCAAGCCACCATGGCGTCGATGAACCGGTCTGAGCCGCCGGATTCGAAATCGCTCTCGGTGAAACCCATCCGCACCATGTTGTTGCGATAATTGGGCAGCGTCAGATAGGTGGAGAGGTTCTTGCGCCCCGCCGCGCGGGCCAGAGCCGGATCGGTCTGCAACACTGCCTTCTGTTCGGGGCAGAGCAATTTGCCCGGCCCCAGCGCCTTGCGCGCCTGCGCCGTATGTTCGGGCGTCACGTTGTACGGATGGGCGCCGTCCGCCAGTTCGGCCGTCAGCGTCAGCATCTGCGGGCCCAGCGCCGCGATGACCGTCTGCGGCTTCTCCGCCGGCATCGGCGAGATATAGGTCACCTTCTGCATATCCTGGAGATAGCGGCGCATCTTGCCGATCGGCTTCTCGAAGACATGACCGCGCAGGCCCTCGACCAGCGGCACGTGGGAGACGCCAAGCCCCAGCAGGAAGCGCCCGCCGGACTGTTCCGCCAGCGTCAGCTGAGCGGATTTCATGGCTGCGGCGTCGCGCGCATAGATGTTGGCGATGCCGGTCGCGATCACCAATGTCGTGGTGTTGGCAAGCAGCCAGGACGAATGGACGAGGACGTTCCGCCCGACCGCCTCGGGAATCCAAAGGGCGCCACAACCCCAGCCCTCGACCCGCTTGGCGAACGCCGCCGCTGCAGACGCCGTCAAGCTTTCCGTCGCCGCCCAGGCGCCGAGTTTTCCGATTTTCATGAATATGTCCTCCCGCAGCCATATTCCATGGCCGGAGGGCGCAGGCCAAGCCACAAAGCGCGCGGCAACCTAGAATGCGCGGCGAAACGTCAGGTTGATGCGGGAGCGCCCGGTTGCGGGGTGTTCGCCATCGGCAAGCCGCGCGACGCCATGGAAGACCATCCGCGCCGGACCGCCCCAGACCACGACATCGCCATGCGTCAGCGCGAGGCGGCGCGGCCGGTCCCCCCGCTTGAGCCCACCGAACAGGATAACCGCCGGCAGGCCCAGCGAGACCGAGACGATGGGTTGGCCGAAATCCCGCTCGTTGCGGTCCTGGTGGAGCGAGAGTTGGGTGCCGGGCACGTAGCGGTTGATGAGGCAGGAATCCGGGCGATAGCCGCTGAAGCCCACCTCTTCCGCGGTGCGCGCGGCCAGATCGGCGAAGCCCGGCGGGAAGTCCGGCCACGGCTGGCCGGTCTCCGGATCGATGCGGTCATAGCGATAGCCGGTGCGGTCTGTGACCCAGCCGGCGGTCCCGCAATTGGTCATCGCCACCGACATGGTATAGCCGCCCGGCGTCACCATCCGGCGGAACGGCGCGACCTGGGCAACCCGAGCTACGCCCGCTAGCAAGAGTTCGGCCTCCGGCAACGCGAAGCCCCGCAACAGGGCTGCACCGTCGGCCAGCGTCTCCAACGCCTGTCCGGCGAACAGGTCCATCAAGCCGCATCGTGGAAGATGATGCCGAGGGTCAGCCGCTCGCCCGACCGCAGCCGGCTGACGCCATGGCGCAGTTGCGCGCGGGAGACGCCGCGCGGGCCGCGGATCGGCCGTTCGCGCACCGCGAAGATCACCGCGTCACCCTGGCTGAGCGGCACCACATCGGGGCGCGATTGCATCCGCGCGCGCTGTTCGGTCAGCACGAATTCTCCACCCGCGAAATCCTGGCCTGGGCGCGACAGCAGGATTGCGACCTGCAGCGGGAAGACATGTTCACCGTACAGATCCTGGTGCAGCCGGTTGTAGTCGCCCGGACCATAGCGCAGCAGCAGCGGCGTCGGCCGTGCCTGCCCCGCGCCATGGCACAGCTCCAGGAATTCCGCGTGCGCCGCCGGAAAGCGCCGGTCGATCCCCAGCGCCGTGTTCCAGCGATTGGCCACGGCCGCGAGCGGCGGATAGAAGGCGGCCCTGAGTACCGCGACCGGCCCGGGCAGAGGATAGGCAAAATAGGCGTAGCGCCCGCGCCCGTAACCGTGCCGCCCCATGTCGACGCGCTTGCGGAACAGGTTGTCCTCGTTGTCGTATCCGGCGATTTCGGCGCACTGATCCGGCGTGAGCAGGCCGGGAAGGATTGTCCATCCCTCCCGGTCCAGCTCCCCGCCGACCGACAGCCAGTCGCGGGACGTGACCGCCTCGCCGATCACGCCGCACTCTCGCGGTCGAGCAGCGCGCGCTTGCGTTCGACGCCCCAACGATAGCCGGAGAGCGAACCGTCGGTGCGGACCACGCGGTGGCACGGGATCGCGACCGCGATCTTGTTGGCCGCACAGGCCCCGGCGACGGCGCGCACCGCTTTGGGCTCACCCAACCGTTCGGCGACCTCGGCATAACTCAGGGTCTCGCCCGGCGGGATGGCACGCAGCGCCTTCCAGACGCGCTGCTGAAAGGCCGTGCCGCGGACGTCGAGCGGCAAGTCCCAGCCGGCCGCGGGATTCTCGACCCCGGCCACTACGCGGGCCACAAGCACCTCGAAGCTTTCGTCGCCGCCGACCAGACGGGCATTGGGAAACTGGTCCTGCAGCCCACGCACCAGTGCCGCGGGATCGTCGCCGAACTGGATGGCGGCGATGCCCTTGTCGGTTGCCGCGACCAGCACCGCGCCGATCGCGCTTTCGCCCACGGCGAAGCGCAGCGTCTCCCCCGCACCGCCCTTGCGGAAACGGGTCGGCGTCATGCCCAGTCGGGGCGTCGATTCCGCATAGAATCGGCCGCTGGAGTTGAAGCCGGCATCGTAGATCGCCTCGGTCACCGTCGCCGCGCCGGCCAGCGCCGCCCGCGCACGTCGAGCCCGAACCGCGTCGGCATAGGCCTTGGGCGTGACGCCGGTCGCCGTTTTGAAGACGCGGTGGAAATGGAACCGGCTGATGCCCACAGCATCGGCCAGCGCGGAAAGGCTCGGCGCGCTGTCCGCCCCTTCGATCAGCCGGCAGGCCTCGGCCACCGCAGCAGCCTGGGTATCCGCCTGATCCGGCTTGCAGCGCTTGCAGGCGCGGAACCCCGCCTCCTCTGCCGCCTCTGTCGTCATGTGGAAGGCAACATTCTCCCGCCGCGCCAACCGGGCGCCACAGGACGGACGGCAATAGACGCCGGTCGTCGCCACCGAATAGAAAAAGCTGCCGTCCGCCCCGCGGTCGCGGTCAATCACCGCCTGCCAGCGTTCGGCGTCTGTCGCATAGGAAATGGCCTTTGCCGGCTCGGCGACGGGCATCGTCATCACTGCGTTCATGATCGTCTCCATCCTTAACATAATGCGCCGAATGGCGCGTCACGATGGAGTATGGGCGGGGCCGCCGAACCGGACACTCCGGCTCTTGCGGCCGAATTCGAAATACAGGGGAAAACGCACGCGTAATATATATAATTTTAAAAATTGACCGGTCTGTGCGGCGTACGTTATCGCTGAAGCACCCTGCCGAAATCGCGAAGATCGAGCGGCAACTTCACCCGCAGATCGTAAGCACCCACCATGTCAGTGCGAAGCAGTGCCCGGACCGAACGCTCTTCGCCTGTCGACGGCGCACGTCCACGTGCGACGCGGCATCTGATGGCGGGATGCGCGCCGGCGGCGCTGCTGGCCTTCTCGATGCGGATGTCGCTCGGGGTCGCCCTGACGACGGCAACGCTGGGGATTGCACTGCCGAATTCCGCGCAGGCATATGGATTTCGGGCCTCAGACTACCACTACATCAGCCCCCTCGTGGGGCTTTACTATACCGGCGCCGGCGCCACCCTCTATGGCGGCGCGTCGGGTGCACCCTGGACGGTGACCAACCAAGGGACCGTGGTAAACTACGGCAATGGCAGCGCGATCGAGCTTCACAGCGGCACGATCGTAAATGGCGGTTTCATCGGCTCGCAGGGAGACGGCATTTCCATCGTCAACGGCGGCCTGGTCACCAACAGCAACGGCGGCACCATCTCCGGCAGGTTGTACGGCCTTCACCTGAGCAACGCCAGCGGCGGCGCCAGCACGGTCGTGAACCAGGGCATCATCAATGCTACCGGCCCGCTGGGCTTTGCCATCTATGCCGGCGACGGCGGCACGATCACTAACAGCAGTACGGGCCGGATCACGGCAACCGCGTACGGGCTCAGGCTGTTCGGCAACGGCGTAACCGTCACCAACGCGGGAACGATTATCGCCAGTTCTCAAACCGGCGTCTATTCGGAGAGAGGCGGCACGATCGCGAACAGCGGCACGGCGTCCTACATCAAGGGTGGCTTCGCTGGAATCCTGACGAATCTTGGCGCCGCCACCGTCACCAACGCCGGTCGCATCGTCGGCACGGGCGGGACCAGCTACGGTATCTATTTAGGATCGGGCGGTCTGGTCACGAACGATGCGTCGGGGACCATTTCGGGCACGACGGATGGCGTGCGGATGCGGCACGGTGCCGGCACGGTGGACAATTCCGGCCGGATCGCCGCCTCCAGCGGCCCCGGCGTGCTCTTTTCCGATTCCAGCGGCACCTACAGCAACACAGTCATTAACAGCGGTACGATCGTCGGCACCGGCGGAACGGCGGTGCAGTTCGGTGCGGGTAACGACCTTTTGGAGCTGAAGCCGGGCGCCGCGTTCACCGGGATCGTCACCGGCGCGGGCGGTTCCAACACCATGGAACTGGCAGTCGGCGGCGGCACGACCGGCACCGTGACGGGGCTGGGCGTCTCGTTCACGAATTTCGGGCAGATCAAGGTCGATTCCGGCGCAACGTGGACGATCACGGGAGCGAACAACACCGTCGCCACCGGCGTCACCCTGACCAATAGGGGCTCACTGCTCAACGCAGGGTCGGTCGCGGTTCAGGGCGCCTCGGGCTTGCGGACGACGTCCGCCTATCTGGGCAATACCGGGACGATCGCGAGCACGATCGGCTACGGGATCGCCGTTTACGGCCCCGGCCCGACGGCGGGTATGGTCGTCAACGCGGGCACGATCTCGGCCAACAGCTCAACCGGCCTGGGTGTCTATTTCACCACCGGCGGCGGCATCACGAACCAGGCGGGCGGCGTGATCGTAGCGGGCCGGGCGGGTGTCGGCGGCGCCGTGGACACGCTGGTCAACGCCGGCACCATCCGGGGCACCGTGACCGGTGTCTATCTGGGGACGCACGGGACCGTCACCAACCAGGCAGGCGGCACGATCGTCGGGACCTATGGGCTCGTGTCGCGGCAATCGGTCGTCGTGGACAATTCCGGCAGCATCACCGGCGACGCGGCCGCCGGCGTCGGCATCGAGTTCCAGGCCGGCGGCGTGGTTATCAACCGTTCGGGGGGCGTCGTCACCGGCGACGACGGCGTACTGGTCGCGGGCGCCGCGGGCACGATCGTCAACGCCGGTCTCATCCAGGCATTCGGGACGCGAGTAACGGACGCCGCGGTCTATCTTGGCAACGGCGGCACGGTCACGAACCAGTCGGGCGGTACGATCACCGGCGCCGAGGGCATCGCCGGCCTGCGCGTGGCGGAGACGGTGATCAATGCCGGCCTCATTTCCGGCACCGCGGCCAACGGCTTCGGCATCTCGCTCCATGCGGGCGGTGTCGTCACGAACCAGTCGGGCGGCACGATCTCGGGCGCGACCGGCATCTTCTTCGCCGGCGGCGGTTCGGTCGACAACGCTGGCGTGATCCTCGGCGGGGGAACGCATCCCGCCATCCAGATCGCGGGCGGGGCGGGGACGGTGACGAACACCGGCACGATCTCCGGCTACAGCGGCGTGGTTTTTTCCGGCGCGTACAACGAAACGCTGACCAACGGCGGCACGATCGCCGGCACCGGCGCCGGCGGCGTGGCGATCCAGTTCGGCGGCGGCAACGACCGGCTGATCCTTGAACCCGGCGCGGCATTTACCGGGATCGTCGACGGCGTGGGCGGAACGAACACGCTGGAACTGGCGGGGGGGACCGGCACGGTGGCGGGGCTCGGCGTCTCGTTCACCAATTTCGGCGCGGTCGAGGTCGACAGCGGCGCGTCGTGGCAGGTGGAAGGCGCGAACAACACGCTCGCATCGGGCGTCACGCTCACCAACAGCGGCACGCTGGCCGTTGCCGGGACGTTGACCAATCTCGGAACGATCGTCCAAAACTGGGTCTTCGGTGTCGCAGCCGGCGGCTCGCTGATCAACAGCGGTTCGATCGCCGGCGCCCTTACACTGGCCGGCACGGGCCAGATCACGAACAATGCCGGTGCGATCATCGACGGTCTTGGCGACGTCGGTGTCTCCGCCACGGGCAGCGCCTCCGTGGCTAACGCCGGCACGATTCAGGGCTTGCTGGCAGGCGCTATTTTCGCGGACGGCGGCGCCCTAACGAATGCAAGCACCGGCTTCATATATGGCGATATCGGTGTTTATGGGCGGGCCGTTACCATTACCAACAGGGGAACCATCAAAGGTTTCGACGAGGGTATCGAGTTGCCCCAGGGGGGCATCACAAACGACGCCACGGGGACGATCGCCGGAGCGCTGGGAATCTACGTATCCGGGCTGGCGATAGGACCGGTCACTGTCACCAACGCCGGAACCATCATCGGTACCGGCGGCACCGCGATCCAGTTCGGCACCGGCGACGACCGATTGATCCTCGATCCCGGCTCGGTGATCACCGGGCTTGTGAACGGCGCCGGCGGGACAAACACGTTGGAGCTGGCGGCGGGCGCCAATGGCTATATCAACGGGCTGGGCGTCTCTTTCACCAATTTCGGCAGTGTCACGGTCGATAGCGGTGCGATATGGGTAGTCACCGGCGCCCACAACACGATCGCCTCCGGCGTCGTGCTGACGAACAATGGCGGATTTTATAATGACGGCAGTCTGCTGAACGCCGGCACGATCACCAGCCCGATCGCCCTGACCAACGACGGAACGCTGAACAATACCGGCACAATTCAGACATACCGCCTTGTCAACAGCGGATCGGTGATCAACCGGGGCACGATCCTGGGCTTTGTCGCGATGGTGAGCGGGCAAATCACCAACGCCGCCGGCGCGTTGATCAGTGGAGGCCCCGCCGGCATCTATGCACTCGGCGATACCCTTGTCACCAATGCCGGAACGATATCAGGGATGGTCGGCGTCGAGATGGGCGCTCTCGGCAGTGGCGGAACTCTGACCAACAGCGGGACTGCCTCCTACATCGTCGGCTCTGTCGGCGTCGGCTTTCTTGATGGCGCCGGTACCGTCATCAACCGGGGCACGATCAAGTCCACCGGCACGGTGATCGGGCTCGGCACGGCCGGCGTCAGCTTCAAGGGCAGCGGCGACGATACGGTGATCAACAGCGGAACGATCGTCAGCGCCGACGGAAACGCGATCCAGTTCGCCCGCGGCAACGATCGGCTGATCGTCGATCCGGGTGCGGTTTTCATCGGCAACGTGGACGGCGGGACCGGCACCAACACGCTGGAGCTGGCCGGCAGCGGGGCCGGCACGGTCGCGGGTCTGGGTGTCTCGTTCACCAATTTCGGGCAGATCCATGTCGACACCGGCGCGCGCTGGCAGCTCGCCGGGGCTAACACGATCGGCGCCGGCGTCACGCTTGCCAATTACGGCTCCGTCGGGAACACCGGCAGCCTCCTCAATCTCGGGACCATCGGCAACCTGGGCCGGATGAACAACAGCGGTACGCTGAACAACAAAGGCCTGGTGGTGGGCTATTACGGCCTGGTCAGCTCGGGCTCGATCATCAACAGCGGAACGATCCTCAGCTATGTGGGGATAACGCTGACCGGCTCAGGCCGGCTGACCAATCTGGCCGGCGCGCATATTTATGGCTACGAGGGCGGTGTCGGTGCACCGAACCACTCGGCCCACATTGTCAACGCGGGCACGATCACAGGCCAGATCGGCGTGTATCTCGGCAGGGGCGGCAGCGTCGCCAATACCGGGAAGGCCTCCTACATCGTCGGCTATATCGGTGTCGGCGTCATCGGCGCGGGCACCGTGATCAATGCAGGCACGATCCATTCGCCGGGGCTTTATCACGGCCTGGGCGGCGCGATTGCCTTCAGGGGCAATGCCGACGACACGGTCATCAACAGCGGCACGATCTCCGGCAAGGGCAATGCCTCGGCGATCTATTTCGGCGGCGGCGACGATCGGTTGATCGTCAAGCCAGGCGCCGTCTTCGTCGGCACGGTGGACGGCAGGGGCGGCAGCAACACGTTGGAACTGGCGCCCGGCGTCGGCACGGATCCGCTGAGCGGGCTCGGCACCGAGTTCCTGCGTTTTCAGAACGTGGTGGTCGACAAGGCCGGGTCCTGGAAGATCACGGGCGCCAACAACACGATCAAAGCCGGCGTCACGCTGACCAACAACGGCACGCTGACCAACACGCTGACGCTGGTCAATAATGGCGGGCTCAACAATTACGGCACGCTGATCAACACGGGCCTGCTGAAGAATGCCGGCGACTTCACCAATGCCGGGTCGTTCAGCGGGTCGATCGCGCTGGTCGGTACGGGCACCATCGATAACAAGGCCGGCGCGAACATCACAGGCAAGATCACCGGCGACGGCACCGTGACCAACGCCGGCAGGATCGCCGCCGGCAAGGACGGCACCGCGATCGCTTTCGGCGCGGGCGATGACCGGCTGATCCTGGCGACGACCGGAAGCTTCTCCGGCAAGGTCGACGGCGGCGGCGGGAACAACACGCTCGAACTGGCCGCTGGCCCGGGCACAGGCAGGTTGACCGGGCTCAGCTCGCTCGCCAATTTCGATTCGATCCTGGTCGATTCCAGCGCCAGATGGACCATCGCCGGCACGGACAACATGATCGCGGCCGGCACGACGCTGACCAATGGCGGCACGCTGACCGTCGCCGGCACGCTGACCAATGCCGGGCATTTGGCGAGTACCGGCGAAACGCTGACCGTCACCGGCCTCTTGAACAACAGCGGCTCGGTGGCCGGCACCGTGACGCTGAGCGGCAAAGGCACGATCGCCAACCTGGCCGGCGGAACGATCGACGGCGGCGGCAACAACGGAATTTTCTCAGCCGCTTCCGGAATCGTCAAAAACAGCGGGACGATCGCGAGCTCGGCCGGCGCGTCCTATTCCGGCGTTTACCTGGCCGCCGGCGGGCAGGTCAGTAATATCGGCAGCAAGGCCACCATCGCCGGCGGCTATAACGGCATCACCTTCCGGTCGGGCCGCGGCACCGTGACCAACCAGGGCACGATCCACGGCGGCTCGCAGGATTTCGGTATTTCCTTCCTGGCGGGTGGGCTGCTGAACAATGACGGCGCGGCGTCGAACATCTTCGACAATACCGGCGTGCGTCTCATAAACGGCGAGTCCACTGTCTCGAACGCCGGCACGATCGCGGGCAACGTCTACGCCGGCATTATTTTCGGCAACGGTTTTGGCGGCACGATCACGAATACCGGGCTGATCACCGGCGTGAACGCAGGCATCGTCGGCGACAAAGCCACGGGGGCGATGATCACCAACCACGGTACGATCCAGGCGACCGGCCGGACGGGTATCGCGATCGATCTCAGCAAATCGTCGAACGGCACCATCGACAATTTCGGTATCATCGACGGGGCCGGCGGCACCGCCATCGCGTTCGGGTCGGGCAACAATGAACTGGTCGTCGAGGGCGGTTCGTCGATCTTCGGCACCGTGCGGGGCCTGTCGAGCGCCAACAACACGGCCGTATTTGTCGGCAGCGGGACGCTGAACAAGGGCCAGCTGGTCAATTTCCAGACCGTCGATTTCTACAATGCCTCCTGGACCATCACCGGGAGCGGGTCGCTGACCAATGTCGGCGTCGGCGTCGCGCGCGGCACGCTGACCAATGACGGCGTCATCGGCGGCCAGGTATCGGTCGGCATCCACGGCACGGTCGACAACAGCGGCATCATCGTGAACAGGAAGGGCGTCGGGGCGGCACTGACGGCCGGCGGCGTGCTGAACAATGCCAAGGGCGGATCCGTGACCGGCACGATCGGCATGGCGATCAACAACGGCAGGGCCGATAACGCCGGCACGATCACCGGGACAAAAGGCGCCGGCGTGCAGCTCGGCAACGGCACGCTGACCAACCAGAAGGGCGGCCTGATCAAGGGCGCGACCTATGGCGTGCAGATCACCGGCCCGGGCACGCTGATCAACAAGGGCACCATAGAGGACAATCCGACGCCGCATGCGGCCGGCGTATCGCTGGGCGACAATGCCAAACTGGTCAATGCCGCGGGCGGCACGATCAGCGGCACGACCGGCGTCGCCTTTACCGGCAGCGGGGCGAGCCTGAGCAACGCGGGCGTCATCACCGGCAGTGCCGGCGCCGGCGTGACGATGAACGGCACGGGCGCGAACACGGTGACCAATAGCGGCGCGATCGGGGGCACCGACGCCGGCATCCTGGTCACCGGCGGGACTGCGATAATCACCAACAGTGGCACGATCGCCGCTTTGGGCACGGCCGGCATCGGCATCGCCTTCACCGGCGGTACCGGCACGATCGACAATCGGGGCACGATCGACGGCGCCAGCGGGACGGCCATCGCCTTCGCCGGCGGCAACAACGCGCTGATCCTCGAATCCGGCAGTGTGCTGAAGGGCATCGCGGACGGGAGCAATGGGACGAACACGCTGGTCGTGAAGGGTTCAGCCTTGCTGGACAAGGCCCAGGTTACCGGATTCACTGTCGTGGCGTTCGATGACGCCAGCAAAGCGATCAGCGCCGGCTCGACAGTCGATAATGCCAGCGTCGTCGGCGGCAGATTGATCAATAACGGCACGCTGACCGGGTCGGTTTCGACCGGGGTAGCAACCACCCTGATCAATCATGGCCTGATCGACCACACGACGCTGAGCAATAGCGGGTTGCTGACCAATACCGGAACGATCGACGGCACGCACGGCCAGTTCAGCAACTTCGGCAGTGTGGTCAATCATGGGCTGGTGATCGATATCGGAACGCTGGCCAATTCCGGCCGCTTCGCCAACGACGGTACGATCACCGGCGGCGAGATCGACACCAGCGGCACGCTGATCAACACCGGCTATATCGCCGGCAACGTCATCAACGACGGAAGCGTCAACAATTCCGGCACCATCACCGGCGAGACGGACGGGCTGACAGGCGGCGGTACGATCGTCAACAGTTGCACCATCGCCGGCACCACCGGGACCGGCGTACTTATGACCAGCCCTGGCTCGCTGACCAACCTCAAGGGCGGGCTGATCCAAGGCGGCAAATACGGCCTCCAGGCGGCTGCCGGGGATACAGTCACGAACGCCGGCATCATCGAGGATGACGGAGCTGCCGGCGCATCGCTGGGCACGGGCGCCGTTCTGACGAACCAGACGGGCGGGCTGATCAGCGGTGTCACGGGCCTGGTCTTCACCGGCGCCGGCGCCAGCGTCGAGAATAGCGGCACCATCACCGGCACAGGCGGGACCGCCGTCCGGTTCGACAGCGGCGCGAATACGCTGACGCTCGACACTGGATCCGTGCTGAACGGCAGTATCGATGGCGGCGGCGGCGCGGGGCAGATCCAGCTCCAGGGCACTGGAACGCTGACCAACACGATCGACCGTTTCGGTGCGGGCAGCGCGCTCACCGTCGTGTCGGGCGCGGTTTGGACCGCCAGCGGCGCCTGGGGTATCGCCGCCGTACGCAACAGCGGCACGCTGCAGCCCGGGACGGCGGGCAACCCGCTGACGCTGACCGGCGACTTCACCCAGACCTCGGGCGGCGTGCTGCGCATCGTCTTCACCGGCGTCGGCCAAGGCTCGAAGCTGATCGTCACCGGGACGGCGACGCTCGACGGCACGGTCAATATCGTCGCCACCGGCGCTTACCTGGCAGCCGACCAGCGCTATGCCATCGTCACCGCGACCGGCGGCGTCAGCGGGACGTTCGACGACGTGACCGTCGGCTCCGGCCTGCTGAAACCTATCCTCGTCTATGACGCGCACGACGCCTATCTGACCCTGGTCCAGCAGTCGGTCGCGTCGGTCGCGGCGACGACGAACCAGCGCAACCTCGCCGGCGCGATCGACCATGCGGCGCCGTCCAGCCCGGCGATCAGCCAGGTCATCGGAATCCTGGACCAGATGTCTGCGGACAAGATCCGCACGACGCTCGATCGGCTGACGGGCGAGGTCTATACCGGCGTCACCACAACGGCGTTCCAGGCCGGCAACGCGTTCGCGGGCCAGATCGCGCAGCAGGAGCTCCTTGCCCGCATGGGCGATCCCGCCAGCCCGCAGGCGATGGCGGCGGGCGGCAGCGGCAACCGGTTCCAGCTGGGCGCCGCGTCCGGCGATCCGATCGCCGCGGCGATGGACCACCCTTGGGGATTGTGGATGTCAGGCTACGGCCAGACCGGCCAGTTCGGCGGCGACGGCAACACGCACGACCTCAACGAGACCTATTCCGGCGGCGCCCTGGGCCTGGACTATCAGTTCCTGGACACGCTTCGCGTGGGCCTTGCCTTCGGCTATGGCCAGACCGTGTTCAACCTGGACAACGGCAACGGGCGTGGCAAGGTCGACCGCCAGCAGGTCGCACTCTATGCCGGCTATACCGCGGGCCCGGCCTATGTCGACGGCACACTGGCACTCGGCTTCGGCGACGGCACCGTCACGCGCGACCTGTCGCTGCCGAAGCTGCCGGCGAACGCCAGGCACGATGTCGGCGACAACCAGTACCTGGCGGCGATCGAGGCCGGGTACAGCCTGAACCTGCCCGGGACCGGCACGCTGACGCCGTTCGCCGGGGTCACGATCGACAATGTCGACCAGGACGGTGTCCTGCCGAACGGCAACGCGCTCGACATTTCCGTGCAAAGCCGGTCCGCAAGCTCGGTCCGCAGCCTCATCGGCGGCCGTTTCGCCGACACGATCCAGATCGGCGACGTCGCGGTGGCGGCCGACCTGAAGCTGGGCTGGGCGCACGAATTCTCGCGCACCGCGCGCACCGCCCTGGTGGCGTTGGGAGGCAACAGCGCCGACAGCTTCCAGGTCTATGGCGCGGGCCTGCCGGGCGACAGCGCGACGATCGGGTTCGGCCTCGCCGCCGCGATCTCTCCCGCCAGCAACATCTATCTGCATTATGACGGCGACATCGCCGGTTCGTCCGCCACCCACACGATCACCGCGGGCTTCAGGCTGGCTTGGTAACGCTATAGTCTCCGCCACATGAACGCCCCATCCTATCCTGCCTGCCCTTGCGGCAGCGGTCTTCGC
Source organism: Alphaproteobacteria bacterium (assembly GCA_035493715.1). Classification (GTDB taxonomy): domain Bacteria; phylum Pseudomonadota; class Alphaproteobacteria; order BOG-932; family Roseiterribacteraceae; genus BOG-932. Next base: position 16,972 of record DATJHU010000064.1, on the reverse strand, counting down.
CCTGCCCGCTGCTGCCAGCTCGACCTGCGCACGCTGAGCCCGCCGGAGGCCAACCGGCATCTGTTGCCGCTGGTCGACCGCGCCATCGCGGCGCACGGCAAGGGCCAGATCGCCGAGGCCGAACAGCTGTGCCTCGAGGTGCTGGAACTGGCGCCCGGCCAGGGCGGCGCACTGGCGATCCTCTACCAGATCCGCCGCGCGCAAGGCCCCTTCACCGCAGCCGAGGCGCTGATCCGCCGGATGGTCGCGATCGACCCGAACAATGTCTGGGCGACGCATGAGCTGACCCTGCTGCTGTTCGCCAAGGCCGACTATGGCGAGGCCGAACTGCATGCGCGCAATGCCATCCGTATCGCGCCGCTGGAATTCCAGTCGCACAATCTGATGGGCATGATCATGACCGAGGCCAACCGGCCGCAGGTCGGCGAATATCATTACCGCCGCGCAGCCGAACTGCTCGGTCGCCGCGATCCGATCCTGCTCGCCAACCTGGCCTGGAACCTTAAGAACCAGGGCAAGATGGCGGAGGCGCGCGCTCTCTACGAGGAATCGCTCGCACTGGGCCCCAACATCCTGCAAAGCGCGCTGGGCTGGGCCCGGATGGAGGAGACCGACCGCAACTTCGCCCGTGCCGAACAGCTGCTGGACCAGGCCGATACGATCGCGCCGGGCAACCCCAGCGTGCTGCTGTCGCGCGCGGTGGTGCGCGGCCGCACCAAATCCTATGACGAGGCGCTGAGCCTGCTGGATCAACTGGAGCAGAAAATCCAGGGCGGCAATCTCGGGCCCGGCGAGCTGCTGGAGAAGGGCCGCCTGCTGGACAAGATCGGGCGCTACGACGAGGCCTTCGCCGCCTTCGACGAGGGCAAGCGCCGTCTCAGGGACATGACCGGCACCGTCTATATGGCCGAGCACGCGGCGCAGCTGATCGGACGGCTGAAGGCCTACTTCACCGCGCACCGGCTGAAGATCGTACCGCGGGCCCAGCCGGTGACAAGCGGACCGAAGCCGCTGTTCATCGTCGGCTTCCCCCGCTCCGGCACCACGATGGTCGAGCAGACGCTGACCGCCCATCCTAAGATCTCGGCGGGCGACGAATTGCCGTTCGTCAACGACATCACCGGCCTGATGCCGCGCATGCTGAACAGTCCCCTCGCCTATCCCGAGGCGCTGGCCGACCTGTGGATGGGGGACCAGCGCGAAGGGCTGGACAATCTGCGCGACTATTACCTGCAGCGGGTTCGGCAGTTGGGCATCGTCGAGCCCGGCGCGGCCTGGTTCACCGACAAGATGCCGCTCAACGAGACGCATCTGGGCCTGATCGCGCTGATGTTTCCCGACGCGCCCATCGTCCATGTGCTGCGCCATCCGCTGGACGTGGTGCTGTCCGTCTTCTCCAACCTGCTGACGCATGGTTTCCACTGCGCCAACGCCCTGGAGACGATCGCGCAGCATTATGTGCTGGTGGCCGAGCTGGTCGAGTATTACCGGCGGGAGATGACGCTGAAATACCTGCCGGTCCGGTACGAAGACATCGTGAGCGACCAGGAAACGCACATCCGCCGCATCCTGGCCTTCGTCGGCGTGCCGTTCGACAAGCGCTGCCTCAATTTCCATGAGAACATGCGCTATGCCCGCACCGCCAGCTATGCCCAGGTGACCGAGCAGCTCTATGACAGCTCGCGTTATCGGCACCGCAAATACCTCAAGCACCTGCAGCCGGTCATCCCGATCCTGGCGCCGACGATCGAGCGGCTGGGCTACACGATCGAAACATGAGCGAGGACGTACGCCCGCCGCAGGCCTGGCTGGCGGAGGCCATCGCCCATGAGGAGGCCGGCAGGCTGGACGAGGCGGAGCGGCTGCTGGAGCAGCTGATCGCCGCAGCGCCGAAATACCACCCCGCGCTTCTTCAGGCGGGCGTGCTCGCCTTCAAGCGCGGCCGGAAGCCCGCATCGCTCGACCTGTTTCAGCGCGCGGTCGCCTTGGCGCCGGACAATGCGGTCTATCACCGCAACCTGGCCGAGATGTACCGCGCGCTGGCGCGACTGGACGAGGCGGTCCATCACGGCCGCCGCGCGGTGGAACTGTCGCCGAACGATCAGCTGAGCCACTATAATCTGGGTGTCATCCTCTACGACAATATGGAGATCGCAGAGGCGCGCGCCGCGATCCGGCGCGCGATGGCGATCGACCCCACGATGCCGGCAGCGCATTTCGAACTGGCGGAATCGCTGCTGGTGACCGGCGAATTCGCCGAAGGGTGGGAAGAGTACGAGTGGCGGTTCAAGATGCCGACCGCGCCGCAGCTTTTGCCGCCGACCGACCGGCCGCATTGGGACGGCAAGCCGGTCGACACGCTGATGCTGATCGGCGACCAGGGATTCGGCGACACCATTCAGTTCGCGCGCTATATCCCACGCGTCGCCGAACGCTGCCGCGAGCTGATCGTGGCCTGCAGCGAGGAGATGTTTCCCATCGTCCGCCAGCAGCCGGGCGTCAAACGGTATTTCGACCGGTGGGAGCAGGCGCCGGAATTCGCAGCCTATTGCCCGCTGTCCGGCCTGCCGCGCCTGTTCGGCACGAACCTCGAGACGATCCCGGCGCCGATTCCCTATCTCCACGCCGACCCTGCACGGACTGCACGCTGGCGGGAGCGCATCGAAACCCTGACGCCGGACGGCTATCGCCGCATCGGATTGGTCTGGGCCGGCCGGCCGACGCACGGTAACGATTTCAACCGGTCGATGAAACTGTCCGACCTGGCGCCGCTGACCGCCCTGCCCGGCGTCGCTTTCGTCTCGCTGCAGATGGGGGAGGCGCAAGGACAGATCGGCGGCTATTTCGGCCGGGCGCCGCTGATCAATCTCGGCCCGGAAATCCGCGACTTCGAAGATACCATGGCAATCCTGGATATTCTCGAGCGCGTGGTCACGGTCGACACCAGCGTTGCCCATCTGGCCGGGGCCATGGACAAGCCGGTCTCGATCATGCTGCCGTTCGCGCCGGAGTGGCGCTGGCTGCTCGACCGCTCCGACAGCCCCTGGTATCCGAGCGTCACGCTCTTCCGCCAAACGTCAGCCGGCCGCTGGGCCGATCCCGTCGCCGCCGTCGCGCGGTCCCTGGGATCGGCCGCTACGGTTTAGTGAATATCCTCGACCTGATCGAGATAGGCGCCGTAGCCCTCAGCCTCCATGTCCTTCTTGTGGACGAAGCGCAATGAGGCGCCATTGATGCAGTAACGCAGACCGCCCCGATCGCGCGGGCCGTCGGGGAAGACATGACCGAGATGGCTGTCGCCATGGGTCGAGCGCACCTCGATGCGCACCATGCCGTGCGTCGTGTCGCGCAGCTCGCTGACATGCGCCGGCTCGATCGGCTTGGTGAAGCTGGGCCAACCGCAGCCGGAGTCGAACTTGTCGGATGAGGCGAACAGCGGCTCGCCCGACACGATGTCGACATAGATCCCAGGCTCTTTGTTATGCAGATACGGCCCGGTCCCCGGGCGCTCCGTGCCGCTCTGCTGCGTCACCCGGAACTGTTCCGGGGTCAGCTTTGCAATGGCGTCTGGGTCCTTACGATATTTGGACATTTGGATTCCTCTGCTTTCCAGCAACTGTACGTGGTTATCGCCTGAGCGATGCAAATATTCTTTCGCTGCCGCGCGGTTTCGGGTTACGCCCCGCGCGGCCGTTCGCGTTTGATGAAATCGACGAAGGCGCGCAGCGGTGCGGGCACCAGCCGGCGGCCGGGATAATAGAGGAACGGGCCGGAAAATTCCTGCCACCAAGGTTCGAGAACCGGAATGAGCGCGCCGCTGTCCAGCGCGGGGCGCAGCCAGCCCTCGAACAGGTGGATGATGCCCAACCCGGCAACCGCGGCGTCGATCGCCAGATCCACCCCCGCGCCCAATCGCACGATGAGCGGTCCTGCCGGCTCCACGCGGATGATCTCGCCATCGCGTTCGAAGTCCCAGGTCGGCATCGCGCCGCTGGCGAACTGACCGCGCAGGCAGGAATGGCCGAGCAGGTCGCGCGGATGCTCCGGCCGGCCGCGCGCCACCAGATAATCGGGCGACGCGGCCGTCGCGAAACGCTGGGTTCGCGGCCCGATCGGCACCGCGATCATGTCCTGCTCCAGCCGCTCGTCATAACGGATGCCGGCATCGCAGCCCGCCGCCAGCACATCGACGAAGCTGTCCTCGACGACGATCTCCAGCCGGATGTCGGGATAAGCCTTGAGGAACGGCGTCACGATCGGTGGCAGCACGATGCGGGCGACACTGGCAGGGACATTGATCCTGAGCGCCCCGGCCGGTTTGTCGCGGAAGGCATTGACCTCGTCCATCGCCGCCTCGACTTCGCTGAAGGCGGGCAACAGGCGCTCAAGAAGGCGCGCCCCAGCCTCGGTCGGGGCAACGCTGCGGGTCGTACGGTTGAACAGCCTGACGCCCAGCGCCGATTCCAAGCGACTGACGGACTCACTAAGGCTTGATGCGGCAATGCCGTTCGTCCGGGCAGCGCCACGGAACCCACCGGCGCGTGCCACCGCGACGAAGGCGGACAGATCGTTCAATTGCATCGCCATTGTTCGCATATTCGAACAGCCTGTGTCGATTATGCAGGATTATCGTCCACCGCCAAGCCCGGCATATTCATGCGGTATCCAAGAGGGAGAAGCGCCATGACCGATCTATCCGCCGCCGGCACGTTCAAGCTGGGCGACCGTACCGTGAAGCGCCTCGGCTACGGTGCGATGCAGCTTGCCGGACCGAGGGTCTTCGGCCCGCCCAAGGATCGCGCCGGAGCCCTCGCGGTGCTGCGCGCCGCCATCGCTGCCGGGGTCGACCATATCGACACCAGCGATTTCTACGGACCCTATGTCGTCAACCAGCTGATCCGCGAGGCGCTGCATCCCTATCCGGACGACCTGACGCTGGTGACCAAGGTGGGCGCGGTGCGCGGCGACGACGCCTCCTGGATTCCGGCCCTGACCCCGGCCGACCTCACCAAAGGCGTGCATGACAATCTGCGCAATCTGAAGGTCGAGGCGCTGGACGTCGTCAATCTGCGCGTCGGCGGGATACACGGACCGGCCGAGGCGCCGATCGCCGAGCAGTTCGAAACGCTGGCCGCTCTGCAGCGCCGGGGTCTGATCCGGCACCTGGGCGTCAGCAACGTGACGCCGGTCCAGTTGAAGCAGGCGCAGGCCATTGCTCCAGTCGTCTGCGTGCAGAACATGTACAACGTCGTGCACCGCAACGACGACGCCTTCATCGACGCGCTGGCGGCCCAGGGTATCGCCTATGTGCCGTTCTTCCCGCTCGGCGGCTTCTCGCCGCTGCAGTCGGAGGAACTGTCCAAGGTCGCGGGCGAGCTCGGCGCGACCCCGATGCAGGTGGCGCTCGCCTGGCTACTGCAGCGTTCCCCGAACATCTTGCTGATTCCCGGTACATCGTCGGTCCGCCATCTGAACGAGAATCTGACTGTGGCGCAGCTTGAGCTGCCGGATGCGCTCGTCGCCAGGCTGGATGGAATTGGCGAATGAAGGGGAGACTTTCGAGCAAACACTGGCTGGAAGCTGTCGACTATAGAAATGCGGTGCCTAAGTGCCCTGACCCACCGCAGTAATTATTATTCTGAATTTATACATAAACTCGTCGTAAGACTGCCATCTGGCGCGGGTGAAGATTTTCGGCAGGCGCGGTCTCATTGGAAACCGCATTTTCTATCCTAGCAATAATGGCAGCAGTACGAATGGAGGGCTTTTAGCTTGTTAACCAGGACCGACCGGTTCATGATTTGACGTAAGAAGTATTTCTCGGGGTACTCCCCAAGAATTTGACTCGCGAGGCGCGGATCGCCGATCGAACATAATCATCGGGATGGGGTATAGATGCTGCAGAGTGGTGAGCGCATCGGCCGAGCTCTCCTCTGGGCGCTTTTCCTGACCGCCGTGGCGACCGGGGGCACGAAATTGCTGTCACCCGTCAGCGCGAATGCACCCTTCGGGGCTTATTATATCGCGGTTGCCGTTGCCGGCCGCTTTGGCGGCAACCTAGCCGGCTTATTCACCATCCCCCTTGCCTTACTTCTTGGCGATTATTTCGTGCTGTCTGCAAACGATCGGCTTGTCCTCGGAACCGACAGCCTGACCGCGCAGGCGATGTTCGTTATGGTTTCGGCGATCGTCCTGTCGGTTATCTTCGATCTCAGGTCGCAGGAAGCCAAGACCCGCGCTAGCGAACGAAAGCTGTCTTCAATCCTGGACGCTGCAATCAGCGCGGTGATCACGATCGATCGCCGCCAGTCGATCATTTCGATGAACCCCGCCGCCGAGACGATGCTGCGCTGTTCCCAAAGCGAGGCAATTGGGAAACCGATCGAAGACTTCATCGCCGAGGATCACCGCGTTGCCTCCCGGCGATGCTTCAAACGACTGAGCCGAGCTGATTTGGGCCGACAAGCGGCAAAATCGACAGCGATTCGGGGTCGCCGCCTGACTGGAGAAGAGTTTCCCGCCGAGATTTCAATCACGATCCTGGAGGCCGACGCAGACAGTTTTGTCACGCTTATCGTACGCGACATCAGCGAACACGTCTCGAGGGAGCGGGAACTGGCCCGCCTTTCGCGACTGTACGAGGCGCTGAGCGAAATTAATCAGGCAATCGTGCAGTCGCGCGACCGGACCGACCTTTTCAACCGGGCTTGCCGCAGCCTCGTCAAATCGGGCGGATTTCGCATGGCTTGGATCGGTTGGCATGACGTCGCAGCGCAACGGCTGGTACCGATCGCCGACTTCGGCGATTCCGACAACTATCTGTCGAATGTCGAGATATCGACGGAGGACGAGCTTTATGGGCGGGGCCCGACGGGAACGGCGTTTCGTGAAGGGCATACCTGCATCTGCGAAGACATGCTGAGCGATCCGAACCTCAGGCCGTGGAGAGAGGCGCTCCAACGCCGGCAGCTTCGATCGTCGGCGGCATTTCCACTGCGGCTGGGGGGCGTAATCGAGGGCGTCCTGACGGTGTACGCGCACGAGGCCGCATTTTTTCGCGACAAGGAGATCGCGCTGCTGGAAGAAGCTGCCTCCGATATTTCCTTCGCGCTCGATAATTTCTCCCGGGAGTACGAGCGTCAAAAAGCTCAAGCCTATGCCCAGCGGGAGAACGAATTCTCCAGCGCCATGATCGAGAGCATGCCGGGTATCGTCTACTTTTACGATTCGAATGGGCGCTTTCTGCGTTGGAACCGAAATTTCGAAACCCTGTCCGGATACTCGGGGGATGAGATCCGCGAGATGCACCCCTTGCAATTCTTCCGCGCGGCCGAACGAGAGTTGGTCGGAAGCAGGATTGAGGACGTATTCGCGAAGGGAGAGGCCTCGGTCGAAGCGACCTTCCTGGCAAAGGACGGCTCTGTCACGCCTTACTTCTTTACGGGGCGCCATATGGTGTTCGATAGCCGTCCATGCCTGGTGGGTGTCGGAATCGACATCTCTCAGCGCAAGGTCGCCGAGGACGCCCTTCGCGAACTAAACGAGAGCCTTGAAAGCAAAGTCGCCGACCGCACGGAGCAGCTTCGGTCGGCGCTGGTACGAGCTGAGAGCGCCGATCGCACCAAGTCGGCCTTCCTGGCGACCATGTCGCACGAACTCAGGACGCCGCTGAATTCCATCATCGGGTTCACCGGCATCGTGCTCAAGGGCTTGGCAGGCCCGCTCTTGCCTGAGCAGACGAAGCAGCTGGGCATGGTGCGCAACAGCGCACGGCATCTCCTCGATCTGATCAACGACGTCCTCGATATTTCCAAGATCGAGGCGGGCGAACTGCAAATACGACCGAAATCCTTCGATCTGCGGGAGTCGGTCGACCGCGTCGTCAACTCCGTCCGCCCGCAGGCTGCAGCCAAGTCGCTATCGCTGGATGTGATCTACTCGCGGTCGGACGATACCATCGTCAGCGATCAGCGGCGCGTCGAACAGACTTTGCTCAATCTGCTCAACAACGCGATCAAGTTCACCGATCGCGGTGGCGTGACTTTGAGGGTGGACGAGACGACGCCCGGTGCGAACGCCGCCGTCAGCGAGCGTGCGACTGTCCGCCTACAGGTCGCCGACAGTGGCATCGGCATCCGCCCGGAAGATATCGAGCAGCTTTTCAAGCCGTTCCGCCAAATCGATACGGGACTGTCGCGGCGGCATGAAGGAACGGGTCTGGGCTTGGCGATCTGTCGCCGCCTGGTCGAACTCCTGGGGGGTACCATCTCCGTGGAGAGCGAATTGGGCCGCGGCAGCGTCTTCACGGTCACCCTGCCGATGAAGGGGAGTGTCTGAGGATATGGGCAAAACCGCGCTGCTGATCGAGGATAACGAGCAGAACCGATACCTGGCGACATTCCTGCTGGAGAGCGAAGGCTACACGGTGATATCCGCCACCGACGGAAACAGCGGGATCGCGCTGGCGCGCGAGCTTTCTCCATCGGTCATTCTCCTGGATATCCAACTTCCGGTCCGTAACGGGTACGAAGTGGCCGAAGAGCTCAGACGCAATCCCGCCCTCGACGACGTCCCGATCGTCGCGGTGACGTCCTATGCTATGCCGGGCGATCGGGAAAAGGCGCTGGCCGCAGGATGCAACGGCTACATAGAAAAGCCGATCGACCCTGATACCTTCGTCGCGGAAGTGACGCGATACCTACCGTCGGAGACCGCATGAAGCGCATTCTCGTAGTCGATGACCAAGAGCAAAACCGTTACTATCTCGAAGCGCTCCTAACAGCCTCGGATTATACTGTCGAAACCGCCACAGACGGGGCGGATGCGCTTAGGAAGGCCCACCAGGCGTTACCAGACTTGGTGATAACGGACCTGCTGATGCCGGTTATGGACGGCTATTCGCTCATTCGTAATTGGCGCGCCGATTCCAGCTTCCAATCGATCCCGCTGATTGTCTACACGGCGACTTACACCGACCCCGAAGATGAGGAGCTGGCGCTCGCGCTCGGGGCCGATGCATTTCTGGTCAAACCGGTCGAGCCCGATATTCTCCTGGTGCACATCGCGCGCGCTTTAGCGCTGGATGACGCTACGCGGAGGCCAGGGCAGCTTCCCCTTAACGAGCAAGATCGACTCCTGGAGCGACACAGCGAGGTCCTGCTCCATAAGCTTGAGAAGAAGATGCTCGAGCTCGAAGAGACCAATCGGGCGCTTCGGACGGAAATGGAAGCACGCCGGCGGTTGTCGGAAACCCAGCGCAGTGTTCTCGACGCGCTTCCCGCGCAGATCGCGCTGCTCGATCCCGACGGCGTCATCCAGGCGGTCAACGAAGCCTGGCTGGAATTCGGCCGCAACAACGGCTTAGGCGACGAGCGCGGCTATGTCGGCAAAAGCTATCTGGATGCCTGCGACGGAGCCGACGAAACCAGCGCAACCGGCATCCGGCGCGTTCTTGCCGGCGAGGCTTCGCAGTACTCCCTCGAATATCCGTGCCACGGCCCCAAAGGCAGACGCTGGTATCTCATGCTCGTTACGCCACTCGCGTCGCAGCCTGTAACGGGAGCGGCGGTGATGCATATCGACATCACCGACCGCAAGCGAACCGAGGAAGCCCTCCGCGTCAGTGAAAAGGAACTCCGAGGTATGGCGGAGGCCATGCCGCAGATGGTGTGGACGACCTCTCCGGATGGAAGCGACGCTTATCTGAATCGGCGATGGTTGGACTATACCGGCACGCTGACGGAGGAAGCGGCCTCCGGCGGTTGGGTCAAATCCTTCCATGCAGACGATCAGGCTGCTGCTGCCGATGCCTGGCTCAGCGCCCTCGCGAAGGCCGAGGCCTACAGTTTCGAAGGCCGTTTGCGGAGGGTCGACGGCACCTACCGTTGGATGCTCGTGCGCGGCGTGCCTTTGCGTGATGACGCCGGAACGATCATCAAGTGGATCGGCACCTGCACCGACATCGACGACTTGAAACGGGCAACCGAACAACTCGCTCAAAACACCTATTTGCTGCGTCTTGCCGGTAGGATTGCCCGGGTCGGCGGCTGGGCGATCACCGCCCCGGACGGAGTGGCGTCCTGGTCGGATGAGGTATTCGATATCCTGGGATTTCCAATCGACCAAGGGATGCCGACGAACCAGCAGACCACGGACCTGTTCAACGGCGCCTCAGGCGGGGACGTCTGGAACGCCATTGCCGAATGCATGTCGGAGGGCACTCCGTTCGATCTGGAACTCGAAATGAAATCGGCACAGGGCCAACCTATATGGCTGCGCCTGGTGGCGGAGGCGGTCCGGAATTCGACCGGCGAAATCATCAGGGTCCAAGGGGCGATCCAGGACATTTCTTCAAGCAAGCACGCGACCGAAGCCGCTCGGCAGAGCATGGAGCGCTTTCGGCTGCTGTCGCTTGCCACAAAGGACGCGATCTGGGATCTGGACTATGCGTCAGGCAACATCTGGTGGAGCGAGGGGTTCGAGGAGCTTACGGGGAATCGGCAGGGAGAGACGCAAAGGCCGATCGCGGCATTAACCGAAGGCATTCACCCTGAAGATCGGCAGAGGGTCGTGTCCCGCATTCGGGCGCTAGTGGCGGGCAACGATTCAAGCTGGTCGGACGCTTACCGGATTCGCAGGTCGGACGGCTCGTACGCGCAGGTCGTGGATCGCGGTTTCCTGATCCGCGATTCTCAGGGCAAGGTCGTTCGCATGGTCGGCGGTATAACCGACATTTCGGACCGAATGCAGCTTGAGGAACAGCTGCGGCAGTCCCAGCGCCTGGAGTCCCTGGGACAACTGACCGGAGGCGTTGCCCACGACTTCAACAATCTCCTTGGCATAATATACGGCAACCTGGAACTTGTGAGTGAGGAGCTGCGAGACCGGCCGGAATTGCAGGAAATGCTGCAGTCCGCCCTGAACGCCAGCGAACGGGGTGCGACCCTGACACGAAGCCTGCTGGCCTTCTCGCGCCAGCAGCCGCTGGACCCCCATGCAATAGATCCCAGCACCTTGATCGAAGACATGATCTCGCTGCTGAGGCGTACGGTTCCGGAGAACATCGAGATTCGATTTGTGCCGAACGGCACCTGGAAATGCGAAGCCGATTCGGGCCAGCTTCAAAATGCGCTGCTCAACCTGGTCGTCAATGCTCGCCACGCGATGCCGGACGGAGGGCGCCTGACGCTTGAGACCGGGAATGCACGGCTTGACGAAGACTATTCCGCCGCGCACGCCGAGGTAAGGCCGGGCGAATACGTCGTCATCGCCGTATCCGATACCGGGACGGGCATGTCGCCCGAAGTGATCGCACGTGCGTTCGAGCCTTTCTTCACGACCAAAGAGGTCGGCAAGGGAACCGGCCTCGGACTGAGCATGGTGTACGGCTTCGCAAAACAATCGCTCGGCCACGTCAACATCTATTCCGAATTAGGAGAAGGCACGACCGTACGCCTCTACCTGCCGCGGAGCGGAGGAACCGGGGTCGATCGAGCCAAGGCGGTGCCCCACAGTTCCCAGGGCAGCGAGATCATCCTCCTCGTCGAGGACGATGCCGATATGGCGAGAATGACATCGAGACTTCTGCGATCGCTCGGGTACCGCGTCATGACGGCGGCCCGCGCGGAGCCCGCTCTGGAAATCGTCCAGCGTGGCACGCCGTTCGATCTTCTGTTGACGGACGTGGTTCTGCCGGGTTCGATGAATGGGCGCGCGCTTGCGGATGAAGTCGAGCGGCAGCGACCCGGGACGCGCGTGGTATTCATGTCGGGCTATACAGAGAATGCGATCCTACATCACGGCCGGCTGGATGAAGGCGTTCACCTGTTGCAGAAACCCTTCCTGAAGCGGGAGTTGGCTGCCAAGCTTCGCGACGTGTTGGATGAGGAGAGCCCGCGTGGACACCAGTAGAAACGTTCTCATCCTGGACGACGAGGCCGAGTTTGGGCGGTTTGTCGCCAAGGTCGCCAGCGGATTGGGCCACGAAGCCCGAGCTGTAACCTCATCCAAGGCCTTTAGACAGGCCTATGCACAGTCGAAACCCGACACCGTCGTCCTCGACATCGTGATGCCGGAGGAAGACGGGATAGAAGTGATCAAATGGCTGGCGGAACAGGGTTACGACGCTCATGTCATCGTCGTTTCGGGGTACAGCCCACGATATCTTCGCGCTGCCCGTATATTGGGCGAAATCAACGGCCGAATGAAAATCTCTCAGCTCGAAAAGCCAGCCAAGCTCGCCGAGCTGCGGGACGCTTTACAGTCTCTGTCGCCATAAAGGGCTCATGGCTTTCGATTGCGTTTGAGCCCCGCCCCCCACGGGAAGGTATGGTGGGATGCTTTGGGCGACGAGGATATGCCCTCCCCATATTTTTCGAGCGAAGGGCCGCTTTGCGCTAAGCGCGCGTAGCACGGATGCGGCAGACCACAAGCCAAAACGAATATAGAGCGCCGAAACGCGCCACAGGCGGCTCGCCGCACATCGAAGCTCCGCAGTCCGATCCGGACCTATACAATGGTATGGTCCCCCCTATCCCTAGACCCAATCGACCGCAAAGACGCCTCAACGTAGCGTCGTCGTTACCGTGTGTAGAACGGTGGTCAACAGGAGATAGACATGCCAACCGACTTCACCGCGCACCTTGGGAGGCCAGGGCCCGAAGAGTTGGTGCCGTCGCGCTACGCGGTACGGGTCGGCGAGATCGACGTGCTGGTGATCAGCGATGGCGTATTACCTCTGCCAACCACGACGTTAGCCACCAATGCGGATCCGGTCAGTCGGGCTGCCTGGCTCAAAGACGAGTTCCTGCCGCCTGAAGGCCTCGATTGGCCGTTGAACGTGCTGGTGGTGCGCACCGCCGACCAAACCATACTTGTTGATGCCGGGCTTGGCGGACAGTTCCCCGGTTTTCCGCGGGCGGGGCAGTTCCCCCAGCGACTGAAGGCCGCCGGCATCGAGCTTTCTTCCGTGACCGACGTGGTGATTACCCATATGCACATGGACCACGTTGGCGGCCTGCTGGTCGATGAGGTGAAAAACCAACTGCGTCCGGACCTGCGTATTCACGTTGCGGCCGCCGAAGTCGATTTCTGGAAATCGCCGGATTTCTCCCACACCGTCATGCCGGCGCCGGTGCCGGACGTGCTTCGATCGACAGCCGCTCAATTCGTGAAAGAATATCAAAGCCGACTGAAAATCTTTGAGGAAGAGTATCAGGTCGCGCCTGGGGTACTCGTCTGGCGCACCGGCGGCCACACACCCGGGCACAGCGTCGTTCGCTTGACCTCCGGCGGCGAGCGGCTGACATTTGCCGGCGATGCCATATTCCCGCCGGGTTTCGATCACCCAGACTGGCAAAACGGCTTTGAGCACGACCCTGAAGAGTCATATCGCGTTCGGGTTCGCCTTTTGCGGGAAGCCGCAGCGACCCGTGAGTTGCTGGTCGCCACTCACCTGGCGTTTCCCTCGGTCGGGCATGTGTCGGTTGACGGCGATGCCTTCCGGTATGTCCCCGCGTACTGGGACTACTGAACCATTTTCGGTTTGGGCTGAACCAGGGTGTGCCGCCTTCATGGCCATTCCCGGTTCGGCCGACAAGACCGGCCTCACACGACCCATCGAACGGCACGCCGGATGGACGGCTGCGAACGGAGATAACCTATGAAAATCGTGATTATCGGCGGAACCGGCCTAATCGGCTCCAAGACCGCGGAGCGCCTGCGCAAGAAGGGGCACGAAGTCATTGCCGCCGCCCCGAATACCGGCGTCAATACCGTCACCGGCGAAGGCTTGGCGGAGGCGCTCAAGAATGCCGAGGTGGTGATCGACCTCGCGAACTCGCCCTCCTTCGAGGACAAAGCCGTGCTCGAATTCTTCCAGACGGCGGGCAGGAACCTGATGGCGGCGGAGACGAAGGCCGGCGTCAAACACCATGTCGCGCTCTCCATCGTCGGCGCGGACCGGCTGCCGCACAGCGGCTATCTTCGCGCCAAGGTCGCCCAGGAAACGATCATCCGGGAATCCGGCGTACCCTACACAATCGTTCGTTCCACACAGTTCCTGGAATTCCTCGGCGGTATCGCACAGGCTGGCACAATCGATGGCACGACCCGCCTGTCGACGGGCTACCTGCAGCCGATCGCGTCCGACGACGTCGCCGATTTCGTGGCGGAAGCCGCTCTGGCCCCGCCGGCCAACGGCATCTTCGAAATCTCCGGCCCCGAGAGAGCGCGCCTCTGCGATTTCGTCGCGCGTTACCTTAAGGCGATCGGAGATACCCGCACGGTCGTAGCAGATCCGGATGCTCCGTATTTCGGGACCAAGCTGGAAGACGGCTCACTCGTCTCCGACGACAGTCCTCACGTCGGCCGTATCGACTTCGATCGCTGGTTCGCGACAGCCCCCAGAAAATAACGGCACGCATGGGCCGTCTTATCGGCGGCCGTGCCTAAGTCATGAAAGGACGATAGATATGATCAAGTCATTGGCGTCTGCCGTTGTGCTGACGGCGCTCCTGTCAGGTTCGGTTCTTGCGCATGACAAGCCCGGCGGCGGCGGCGATGGCGCAAAGGTTACGCTGGTCTATGACCATGAACTACCGAACGTGCCGGGCAAGAGTATGAGGGGCGTTCTGGTGGAGTATGCGCCGGGCGGCTTCTCGGAGGGCCATACGCACCCTGCGTCCGCTTTCATCTACGCGACCGTCCTCGAAGGGGCGATCCGCAGCCAGGTCAACGATGGGCCGGTTACAATCTATAAAGCCGGTGAAAGCTTTTCCGAGCTGCCGGGCGACCGCCACGGCGTCAGCGAAAACGCCAGCAAGACGCAACCAGCAAAACTGCTCGCCGTCTTCGTGGTCGATACAGCCCAGAAGGAACTGACATTCCCCATCAAGAAATAGATGAACAGGCAGGGCCCGATCCGGTGCCCTGCCGTTCTTCGACGTGACCAACCGTTATCGGTGAATCCCCCCATGTTTAGCGACGGCCACTTCCTGTCCCTCGTTCTTATCAATGTTCTGGGAATCGTCGGTATCGTCGTGTGGCACGTTCAGGGCTTCAACCGACCGACCGGTCGCCTGATCGTTCAGTTCCTTTTCTTCACCGGCATGAGCCTGATGCTCTATGTCGGAAACATCGCTCCAAATCGGCCTGAAGGCATCTACACTGAGGGTTTTGCCGCCCTGCTCTCCAAATCGGCCCTCATCCTCTGGTGGACCCATCTTGCGTGGACGATCATCGGCGTCGTCCACATCTATGTCAGGCTCGACCGCAAGCCGCGGGAAGCCCACCTCATTTTGGACATGGCCGTTGCCGTTATCTATCTGGGCGTGGCGCTATCGGTCGTGGGTTTCGTCTTCGGTGTACCGATCGCCACCTTGGTAACGACCTCGGGTGTCGTCGCCGTGATCTTAGGCCTGGCTTTACAGAATACCCTTGGCGATGTCTTTTCCGGCATCGCGCTGACGCTCGGCAAGGCTTACGCAATCGGCGACTGGGTCCAGTTGGCCGACGGCACCGCGGGCCGCGTCACCGAAACCAACTGGCGCTCCACCAACCTGCTGACCGGCGCGAACAATATCGTCGTACTCCCGAACAGCACGTTGGCAAGGCAGGGTCTGACCAGTCTCAGTCGCCCCGACGAGACGCATCAGATCGCTTTGAGCGTGCGCTTCACCGCCATGCAAAGACCACGCGTTGTCGAGGAAGTGATGCGGTCCGTGTTGCAGGCCAGCACCCAAATCGTAAAGAATCCCCCGCCGGCGGTTGCCATGAAGACCATTGACGCGATCGCAATCGAAGTGGAGCTGCAGTTCTGCGTCGCCAGCCTTGCCGTGGGAACGTCGGCCAGGAACGAAATCATAGACCTCCTCTACGACCAATGCAGATCAAGCGGTCTTTCTCTGGCCTTGCCTGCCGAAAGCCTCGTCTTCGCGTCGGCTACAACCAGCGGCGGGTATAACGCGGAGCGGTGAAGCACGCTCATCCGCTGGCGGCGATCGTCGCCAACTCTCATGCATGCCGCCGTTGGTTGACTGCCGAGCCGCCGAACCTCGACCGCGCGAAGATCACATCCGAGCGCATCATCCGGAACGCCAACTCGGCTGCGGATGTCGTCAGCCGCATCCGGGCCCTGTTCAGGCAAGCCGTCGAGCCAAGGAACTGCACGCCGCTTTCCGGCGCCATTACCGAAGCATGTGACCTGATGGCCGAGGAAGCGGCGCGACGACGTGTTCGTATCGATCTTCAGGTCGACAGCACTCTACCGCTTATTGCGTTCGATCGTGTGCAGATTCAGCAGGTTCTGGTCAATCTCATACGCAACGGCATGGAGGCGATGGACCTCACCACGGGCGACAGGGTCCTTGGCGTGCGCATGCATCGGATGGGGGATGTGGTCCAGACCGAGATCAGCGATCGAGGGGCGGGCCTCGAATTTCCGGACAAAATATTCCAGCCTTTCTTCACGACGAAAGAGCAGGGAATGGGCATGGGGCTCGCCATCTGCCGTTCGATCGTCGATTCGCACGGCGGACGGTTGTGGGCGGAGAAGAACGATCCCCAAGGAACAACATTCGTCTTCACGTTGCCGCTTGAAACGATGGCGGCGTTCTCCACGTCCGGATAGGAAACCTGTTCCTGAGTATGGGTGGGCCTACCCCTCTACCCAATCGATCGCCCGCGCGTATCGACCTAGCATGTGCCTGGAGCGTCTCGCCGAACGCATCGAGCAGGAAAGCTAGGAGGATGTCATGCCTCGGACAGTAACCGGGAAAATTTCGTTCGACGCATACCGCGCAAATCCACGTACGGAGACCAAATCTCCCGAATCCCCGAAGAGGGTTCTTCTGTGATCATCGGGCAATCCTCCGACAACCCGGTGCCCGGAGCATGGGAGATGAACATGCTGCAATCCGGCATGACGCAATCGAACCTTGTCGATCCGAACCGCCCCTTCCCCCCCCTCGCGAGA
>DATJHU010000063.1:0-32107 GCA_035493715.1 Alphaproteobacteria bacterium | reverse complement strand
GGTCAAGGTTGGCGGGGTTAGTATGATCGCGTGATCATGGCCGCCGGAATCGCCGATGCATTTATTCATTCGCTGTGTCGATGGTGAGGTCCGGCTGGGCCCGGGCAAGATCAAGCTCCTTGAAATGATCTCCGCGCACGGCTCGATTTCAGAAGCCGCGCGCAGTATGGACATGTCCTACCGACGCGCCTGGCTGCTGGTCGCGGAACTCAATCACTGTTTTCGCGAACCCGTGACCACCGCACAAACCGGCGGAAAGGGTGGCGGACGCGCGGAGCTGACAGAATTCGGACAATCCTTGATCGCGCGCTATCGCAAGATCGAACGCGACGCGACCGCTGCGGTCGCCGGTGAACTTGAGCGCCTCAAAGACGATATCCTAAAGACCTGAATTCGCCCCGGCACCTCGTCCACCCGCCTTTGCAGGACGCGTTGTATCCGCTAGGATATCGCGACTCCAGAGAGGGCGCATGATCCGTTTCTCTGCCGCGATAAGCGCCGTCTGCCTGCTGGCGTCGACGGCGATTGCAGAACCAACGCGGACCGAGAGCTTCGCGATCAAGGGCGGGGTCGACCATCCCCGCACCGTGACCCTCGCGGATTTACTGCGCGAAACGCCGAACACGGTCGCAATTTCCCAGAAGACCAATCACGGCCCGCTGACGGGCAAGTTCACCGGCGTCCTGCTGTGGACGCTGCTGCAAGAGGCAGCCGTCACGCTTGAAGGCGGGAAGAAGAACGAAATGCTCCGCCATTTCGTGGTCATCGCGGCCGCCGACGGCTACAGCACCGTGCTGTCGCTCGGCGAGATCGCCCCGGACCTCGGTAATGTGCAGGTTATCGTCGCCTATGCGCGGGATGGAAAGCCCATCGAAGGCGCGAACGGCTTCGCGCGGCTGATCGTCCCCGGCGACAAGGAAGCGAGCCGCGCTATCAGCGCCATTTCAACCATCGAGGTCCGTTGATGTTCGCGAAAGCCATTTCGGCGGCATTCCCGCGCCGTACGTTCATCATCGCCTTATCGCTTTTGGCCGTCGCCGCAGTCGCGCCCGCCCGGGCCGACACGCTGACGATTTTTGCCGCGGCAAGCCTCAAGAACGCCATGGACGACGTGCAGGCCGAATGGAAGAAGGAAGGCGGTTCGCCCACGACGGCGTCCTATGCCTCCAGCTCGACCCTGGCGAAGCAGATCGAGCAGGCCGCCCCAGCCGACATCTTCATCTCGGCCGATGCGCAGTGGATCGACTATCTGGACAAGAAGAGCCTGATCCAGCCGGCGCATGACCTGCTGGGCAACCGGTTGGTCCTGATCGCAGGCAAGGACAGCACCGCCAGTATCGACATCAAGCCAGGCTTCGACTTGGCCAAGGCGTTGGGCGACGGGCGCCTGGCGGTCGGCGATCCCTCGAATGTGCCGGCCGGTATCTATGCCAAGGAAGCGCTGACCAAACTTGGCGTGTGGGCTAGCGTGCTGGCCAAGCTTGCGCCGGGGGTCGATGCGCGCGCCGCGCTGGCGCTGGTTTCGCGCGGCGAGGCGCCACTCGGCATCGTCTATGAGACCGACGCCAAGGTCGATCCGAACGTGAAAACCGTGGCCGTGTTCCCGGAGGACAGCCACGCGCCGATCTACTATCCGGTCGCCATCGTGAAAACGAGCAAGAACGCCGACGCGACGAAGTTCGTCACCTACCTGAACAGCCCCGCCGCCCAGGCGATCTTCACGCGCTACGGATTCGCGGTCGTGAAATAGCCTAAGGTTCGACGACCCTGCCGTCCTTGAGAAGGACGATGTCACCGGTCAGCCGCTCGATCTCCGCGATCGCGTGGGACACGTAAAGCAGCGGCCTGGGCGATTCCCGCGTCAGCAGTTCCAGGTAAGGCAAGATTTCGGCCCGCCGTTCCTGGTCAATCGCGGTGACCGGTTCGTCCATCAGCAGCACCGCCGGGTCGGACAGCAAGGCGCGGCCGATGGCGACCCGCTGGCGTTCGCCGCCGGACAGCGTGCGCGGCGCGCGGTCGAGCAAGCGGGCCAGGTCGAGAATCTCCACCGTCCGCGCGAGCGCCGCCGGACGCCCCATGCGTCGGACCCAGGGACCGTAGAGCAGGTTCCTGCGGACCGAGAGATGCGGAAACAGCAGCCCGTCCTGGAAGACAAAACCGACGCGGCGTTTATGAGGCGGAACGTCGATCCCCGCCGCGGAGTCATAGACGATCCGGTCACCCAGCACGATCCGTCCCCAATCCGGGCGGATCAGCCCAGCGATCAATCGCAGGATCGTGCTCTTGCCGGAGCCGGATGGGCCGAACAGGCCGGTCACGCCCTCGGCGGCGGTAAAGCCGGCATCGAGATTGAAATCCCCCAGTCTCACCCGCGCCCGGAACTCGATGCCGCTCATCGGGCCAGCCTGCGCTTACCCACCCGCAGCAGCAGCTCCGCGGCGATCAGCGACCCGAAGGACAGAACCACGGAAACAGCGCTTAGCCGAAGCACCGCATCGTCGCCTTGCGGAGTCTGAAGCAGCGCATAGATCGTCGAAGCGATGGTTCGCGTCTCGCCCGGAATGCTGGAGACGAAAGTGATGGTCGCGCCGAACTCGCCTAGGCTGCGCCCGAACGCCAGCACCGCGCCGGAAAGCAGGCCGGGTAGCGCGAGTGGCAGGCTGACCGTCAGGAATACCAGCCAGCGCGGCGCGCCGAGCGTCGCCGCCGCCCCCTCCAGGTCGCGGTCGATCGCGTCGAACGACAGCCGGATGCCGCGCACCAGGAAGGGAAAACCCATCACGCCCGCCGCAACAGCGGCGCCGGTCCAGCGAAACGCGAGCACGATGCCGAATTCGCGGTCCAAAAAACCGCCGAGCCAGCCGTGCCGGCCGAGCAGAATCAGCAGCGCATAACCGGTGACAACGGGCGGCAGCACCAGCGGCAGGCTGATCAGCGCCTCGATCAACAGCTTGCCGGGGATACGGCTATAGGCAAGCAGCCAGGCGATCCCGAGCGCAAAGGGGATGCTGCCCAGGACCGCGAGAATCGCGACCTTCAGCGTCAGCCAGATAGCCTGCCATTCCTCGGGCGATAGGTTCATGCGTCCAGCGTGTCGCGCAACGCGTCGGGCCGGTCAATGTCGCGCAGGATGCCGGGATCATCGACCGCGATTTCCGCAACCTGCTCGGGGATCGCCTTTAGCAGCGTGCGGGCGCCTTCGTCGCCGGCCAGGCGTTGAATATCGGCAAAAAGCGAACGCCCAAGCAGCACGGGGTTGCCGCGCTCGCCGTCATGGGTCGGAAAGATGGCCGCTTGCCCGGTATAGGCCTCCGCCAGCCGGGCGAAGGTTTCCGGCCTGACGAACGGCATATCGCCGAGGCAGACCAGAACCCCATCGAGAGCCGCCGCCGCCGCGACCCCGCTCTTGAGCGAGGCCGACATGCCGTCCGCGTAGTCGGCCGCATAATGCAAGGAGAGCGGCAGATCGCGCAGCACCGCCTCGATATCCGCCCGCTCATGGCCGGTCACGACGAATACCGGTCGGATTTTCGACTTGAGCAGGCTCTCCGCCGTTCGCCGCACCATCGGCTCCCCGTCGATCGGCGCCAGCAGTTTGTTGCCCTCTCCCCAGCGGCGCGAGATGCCGGCCGCGAGCAGCAACGCGGCGACCTTAAAGATAGTCCTTCTCCTCTTCCTGGCCGATCAGCAGGCCCCCGACGCCCATGCGCGCGACGTCACCGGCCGTGACCGGAATCCCGGCGGCCAGGCGCTCCAATACCCAGTCCAGGCCGTTGCGCGCCGGCGACCGCGCACAGCCGGGAAGGCCCAGAACCGGCGTCCCCGCGAACTCGCCGATCAGGATCAGATTCCCGGGATCGACCGGCATCCCAAGCCGTTCGATGCGGCCCCCAAGTTCCAGGATAGCCGCCGGGATCACGTCGCGGCGGTCGACGATGGCTGAAGCCCCTATCACCAGCAGCAGGTCGCATCCCGCATCGAGCGCAACACGCATATCCGCCGTCACCCGCGCCATGTCGTGCGGGCAGCGCGTCTCGCCGGCCAGGCTGCCGCCGAGCCGCGCCATGCGCGCCGCGGTCACCTGGGACGTCTTCGCCATCACGCTCGGCTTAAGCCCCGTATTCACGGTTTGGATCAGTCGCGCCGCCAACGGCCGGAACGGCGCCACCGAGATCGCTGCCTTGCCCGCCGCCGACTCGCACTGCCCCAGGAGGGTCTCGGGAACGGCGAACGGAATGATTTTGATCGTCGCGACCATGCGGCCGGATTCGACGGGCGAAAGATGCGGGAAAGTGGCCAGCGTGACGTCTTCGGTCACCGCATTCACCGCATCAATCGCCGCGGGATCGAAGCGCAACAGGCCGGCATCCTGGGCAAAGATGTTGACGCGCCCGGTCGAGGCCGCGCCAGTCAGCGTGCCAACGCCCGCGACGATTTCGGCGATCCGCATGGCGGCCTCGTCCTCGACGATATCGCCGGGATCGAGCTCAGCCACGACGACCGATCCGACGCCGGCAGCGACAAGCGCGGCGCGTTCGGCCGGTCCCAGCCGCTGCCCCTTCTTGAACACGCCGCCGGCGGTCCTGACCCCATGCGCCAGGATCGCGCCGTCGGTCTCCACGACAGGCACCGGCCCGAACTTCACGCTTCGATCGCTTCCAGCCTGCGGCCGCGGCGGGCGGCGATGATT
This sequence comes from Alphaproteobacteria bacterium, assembly GCA_035493715.1. Lineage (GTDB taxonomy): Bacteria > Pseudomonadota > Alphaproteobacteria > BOG-932 > Roseiterribacteraceae > BOG-932. The sequence goes on along the minus strand of DATJHU010000063.1, from coordinate 27,417 downwards.
TCGGCCATCACCGACACGGCGATCTCACCTGGCGAGATACCGCCGATCGGCAGGCCAACCGGCGCATGGATCCGCGCGATCGCGGCATCGTCGAAGCCCTCTGCGCGCAGACGCTCGACGCGCCGCCCGTGTGTCTTCCGGCTGCCGAGAGCGCCGACATAGAAAGCCGGCGAGCGCAAAGCGGCGACAAGACCCGGATCGTCGAGTTTGGGATCGTGAGTCAGTGTGACGATTGCAGTCGCCGAATCGGGCAACAGGCCGGTCACCGCCTTGTCCGGCCAATCATGGTGCAGATCGGCGTCCGGGAAACGGTCGGCGCTGGCGAACGCGCCGCGCGGATCGACGACGTGGACGGTGAATTCGGCCAACCGCGCCAACGGCACGAGCTTCTGCGCGATATGCACCGCCCCCACCAGGATCAGGCGCGGCGTCGGCTCGAAGACATGGGTAAATATCTCGCTGTTGCCGATGACCTCGACGCCGGTTTTCGCACGCCCCGCAGGTTCCAATGTCTGCGCGCCGGTATTGAGTTCGGTCGTCAGGGCCACCGACGAGCGGCCGCGCCGCGCCGCGCGGATCGCATCCAGGATCGCGCGCTTCATGCTGTGACCGGCTCGACGAAAATCCGGATGGTTCCGCCACAGGCCAGGCCCACGGCCCAGGCCTCGGCATCGGCCACGCCGAACGTCAGAAGACGGGTCTCAACGTCGGCCATGGATTGCTGGCCGGCCTCGACAACCGCGGCCTCGACGCAGCCGCCGCTGACCGAACCTTCGAAGCGGCCGTCATCGGCGATCGCCATCTGCGATCCCACCGGGCGGGGCGAGGAGCCCCAGGTCTGCACGACTGTCGCCAGCGCCACCTTCCGGCCTTCGTCCTGCCAGCCGGCGGCGGCATTCAGCACGCGCAGCACATCGTCGTTTTCGGGCAGATCGGCCATGGTCAATTGTGCCCCAGGACCGCATGCGGTTCATAGATTTCCTCCAGCCGCTTGATCTCGTCGTCGTCCAGCTCGAGCGACAGAGCGGCCACGGCGTCGCTCAGATGATGCGGCTTGGACGCCCCGACGATCGGCGAGGTGATATGAGGCTTGGACAGCATCCAGGCGAGCGCCACCTGCGCGGGCGGTACACCGCGGCGGCCGGCGACCTCAGTTACCCGCTCGATCACCTTGGCGTCGCCGGAGTGGGTGTAGATGCGTTTGCTGAAATCGTCGGTCTGGTTGCGTACCGTGTTCGCCGACTTGTTGCCGGCCAGCTGGCCGCGCGCGAGCGGACTCCACGGGATAAGCCCGACGCCCTGGTCGCGGCAGAGCGGAATCATCTCCCGCTCCTCCTCGCGGTACATCAGATTGTAATGGTTCTGCATCGAGACGAAGCGGCTGAAGCCGTTCTGTTCGGCGACCAGCAGCATCTTCATGAACTGCCAGGAATGCATCGAGGATGCGCCGATATAGAGCGCCTTGCCCGACTTCACCACGTCGGTCAGCGCCTCCAACGTTTCCTCGATGGGCGTGTCGTAGTCGAAGCGGTGGATCTGGTAGAGGTCGACATAGTCGGTGCCCAGGCGGCGCAGGCTGTTGTCGATCGAATGCATGATGTGCTTGCGCGACAGGCCGCGATCGTTCGGCTCGTCGCTCATCGGGGAGAAGACCTTCGTCGCGATCACGCTCTTTTCGCGCGGCACGCCAAATTCCTTGAGCGCCCTGCCCAAAATCTCCTCACTCGCGCCCACCGAATACATATCGGCCGTATCGAAGAAATTGATCCCGGCATCGAGCGCCTGGCGGATGAATGGCTTGGCGTCGTTTTCCTCAAGGACCCATTCCCGCCAGGATTTGGCGCCATAAGTCATGCAGCCGAGGCACAGGCGCGAAACCTTGAGGCCGGTCGGGCCGAGATTCACATAATCCATGGGGGACCTTCGAAAGCTGCGGGTGCGCTAGGTCCTAAAGCTTAGTACGAGCGGATCAGTTTTCCAGGGCCAACTTGCGCGTCAGGCGGCAGCCGCCTGCTTTCCGCTTCTCAACCGGCTCAGTACGGCGATTACGGCGGCGGCGAGGGATAAGCCGCCCATCCAGAGGAATGCGCCATGCAGGCCGAACGCCTCGCGCAACGGCGCCAGGGCCGGCGGGTGCAGGAACTGGCCCAGGAACAGGCATCCCATCGACAGGCCGACCGCGCGGGCGCTGGCCGACGGCGGAACCGCGCCGAGCACCGCCGTTGTCATCAGCGGCGTCGTAAAGCCGCTGCCGATGCCGATGAGGCCGGCGCAGGCGGCAAGGAGATAGACGTTGAGGGTCGAGGCGAAGCCGGCATTGCCCAATGCCATCAGCGTCCACGTCAAAGCCAGGGTGAGGCTGAATCCGAATGCCGGCCGAACATACTGGAAGGCATAGGCGCCGATGACGGTGCCGATCGAGGTCAGCATCATGACGTTGGCCTGGACAGTCGGGTCCGTGATCCCTTCCTGATTCATCAGGAACGTACCCTGGATGGTCACCGTGTACATGCTGATGCTGATCAGGATGATCAGCGCATAGATGCCAAACGCGCCGCGAATGGAGCCGGACGATCCGGTTACCGGGTCGACTGCCGCAACCGGCGGATTGGTGACGGTGAACAGCGCGATCAGGAAGAGCGGCAGGCCGCTCAAATACATGGCGAACGGCGCGTGCCAGCCGCCTGTCTTGGTCATCCATCCGGCCGCCGCCAGGACGGCAAGCGATCCCGCCCCACCGACGACGGTGAACCAACCGATCAGCTTGTCGCGCGCGATCGGATCGGGATAGTAGTCGCCGATCAGCGATATCGCGATCGTGGTATATCCGGCAGCGGCAACGCCGAGCAGCGCCCGCAACCCAAGCAGGGTCCAAAGGTCCGGCGCGTATGCCCCCGCCGCGCCGGCCAATGCGAAGACCAACGTCGACACCAACAGCACACGCCGCTTGCCGACGCGGTCCGACAACCAGCCGACGAGCGGTCCGCCCAAAGCCATCGCCAACGCGGAAATGGTGGTGACGTTCTGCGCGATCAGCGTGCCGTCGTGCCCGCCATCGGAGAAGAAGCCCCCCATCGCCGGCATCGCCGGCAGGATCGCCAGTTGCACCATGCCGGCGAGTATCCCGCTGCCCAGCAGGACAACCATGCGGAGCGCGCGGAAAGCGGCGGTGCTGTCTGACCGTGCCACGGACGTCATGACGCGCCTCCCTTAAGCTGTCGCGCGCTGGCCGGGCTTCAGCCGCCATAGCACAGACAGGACCCCGGCGACGATCGACGCGATGCCGAGCCAGACGAGCGCACCGTGAAGACCCAGATGCGCGCGCAACGGCTGCATCACGAAGGGATGAATAAACTGGCCGGCGAAAATGGAACCGAGCGCCATGCCCATCGCCGGCGCGACCACCGAGGGCGCGACCCTGTTCATCACGGTCGTCTGGGTCAGCGGCTGCATCAGGCCGCTCGCCATGCCGACCGCGCCGGCAAATATGGCCAGCAGAGCGATATTCGCCGTCGACGGAAAGCCGATATTGCCGAGTGCCAGAAATCCCCAGGTTAGCGCCAGAGTCAGGGCGAAGCCCAAGCTTGGCCGAATGAACCGGTACAGATAAGCGCCGACCATGCTGCCGACGGTCGAGAACAGCATGACGTTCGATTGCGTCGACGGGTCGGTGATGCCGTTTTCGGCCATCATATAGGTGCCCTGGATCGTCACCCCGTACATGCTGATGCTGATCAGGATGATGAGCGCGTAGATCGGCCACGCCGTCCAGATCGAACCGGATGCCGCGCCTTCCACAGCCGCAGTGCTCACCTGACGAACGTCCTTGATCAAGGCCAGGGCCATGACGAACAGCACCAGCGCGGTGCCATAAAGCGCGAACGGCGCCTGCCAACCACCCATCTTGGTCAGTACACCCGCAGCATAGAGGACGATCAGAGACCCGCCGCCGCCAACGATCGCGAACCAGCCGAGCAGCCGGCCGCGCGTGGCTTCATCCGCGTAATAATCGCCGATCAACGAAACCGAGACTGTGATGTAGCCGGCTGCCGCCAACCCCAGCACCAGGCGCGAGGCCAGCAGGAGGGGGAGATCGGTGACGACGAGGCCGGCCATGCCGGCGATACCGTAGATCAGGACCGAGAGCAGAAGCGTATTGCGCTTGCCGAAGATGCCGGCGAGCCAGCCGATCAGGGGCGCCCCGATTGCCATCACCGGAGCCGAGATCGTCATGACGTTCTGCGCGGCAAAGGCGGGGTCGTTGACGCCCTGCTCGGCGAAATGCGCCGCCATGCCGGTCTGGGCTGGGATAACCGCCAACTGGACCATGCCGGCGAGCACCGGGGCCCCCAGGAGTACGACCATGCGCAACGCGCGGAACAGCGCGGATTCCTGGCCAACGGCTACAGAACTCATCTTTCCCCAGTCCCCACTCATGCGCCGCTAGCCGGCATCGGTTGACGGCGATTAGCGCACAGGCTCATCCGAGGCGCAACCGCGAAAGACCACCTTCCAGGAATTTGCTCGAACGTCACGTTCGCGCCACTGCAGCATCGAAGGGTGGCCGCAAACCTAGGGCCTGCCTTGCCTTCCAACCCGGCGGCGCATAGAGCTTCCCCGGTGCCGACACCCGTTCTCACACCCCAGCCGCAAACCTATCCCGCCGATTTCCTGGTCGAGCGGGTGCTGTTCCGCGACGCCTGGATGATCGTGCTGGATAAGCCAGCCGGCATCCCCGTGCATCAGGGGCCGGGCGGCGGGCCGAACCTGGAACAGTATTTTCCGGCCCTCGCCTTCGGGTTGCCGCGCCTGCCGGCGCTGGCCCACAGGCTGGACCGCGATACCAGCGGCTGCCTGATCCTGGGGCGCCACCGCAAGGCCCTCGCGCGGCTGGGCAAGGCGTTCCAGAACGGGCGAATCGCGAAAACCTATTGGGCCATCGTCCAGGGCAGGCCGAACGACGACAACGGACAGATCGACCTGCCGCTGCAGAAGGTGCTGCGCAAGGATTCCTGGCGCATGTTCCCCGACCCGGGCGGGCAACCGGCTGTCACCGATTACCAGGTGATGGGCACTTCCGGGGACCTGAGCTGGGTCGAATTCCATCCGCGCACCGGCCGGACGCACCAAATCCGCGTCCATGCCGCGGCGATCGGATGCCCGATCCTGGGCGATACGCTTTATGGGCTTCCCGGCCAGCCGGTGCCGCTGAACCTGCATTCGCGCAGCGTCATCGTGCCGCTCTATCCCACGAAAGCACCGATAGAAGTGACCGCGCCGCCCCCACCGCATATGCTGGAGCCGTTGGCTGCTTGCGGCTGGCATAACGCACCAGAGTCCCAGGCCTGAGAGCCGCCATGCAGCCGCACCCACTTTTCGACCTGGCGATCAACAGCTTCGTCACCTTCTTCGTGATCATCGACCCAATCGGCCTGATCGGGATCTTCAACGGGCTGGCGGCACAGCTGAGCGACCATGACCGCCATCGGCTGGCGATCAGGGGCACGCTGGTCGGCAGTTTCGTGCTGCTGCTGTTTGCGCTGGCCGGCGAGCGGCTGCTTGCGGCGCTCGGCATTTCATTGCCGGCTTTCCGGGCGGCAGGCGGCACGCTGCTGTTGTTGTTGGCGATCGAGATGATCTTCCAGAAGCGCATCCAGCGCCGCAGCGAAGAGGCCGGGCACGTCGCGGACGAGCCGCAGGTCGAGGATATCGCGATTTTCCCGCTCGGCATCCCGCTGATCGCGGGGCCGGGCGCCATCACGTCGGCGCTGCTGCTGACCAGCCGGTACAAAGGCGCCTATGTCGAACAGGGGATCGTGCTTGGAGCGATGCTGATCGTGCTCGCGATCACAATGGTGACGTTCCTGGCGTCGAACCGGTTGGGCCGCCTGATCGGAAATACGGTGGCGGGAGTCGCAACCCGATTGCTGGGCATCCTGCTGGCGGCGGTCGCCGTCGAATATATCGTCGTCGGTGTCAGGCAAATCTGGAATGCGACCTCGTAGAGTTCATGTCCAACCGTCTGCAAACGCTTCAAGCCGCGCTCGAACATCTGAAGGGCGGCCGTTTCGAACAAGCCACCGTCCTGTGCGAGCCCTTGCTCGCCGCCGACGCCGGCGACACCGACGCGCGATTCTTTCTTGGCGTGTCGCTGGCCGCGCGCGGCCGCCTGGAAGACGCGATGGCGCACCTGACACAGGTCGTCCGCGAGCGCCCCGAACATGTCGACGCCCGCCGCGAGCTGGCGCGTATGCTCATCGCGCTGGGCATGATGCAGGTCGACCGCAGCCGGCCTGACCTGGCAATCCCATTTTTCGCCCAGGCAACCGGGGCCGACGGCGCGAACGCCATCGCGGCGGCCAATCTGGGGAATGCGCTGGCCACCGAGGGACGTTTCGACGAAGCGTTGGCCGCGACCAACGAGGCGCTGCGCATCGCGCCGGCCGACGTCGATATCCACCTCAATCGCTCTGTAACGCTGCTGAAAGCCGGGCGGCTGCTGGAGGGCTGGAGCGAGAATGAATGGCGTCTTAAGAAGCCGGGCCGCGAGAAACTGCCGGCCGCGCTGAAGCTGCCGCGACTCTCGACGCTGCCGGACGGGCTTCGGGGCCGGACTGTCGTCATCTATCACGAGGAAGGGTTCGGCGACACGATCCAGTTCCTGCGCTATGCCGACCTGCTGAGTGCCGCGGGCGCCAAGGTCACCGCCTGGATGCCCGAGCAGCTCCTGCGCCTCGTGCGCGGTCACAAGGCGATCGCCGAATGCCTTAGCGGTGACGTCACCCTGCCGCGCTTCGACTTCCACTGCCCGATGAACAGCCTCCCCTATGCGTTCGATACGACGCTGGAGGCGATCCCGGCAGCGGGTGCGTACATAGAGGCCGCCTCCGATCTTGCCGCAGCCTGGAACAAGGAATTGCCGACGGGACGCTGCCGTGTGGGATTGGTTTGGGCAGGCGAGCCCCGCGCCTATGACCCGGGAGCGCAGGCGCTCGACCGGCGGCGCAGCATATCGCCGGACTTGCTGGCACCGCTGACCGCGGTCGACGGCCCGACCTTCGTCAGCCTGCAGACGGGCGCGGCCCGGATGCGCATGCCGCCACGCCTGCACGATCCCATGAGCAAGGTGAAGGATTTCGCCGATACCGCTGCGATCGTCGCCAATCTCGATCTTGTGGTTTCCGTCGACACGGCGGTCGCACACCTGGCCGGGGCGATGGGCAAACCGGTCTTCCTGCTGGATCGTTACGACAATTGCTGGCGCTGGCTGAGCGGCAGGACCGACAGCCCGTGGTATCCCGCACTCAGTATCTTCCGCCAGCCGCGCATGGGCGACTGGGCGCCGGCAATCGCCGAAGCGGCGGAGGCATTGGAGGCGCTCGCCCGTGGCTGAGAGGCCAATCCGCGTGCTGGCCGCCGGCATGGTCGGTAGCGGCAGCACCTATCTCTACAACGTGCTGCGCGAAATGCTGTCCGCCGGTCAGAACCGACCGGCGACCGCCACATATTCCGACGAATGGAACCCGCTGTTCGCGATGCACCCGCGGCTGGTGCTGAAAAGCCACTGGGGCATCCGGGCGCTGACCCCACAGGCCGAGCGCGGCATGCTGCAACCGGTGATATCGGTCCGGCACCCGGGAGATTGCGTCTGCTCCGACATGGAACGCTTCGGCTACGCGTTCGACTACTCGGTCCAGCGCGTCGCCCTCTCCCTCTCTTTCTGCGAGAAGCTGCGTGCGCTGCAGGAGACGGTCGTGTTCCGCTATGAGGATGGATTCACCAGCAGCGAACGTACCGTACCGGGATTGGCGCGGGTTCTGGGACTACGCCTGCCACCGGAGACGCTGGCGGACATCGGCCGCAGATATTCGGCCGCGTCGGTCAGGGACTATGCCGCCAATCTGGATTCGGTGCCGGGGCTGATGAGCGGCAGTGACAACCCGGCCGACGCCTGGTGCCCGACAACACAAATTCATCGCGGGCACATCGGAAAGCTTTCATCCGGCCGCTGGCGCGAACTGCCGCAAGATCAGCGCCGCCGGATCGACGAGGCGTGCGGTGAGGACGCCTCGTCGTTCGGCTACGATTGCTCCGTTTAGCCCCTTACCAGATCTTGCAGAGGTCCTTGCGGACCATCGCGTCGCCCGGTTTGCACTGATAGGCCTTGGCGAACTCCGGAATGTTGCCCACCGTGCCGATCGTCCGGAAATTCGCCAGTGGGTGCGGATCGGACAATGCCCGGTTGCGCGCTTCCTCCGGACGGATGTTTCCGGCCCAAATCTGGGCGAACGCCGCATAGAAACGCTGGTCCGGCGTCAGCCCGTCGATCGGCTTGCCGGCCTTGGACTCTGGTGTTTTCAGGAAGGCGCGATGCGCGATGACGGTGCCGCCCAGATCGGCGATGGCCTCGCCCTCCTCGACCTTGCCGTTCTCATGCACGTCGTCCACGGCAATGAAGGCCGAATACTCGTCCGCGATGCACTTGCCGCGCGCCGCGAACTTGTCGGCGTCTTCCTTCGTCCACCAGTCGGTCAGGTTGCCCTTGGCGTCGAAATTGCGCCCCTCGTCGTCGAAGCCGTGCGTCATCTCGTGGCCGATAACCACGCCGATGCCGCCGTAATTCACCGCGTCGTCCGCATTCACATCGAAGAACGGCGCGAACAGGATGCCGGCCGGGAAGGTGATGCTGTTGTCCGTGGGCTCGTAATAGGCGTTCGTCTCCATCGCCGACATGTGCCACTCGTTATGGTCGGTCGGCTTGGCGATCTTCTTCAGGTTGCGATGCGTCTCGAACTTGTCGGAGGCGAGCGTGACGTCGCCGAACAGTTCGTTGTCGGCGATCTTCAGCGCCGAATAGTCGATCGGCTTGTCCGGATAGGCGATGTGCTCGGTCATCTTGTCGAGCTTTTCGGTCGCCTTCTTCTTGGTCTCCGCGCTCATCCAATCCAGTTCCTGGATATCCTCGCGCAGCGTGCCACGCAGGTTCTTGACCATCGCCAGCATCCGCTCCTTGGTGCCGGCGGGCACGAAGTTCTTCACAAACAGCTTGCCCACGGCATCGGGCATCGCGCCCTTCACCGAGCGGACGCAACGCTGCCAGCGCGGGCGCAACTCCTTAGCGCCGGTCAGCAGCTTGGTGAACTCGAACTGCTCGTCGATATAGCGCTTCGGCAGCGCGTTGCCGCCGGAGGCGATCACGTTCCAGCGCAGGTAAGCCTTCAGCGCGCCGACATCGGCCGTCGCCAGAACCGGGCCCAGCCCCTTCACGAAATCGGGTTGGCCGACATCGACCTTATCGACCGACGGCGCGTCGATCGCCTTCATGAAGCCTTTCCAGTCGAAGTCGGGCGACAGCTTTTGCAGGTCGGCCACCGACATCGGATTGTAGTTCTTCAGCGGATCGCGAAGCTCTTCCATTGTCCGTGACGACAGGGCCAGCTTCATCTCGATATCGAAGACCGCCTTGGCGTCGGCCTCGGCTTTCGCCTGCTCCTCGCCGGACAGCACGAACATCTTGGCGATGTGCTCCACCAGCTTCTGCCGGATCATCTTCGCCTTGTCGTCGTCTCGCGTATAATATTCTTTATTGGGCAGCGACAGGCCGCCCTGGCCGATGCCGGCATTCTCATAGTCGCTGTTCTTGCCGTCCGGCGTCGGGCCGAAATTGAAGAACACGGAAACGCCGACGGCCTGCAGCCTCGGAATGGCGGCGATGACAGCGGCGCGGTCGGACAGCGCGTCGATCGGCTTCAACTGAGCCTGCAGCCAGGCGTCGCCTTCCTTCTCGATGCGGTCCTCATCCATGCAGGACTTGTAGTAGTTGGCGACCCGCACGAAATCCGGATCGCTCTTGTCCGGCCTGGCGGCAAGCTTGTCCAACAGCTCATGCATGTTGGCGAGGTTCTTTTCCGACAATTCGTCGAAGGTTCCCCAGCGCGACAGATGCGCAGGGATCGGGTGGCTGGCGGTCCACCCGCCGGTCGCGAACTTATAGAAGTCCTGGCAGGCATTGATGGTCTTGTCGAAATTGGCCGGATCCAGGGGCTTGGACATCCGCGCGGGGTCGGCGAAAGCGGGAACGGCACAGAACAGGGCCACGGCCGCGCCTGCCAGCAGGCGGGAAACGCACGATTGCATGGTGGGGAACATCCTTGGAGGCCTTAGGGGAAGAAAGGCGAAAGGCGGACGTTAATCCGTTTGTTTCGCCCAAGTCCAAACATCTTTCGACGAACCGCAGGCCGCCATAGACGAACGACAATTGTGGTCGGCGTGATCAACGACCGCCCATCTGGGTTGAGAAGAGCGCAGTGAATTCATTAATCCGGACGAAAGTCTTCGCTGTGCCCTACCCATCTCACACCGCCGCCTGCTAAACCGGGCGCATCAATCTATCGGGAGGCAAGGGTGAAGGTCGGTCTGAATTTCATGGGCGCCGAGGGTCTGTTCGACGGGCAGCTCGGTCCGGTCCTGGAACTGGCACATAAAGCTGACGCGCAGGGCGTCGACCTGATCAGCACCTGCGACCATCTGGGCTTCAACGCCGAGGTCCATGCCGACCGGCGGCGCACGCACGGGTTCCCATACGGCCTTGAGCAGCCCTGGATCGAGCCGATGTCGTTCCTGTCGGCCGTCGCCGCGGTAACCACGCGCGCCCGTCTGTCCTGCTTCGTCCTGGTCGCGCCGCTGCGGCCGCCGCTGCTGCTGGCCAAGCAGCTCGCCAGCCTCGACGTGATCTCCGGCGGACGCGTAACGATGTGCCTGGGCGTCGGCTGGCAGAAGGCGGAATTCGACGCCAACAACATCTTCTTCGAGGGGCGCTTCGGCTATCTGGAAGAGCTCGTGCTGGCCTGCCGGGCGCTCTGGGGCGGCGCGCCGTCGTCCTTCCACGGTAAGCACATCAATTTCGACGATTTCCATTCCCTGCCGTATCCGATCCAGGGCGCCAAGCTGCCGCTGCTGCTGGGCTTCTCCCCGACCGACCGCAATTTCGAGCGCATTGCCCGGGTCGCCGACGGCTGGGCGGTGAACCCCGCCGGGCTCGGCGAGTTCGCCGAGCGCGTGACCGCCCTTAAACGCATCGTCGCCGCGCATGGCCGTGATCCGGACAGCCTGGAGATCGAGATCCAGTTCGCCCCGCAGCGCAAGGCCGACGGCAGCGTCGATTTCGCCGCCGCGACCGAGCAAGGCCTAGCATGGGCCAAGGCCGGCGCGACGACTGTGACCCCGCTGGTCATCAGCTTCTGCCAATCGCCGAAGGATGTGGACCGGCTGATGGAATGGGTTGGCGAGATGAAGGCGAGACTGGGGTGAAGGCCGCCGTGCCGCTAACGCTGCTCCAGATTTTCTAGGCGCGCTAAACCTGGATCTGGGCGCCGCTAACGATCCCGCTGCCGGGGCGCGCTCCCGGTGCCGCTGTTCTTCCTGCTGCGCGAGCGGGCGCTGCTTCGGGGCGGAGTACGAGGAGATTGAAGGTGAAGTTGCAAAGTTGCGCCGTGCTGGGCTGCGCCGTGCTGGCGGGCAGCCTGCTCGCGGCCGGCAGCCGCGCCAATCAACCCCTTCATGCGCCCAACTCCCCAGCGGAGCATGCGTTGGACGCGATCCTCAAGACCGCGGGCGACGACGACGACCAATTGGACAATCTGTTCGATGGGCGCGGCAAGCCCGATTTCAAGAAAACGGTGGACTACACGACGCTTTTGACCAAGGCATTGCTGTCGGCGATCGCCGATAGGGAAAAGGCAATCGTCCGGCAGGAATGCGGCGGCCATTATATGAAGGATGAGACCTGCGGCTTGGACTATCTGCCGATCAATTGCGCGCAGGACACCAACGATTCCTATGTCTACGAGACCGTGAAAGAAACCGATTCCACCGCCGAGATTCGTTATGCGTGGCCCAATCAGAAGTCCGACGCCACCTACCGATTGGTGTTATCGGAGGGACACTGGAAACTTGACGGAATCGCCTGTGTCGAGGCCGACAGCTTCAACATGAAGTGAGGCGACACTAGTCCGCCTCTTCCTCGATCCGCTCCATATCGTCGTCCGACAGACCGAAATGGTGGCCGATTTCATGCACCAGCACATGGCGGATAACGTCCTGCAGCCGGCCGCCGCGCGAGCGCCAGAAGGCGAGGATCGGCTGGCGGTAGAGGAAGATCATGTCGACGTCGCGCACGACCCCGCCCGCCTGCTTGAAGCCGACCGGCAGTCCGCGATAGAGACCGAGGAGCCCGAGCGGATGGGGAATGCGCATCTGCCTGAGCGTCCCCCCATCCGGCAGATCGTCAATGCGCAAGGCGACGCCTTCGATCTGGCGTTTGAATTCGGGCGGGATCTCGGTCAGCGCCGCCTCGGCGATTTCGGCGAAATCGTCGAGCGTAGGTTCACCCTCGACGTCGGATGGAAAAACCCTGTTCAAGGCGGTCAGGGTCGACCATCCTGCGCGGTCTCTAAGTGGGGCGCCGCGACGGCGCCCGCCGGAGAAGGACATTGAATGCGCCTCGTACTCTTTCTGCTTGCCGCCCTTTCCATTCCCGTCACCGCATCGGCAGCGGACAGGCTGACCGACACGAGCAGGTTCCAGGCGGCGTTCCAAGGATCGTTCTACGGCTTCGATGTGTGTGGCGACAGCACGAACGGCAAGCTCTATCGCAAGGCGCTGATGGATAAAGTTCAGCACTGCCCCTTCACCAAAGACGCAAAGAGCGATTTTACCGCCTGGGCCGCGGGCGCCGAGGCGAAGGGCGGCAACGAAATTCGTCGCTACATTTCCGAGCACGACAAGCTGCCACCGCGGCTCGATCGGCGTAAGGCGAACTGCATCGCACAGCAACAGAACGACGCCTACAAACAGGCGCTTGCAGCATTGGCCAAATATGCCGGCGGCGAGGCCAAGGCCGATGCGGTGGTGCCGGATGCCTGCGAAGCCGGCCAGTCAGCGGCCGCCGCGAAAGTTAAGCCATAAATCAGTGCACCGCCTGCGTTGCGCATTCCGAGACCGGATTCGGCTTCGCGTAGGCGGCCGCCGCCGTCTTGGTCAGCACCCCATTGTCGGTCTGACCCAGGACCAGGCAGACGCTGTAGGCGATCTTGTGGTTGGCGGGGAATCCCTTGAAAGGAAAAGATTTTTGGCCGTTGTAAACATTCGTCAGGCTGGTGCCGAAATAGGCGGTCGAGCCCCAGGCGATCTTCTTCCCATCGGTGGGCGTGTTGAGATCGCCCGCGGAGCCGCACGGCAGGCTGTATTGGACCGACTGGTAAGGCCAGGTGCCGTCAGAGGGCAGGACTTGCTGGTCACCGCACGAGCTGTAACTCGTACCGTCGCTGGCGGCGAAGGCGGTGCTGGTAAAACCGCGCTCCGGCGCATAACCGTCGACCAACGGACTGGTAGTCGCGCGCCGCGGTTCGTAGAGCCCCATCTCATAGCGGCCGGCGTACAAGGCCTGATATCGCGCGCCGGTATTTCTGAGCTTCCAGTTCCACCCGCTGTTCCGGGTCACCGGGACCTTGGTCGGCGCAAAGGAAAATTCCTGGTCGCCCCAGGCTACCGACCTGACGATCCCATCGGCGCCATTGTCGAAAACCATGACACCGTAGGGGCCGCGCACGTCGAAGCTGACGAGGTCCGCCTTGGGCGTCGCGCCGCCGGGCGGCACGACCTGCGATAGATCGATCGACACGTCGATCCGCGGGTAATCCAACCCATCCTGAAAGACCCATGTCGTCGCGACAGGCATGGGATAGAACGCATAGTTCGATGCGGTCAGCGACAGCGGCGTCGAATCGTCGCCGGTATCGGGATTAACCGGGTCCGGCGCGACAGTACCGTAATGGCCATATTGGATCGTAACGCGCTCTGCGCCGACACCCGCCGGCGTTGCGGGCTTGGATATCGTGGCCTTGAAGCCAAGCCCAAGCGGCGAATCGTCCTTGTGGAAGATGCGCGACGCGATGGTGTCGTATTGCTTGTCGGTGAAGAGGCGATAACGCTCGTGCGACACGAAATACCCGAAGCCGCCATCCCCGCCGCTCTCGGCATTGACGACGACCTTGAGCGGCTTACCGGCCGCAGTCGTGCCGAAATAGGTCATCTGGATAGCATAGCCGCCATGGCCGCTGTTGCCTGCGCCCTCCTTCTTGAGTGCAACCGTCCGCGGCATGCCGGCGGAATCGGTCCAGCTCCAGATATCGGCGGCGATCCCGTTCACGGTGCCGGACCTGACGGTCACCGCGGACGCAGGCCCGACCGCACCGAGGGCGATGCCCAGAACCGAAATCGCAGTCGCAATTTTCATCGTTCAAATCCCTCGATGGGTACAGCGCCCGGACGGACCGGTAACACAAAATCACCGTAGTTTCACATGCTTACGATTGCATCCGGTTACGGATTGATTAACACCCTCATGTGCCGCGCGGCTTGGCGCGGTTCGTCGCCTGCGCGGATAGCGGATCTTCCGGCCAATAATGGCGCGGATAGCGGCCCTTCAGGTCCTTCGCCACATCTTTCCACGAGCCACGCCAGAAAGCAGGCAGATCGCGTGTCATCTGGATCGGGCGGTGCGCTGGCGACAGCAGCACCAGCAGCAGCGGCACCTTCCCTGCGGCGACGCTGGGATGACGGTCCAGGCCGAACAGCTCCTGGACACGGATTTCCAGCACCGGTCCGTTTTCCGCCTCGTAGTCGATGGGCGCGCGCGACCCCGACGGCGCATCGAAATGCGACGGTAGCAGCCGGTCGATCTCGGACCGCTTGCTCCAGGGCAGCAGCGCGTCGAGCGCCGCGGCCAGATCCTCAGTTGTGATCGCCGTCAGCGACGTGCGTCCGGTGATATAGGGCGCCAGCCAACCGCGCGGAGCGCGTGCCAGGGCCGCGTCCGACAGGTCCGGCCAGTCGCTGCCGATCGCGCGCGACAGGTATGTCGCTCTCGCCCGCTGCGCCTTCTGCTCGGCCGACCAGGGCAGGGCATCGATACCGACCCGCCCGATACCGTCCGCCAGCATCTCCGCCGCGCGCTCGGTATCGTCCACCGCGACAGGATCGTCGCCAAGCCGCAACTCGCCCAGCCGGCGGACCCTGCGCGCCCGAATGCTGCGAGACGCGGCATCGAACGCCATTGCGGTTTCGGTGACGATCGCACCGGCGAATAGCTCTTCGATCGTCTCGCGGTCGATCCGTGCGGCGGCTCGGATGCGGCCGGTCGCGGCGGCGCCGACGATATCGGCGACGACCAGATAGGGCGCGTTCGCCAGCGCGTCCCCTTCCTCAACGCTCGCAGCCCGCCCGTTGGCCAGCCGGAATCGGCCGCGTGCGCCCGCGGCCTGCGCAACGCGGTCCGGATAGGCGCGGGCCAGATGGCGGCCGAGATCGCCCGACCACCCGTCGCCAAGCGCACCCTCGGCCAGCGACGCCCAGCGCCGCGCGAGCCCGCGCGCCTCGTCCGCGCGTTTCGACCGATCCGACAGGAAGCCCGACAGGCGGTGGCCCAGATCGTTCGATTGCCCGCCCAGCCCACGTTCGGTCAGAAGCACCGTGAGATAGGCGGCGATCAGCGCGTCGCCCTCTACCCCGGCGCGGTGAACCATATGCGCGAGGCGCGGATGCAGCGGCAAGCGCGCCAGCGCCCTGCCCTCGGCGGTGATACGTCTGTCGCTGTCCAACGCTTCGAGATTCGTGAGCAACCCGACCGCCTCTGCCCAGGCCGGCTTCGGCGGCGGGTCCAGAAATCTGAGCTGCCCCGGATCGGCGATGCCCCAGGCGGCCAGGTCGAGCGCCAGGCCAGCAAGGTCGGCGTCCAATATCTCCGGCTTGTCGAACTGGGCGAGCGCCGCGGTCTGCCCCTCGCTCCACAGCCGGTAGCAGATGCCGGGTTCGGTGCGGCCCGCCCGGCCGCGGCGCTGATCGGCCCCGGCGCGCGACACGCGGACGGTTTCCAGTGTGGTCAGCCCGGTCGCCGGCTCGTAGGCCGGAATGCGGCGATAGCCGGAATCGACGACGATCCGGACGCCCTGAATCGTGAGCGAGGTTTCCGCGATCGAGGTCGCCAGCACGATCTTACGCTTGCCGGGCGGCGCCGGCTGCACCGCGCGGTCCTGCTCCGCAGGGGTCAGCTGGCCGTAGAGCGGCGCGACGATGACATCGGACGGCACGCGCTCGGCCAGGCGTTCGGCCGTCCGCCCGATCTCGCCCTGGCCGGGCAGGAACACCAGCGCGGAACCGGGATCGGTTCGCATCGCCTCCAGCGTCACCGCCGCAACCTGATCCTCGAGCCGCTTGACCGGGTCGCGCTCGATATGGCGGGTCTCGACCGGGAAGGCCCGGCCCTGGCTTTCGATCACCGGCGCGCCGTCCAGCAACCTGGCGACGCGGGCACCGTCGATCGTCGCAGACATCACGAGCAACCGGAGGTCGTCGCGCAAGGCTCCGGCGTCGATCGCGAGCGCCAAGCCGAGATCGCCATCCAGGCTGCGCTCGTGGAACTCGTCGAACAGCACGGCAGCGATGCCGGACAGTTCCGGATCGGCCAGGATCTGCCGGGTAAACACACCTTCGGTCACAACCTCGATGCGTGTTTTCTTCGAAACCTTCGAATCGAGACGAACACGATAGCCGACCGTCTCCCCGACCTGTTCGCCCAGCGAATCCGCCATGCGCCGGGCGGCGGCGCGCGCCGCGAGACGGCGGGGTTCGAGCAGGATGATCTTGCCGGCGCCACGCCAAAGCGCGTCCAGCAGTGCCAACGGCACCCGTGTCGTCTTGCCGGCGCCCGGCGGCGCAACCAGCACGGCGAAAGGCCCCGCCGCGAGCGCCGCCAGCAAGCCAGGCAGCGCGTCGTCGATGGGGAGGGGCTCCTTGAAGGCAGGCATCGCGCCGTCATGCCTGCCGGGACGGGCCTGGGCAAGTGCTGCTTGCCGCACGAACCGGAGACGCGCAGGATCGGAGCGCCATGAACAGACCTGTTCGGCATATCGCGATTGCAGCCTGCCTGGCGCTTTCGCCACCGGCGGCCGCCTCTGCCCCGGAGCAGCCGCATGTCTGGGCGGAAATCGCCCCGCGGGCCGAGATCCCCCCGGAAGCCCCGCCCGGTCCCCCTTGCGACGGCGACACCTGCGCGCTGAAGGCGATCCCGGATTTGTGGAAACGTGACGCGGTGAAACGCGAACACACGCCACGGATGAATGCCAACACAATCATCCTCGGGCGGGCGCAATTCCTGAAGGATGCCGCGCGATTCCAGGACACGCCTCCGATCCTCAACTACGACATACTGGGGTCGGGCGTCTGTATCGGCCCGGACGGCCGAGGCACGCTGGGATTGCACAACTGCTAAGCGGGCCCTGCGTGGCCCATGCGAAATGTGCACTTGCATGACAGCTATGATCCTGGCGTATAACCGTCGCTTCGCCCGCGAGGGTGCGGCAGGAGCATGCGATTTTGGGATTGCGATCGTTTTGGTTGTGCGGCGCGGCCATGTTGGCGATTGCCGGCGTAGCCCAGGCTGAGAAGCCGTTCGATTTCGCCGCCACGCCCGGAAAGCTCCCCAAGACCGTCGTTCCCTCCGCCTATCGCATCGCGATCGATCCCGATCTCGACAAGCTGACCTTCACCGGAAAGGAAGAGATCGACATCGATGTCGCGCAGCCGACCGCCGAAGTAACGCTGAACGTCAACGGGCTGAAGTTCACCGAAGTCGGCATCAAGAGCGAGGACGAGCCGCTCGCGACCGTCACACAGGACGACGAGACACAGACCGCGACGCTGCACTTCCCGCGCCAGCTCGCCGCCGGCAAGCACACGCTCGAGATGCACTATCGCGGGCCGATCACGGCACAGCCGGCGGGCATCTATTACAACGACTATGACGTTAATGGCGCGAAGAAGCGCATGCTGGTGACGCAGTTCGAAGCGACGGACGCGCGCCGCATGTTCCCGGGCTGGGACGAGCCCGCCTTCAAGGCGACCTTCTCGCTGACCGTCACGGTTCCGGCGAGCTACCGCGCCATCTCGAACACGCCGGTCCTGAAGGAAACGCCGGCCGGTCCCAACGAGAAGACGGTGACCTTCGCCACAACACCGCGGATGTCGACCTACCTCCTGGTGCTGACCGCCGGCGAGCTGGATCGGATCGCGCAGACGGTCGCGGATACCGATATCGGCGTCGACGCGGTCGCAGGCAAAGGCGAGCAGGGCCGTTACGGCCTGACCGTCGCCTCGCAGATCCTGCCGTACTACAATGACTATTTCGGGGTGAAATACCCGCTGCCCAAGCTGGACCTGATCGCCGTACCCGGCAATTTCGCGGCGGGCGCGATGGAGAACTGGGGCGGCATCACCTATATCGACAGCGCGTTGCTGTTCGATCCCAAGACCTCGTCGGAAGGCACCAAGCAGGCGATCTATGCCGTGATTGCCCATGAGATGGCGCACCAATGGTCGGGCGACCTGGTGACCATGGCGTGGTGGGACAATATCTGGCTGAACGAGGGCTTCGCCTCGTGGATGGAAACCAAGGCGAGCGACCATTTCAATCCCACCTGGAAGGTCTGGCTGCGAGCCCATGCCGATACCGAGGCCGCGATGGGGGAAGATGCGCGCAGCACAACCCATCCGATCCAGCAGACGATCAAGGATGAAAGCGAGGCCGACTCCGCCTTCGACCACATCACCTATCTGAAGGGCCAGGCCTTCATCCGGATGATCGAGAATTATCTGGGCGAGGCGACCTTCCGCGACGGCATGCGTCATTACATGGCGGCGCACGCCTATTCAAACTCCACGACGGCCGATTTGTGGGCCGCGCTGGGCGCCGCGTCGGGAAAGCCGGTGGCGGATATCGCCGCCGCCTTCACCGAACAACCGGGCATTCCGCTGGTCAAGGTCTCGACCGTCTGCCTGAACGGCCAGACCGTGGCGACGCTGACGCAGGACCGCTTCGCCATCCACGATCCGTCCGCGAAGAAGCTGACCTGGCGCATACCGGTGATCCTTGGCCGCCCCGGCGAGGAGGCAACCCAGTCCCTGCTGCTGGATGCCAAGCCGCAAACGGTCAAATTCGCCGGCTGCGACAAGCCGGTGAAGGCGAATATGGGAGACAGCGCCTATTACCGGACGCAATATGCGGAGCCGGACTTGAAGGCGCTGGCGGCGGCGTACAAGACGCTGGCCGCGGCCGACCGGGTCAACCTGCTGGGCGACGTCTGGGCGATGGCCCAGGCCGGCCGCGAGACGCCCGACAAGTTCCTGGACCTGACCAGACAGCTGAGCGGCGAAACCGAGCTTGCGGTGTGGACGCAGGTCCTGCAATCGCTTCGCGAGATCGACGATCTGGAGCGCGGCTCGCCCGACCAGCCGGCCTATCGCACCTATGCCAGGGGCCTGCTCGCGCCCGTGCTGGAGCGCGTCGGCTGGAACGAGAAGCCGGAGGACACGCCGGATGTCGTCCTACTGCGCGGCAGCCTGATCCGCACGCTGGGGCGCTTCGGCGATCCCGCGGTCGTCGCAGAGGCCAAGATACGGTTCGCGTCGTTCCTGGCCGATCCGGCGACCTTGCCGCCCAGCCTGCAGGACGCAGTACTCACAGTGGTCGGCTACACCGCCGACAAGAAGACCTATGACGCGCTGCACCGGCTGGGCCGGGAGGCGACGAGCACGGAAACCCGCCTGCGCTATTACTATGCCCTGGCCGGGGCACACGATCCGGCGCTGATCGCCGAGACCGTGGCCATCGCCGGAACCGACGAAATCAGCGCAGGGCGTGTCAACCGTTATATCGGCGCGGCGGCCGTTGCCTGCGAAAATCCAGAGCTCGTCTGGAAGCTGTTCCTGCCGAAGCGCAAGGTGGTCGTCGACAAGCTGACGGCGCAGCAGGCCAGCGAGCTGCTGCCCGGTATCGCCGGCGCGTCGACGGATCCGGCGATCGGCGAGGAATTGCGCAAGCTGCCCGACAGCAACATCTCCTCCGGCGCCAAGCATGACGCCGGCAAAGCCGTCGAGGATATCTCCTTCAAGTCTGACTTCCGCACCCGGCTGCTGCCCTCTGTCAGTACCTGGCTGAAGAAGGGCATGACGAACTGATCTATCGTTAGGAAACGCTTCATGACCACCGAAGCCGCCGGCCACCCGGCCGCAAAAACCAATACCTTTCTCGGCCATCCGCGCGGCCTGTTCTATCTGTTCTCGACCGAGCTGTGGGAGCGCTACGCCTATTACGGCATGGTCGCGATCCTGGTCCTGTACATGCAGAACCACCTGTTCCAGCCGGGCCACGCCGAACATGTGCTGCTCTATGCACCGGTCAAGCGCGGGCTGGAATCGGTGTTCGGACCATTGAGCGCCCAGGCGATGGCTTCGCAGGTTTATGGGATTTACGGATTCTTGACCTATGCCGCCCCACTGTTGGGCGGCATCGTGGCCGACCGATTCCTGGGGCAGCGCAAAGCCGTCCTCGTCGGCGCGATTTTCCTGTCGGCGGGTTATTTCGCGCTCAGCGTGGAATCTCTGTTCTTCGTCGGCTTTCCGCTGGTATTCCTCGGCAACGGCCTGTTCAAGCCGAATATCTCGACCCAGGTCGGCAATATGTATGCGCCGGGCGATCTGAAACGCGACAGCGCCTTCTCGATCTTCTATGTCGGCATCAATATCGGCGGCATCATGGGACCGCTGATCTGCGGGTCGCTAGGCGAAGAAGTGGCGTGGCGATACGGCTTCATTGCCGCCGGTGTGGGGATCGCAGGCGGTTTGCTGATCTATCTGCGCGGCCTGCGCGAACTTCCGCAGGATGCGCTGACCAAGACGCGCGAAGGCCTGACCGAAAAGAAGCCCTTCGGCGCCGAGGAATGGCAGGCGGTCTGGGCGCTGGTCGGGCTCGCCTTCCTGAATGTCTTTTTCTGGGCGGCCTGGTACCTGCAGTTCAATATAATGAACACCTGGGCGGACGTCAGTACCGAACGCCACCTAGCGATGTTCGATTTCACGGTGCCTACGACCTGGTTTCAGACGATCAACGGCGTCTTTATCCTGTCGCTGACCCCCTTTGTGACCTCTCTGTGGGCACGCCAGGCAAGGCGCGGGCGCGAACCCAGCACCGCGACCAAGATGGCGATCGGCTGCGTCCTGCTAGGATTGTCATTCCTGTTCATGCTGTTGCCGGTTGCGACGATGGGCGCCGACGGCAAGGCCAATCTGTGGTGGCTGGTGGCCTTCTACGCGATCTATACACTCGGCGAACTCTACGTTTCGCCGATCGGGCTGGCGCTGGTCACCAAGGTGGCGCCGGCGCGGATCGTCTCGATGATGATGGGTCTGTGGCTGCTGTCCTATGCCATCGGCAACTTCATTGCCGGGTATGTCGGCAGCTTGTGGGAGAAGATGTCGATGAGCAGTTTCTTCATCCTCTCGGCCGCCATCCCGATTGCCGCCGGCGTCGCCATTTGGGCGGTCAGTCGACCGTTGAGGCCGATCCTGGAACGTGCCCAGCCTGACGATGCGCTAACCCCGGGCGTTGTCTGAATTATGCCGATCCAACACCCCGTTCAACGGACCGATTCCATGCTGAAATCTCTGTTCCGTCTTTCGCCCGCGCTAACAGCCGCGACGCTGCTGCTGGCGCCATCGCTTGCCCAGGCCGACGAGGGCATGTGGACCTTCAACAATTTCCCGGCCGGCAAGGTCAGCCAGGCCTATGGCTTCGCGCCCGACCAGAAATGGCTGGACCATGTGCAGCTGTCGTCGATCCGCCTGGCGCGGGGCTGCTCGGGCAGCCTGGTGTCGAAGGATGGGCTGGTGATGACCAACCACCATTGCGCCCACAGCTGCATCGAGCAGCTGTCGACCAAGGACCGCGACTTCGTGCAGACCGGCTTCTATGCCAAGGAAAGCAAGGACGAGGTGAAGTGCCCCGACATGGAGGCCAACCAGCTGGTCCAGATCTCCGACGTGACGGTGCGCGTGAAGGCGGCGATCGCGGGCAAGGACGGCAAGGACTATTCCGACGCGCTGCGCGCGGTCGAGGCCGACATTGCCAAGGAATGCGTCGGCGGCAAGGGCGACACGCTGCGCTGCGACGTCGTCGATCTTTATCACGGGGGCATCTACAATCTTTACAAATACCGCCGCTACCAGGACCTGCGGCTGGTCTTCGCGCCGGAGTTCGCCATCGCCTTCTTCGGCGGCGACCCGGACAATTTCGAGTTTCCGCGCTATGACCTGGATGTCAGCTTCGTGCGCATCTACGACAACGGAAAGCCGCTGGATTCCAGCGCCAACTACCTGCCCTTCGCAAAGGAAGACGCCAAGGACGGTGATCTGACCTTCGTGTCCGGCCACCCGGGCTCGACCGAGCGCCTGGAGACTGTCGCCGAGCTGGAATATGCCCGCGACGTCCGCATTCCCAACCGCCTGTTCTATCTCGCCGAACTGCGCGGCGTGCTCGAACAGTTCAGCCAACAGGGGCCGGAACAGCATCGCATCGCCGACAGCAAGCTGTTCTTCACCGAGAATTCCTATAAGGCGCTGAAAGGCCAGTTCGAGGCGCTGACCGCCCCGGCGCTGATCAAGGCGAAGCACGACGAGGAAGCGGTCCTGAAGGCCAAGATCGACGGCGATCCGCAGATGAAGGCCGAATTCGGCGGCGTCTGGGACACGATCAAGGCGGCTGTGGAGCACACCAAGCTGATCGCCGACCGTTATGCCATGCTGGAGGCCGGCCGCGGACTGGACGCGGAATCCTTCCGCGCCGCCCGTTACCTCGTCCGTTACGCGGCGGAGTCCGCAAAGCCGGATGGCGAGCGGCTGCGCGAGTATACCGACGCCAACTTCCCGGCGATCAGGCAGACGCTGACGTCGAAAGCCCCGATCTATCCGGAGTTCGACAAGACGACGCTGCGCTTCTCGCTGACCGTTCTCCAGCGCCTGCTGGGGCCGGACGACGCGACGGTGAAGAAGCTGCTGGGCAGCAAATCACCGGCAGAGCTCGCCACCGAACTGGTCGAGAAGACCACGCTCAAGGATCTGTCCGTCCGGCAGAAGCTGCTGGAGGGCGGCGCTGCAGCGATCAACGCGTCCAAGGACCCGATGATCCAGTTCGCCCGGCTGGTCGATGGCGACGCCCGCGCGGTGCGCAAGGACTTCGAAGAGAATGTCGACGCGCCGCTGACCAAGGCCTCAGGCATGCTGGCCCAAGCTCGGTTCAAGCAATACGGCACCTCCGTCGATCCCGATGCGACCTTCACACTGCGGCTATCCTACGGCGCGGTGAAAGGCTACGACCAGAAAGGCGGGCATGTGACGCCGTTCACCACGATTGCCGGCGCATTCGCGCGCGCGACCGGCGCTGAGCCGTTCAAGCTGCCGGAGAGCTGGCTTGCCGCGAAGAACAAGATCAACCTGGATCAGAAGCTCAACTTCTGCACGACCAACGACATCATCGGCGGCAATTCCGGTTCGCCGGTGATCAACAAGAACGCCGAGGTCGTCGGTCTGATCTTCGACGGCAACATCCAGTCGCTGGGCGGCGATTTCGGTTTCGACCCTGTCGTCAACCGCGCCGTCGCCGTCAATAGCGGCGCGCTGCGCGAGGCGCTGGCCAAGATCTATCACGCCGACCGGATCGTCGCTGAACTGGCGCGATGACGGCGGGTTGGGCGGCGACGGTCATCCGTTTCTGGTTCGAAGAGCTGATGCCGGATAACTGGTTCGCCGGAGGGGCGGCGCTGGATGCGGCTATCCGCACCCGGTTCGGTGCGCTGCACGAAACGCTGAAGCGCAGTCCGCCGAACCCAACGACGGCGGATGCAGACGAGATCCTCGCGGCGGTAATCGTCCTCGACCAGTTCTCACGCAATATCCACCGGCAGAAGGCCGAAGCGTTCGCCACGGACACGATGGCCCTCGGCCTGGCGGAATATGCGGTCGATCGCGGCCTGGACGGAAAGATGCCGCCCGAGCGGCGCCTGTTCCTCTACATGCCGTTCATGCACAGCGAGACGCCGGCGATACAGGAACGGTCGGTTGCGCTGTTTACGGAACTCGCCCTGCCGGAGCATCTTCGCTATGCGATCGGGCACAAGGCGACTATCGACCGTTTCGGCCGGTTTCCGGCGCGCAATGCGGCGCTCGGACGGATATCGACACCTGAGGAAATTGCGTTCATGGAACGCCGCGAGAACGACTAAAACCGCGAGGAACCGTCAGTAGGACGCGCCGTCGTTCAGCCTGATGGGAAGCGCGCCGATATCGGCCTCGAACAGCCGAACGTTCACCCCCATGCGGTGGGCGTATTCGGGCACGATGCTCACCCAGTGGGTCGTACATCCGCAGGTCCGGCAATGATGCAGCGCCAGCATGCGATCGCCCTGAATGTAGGTGGCGGTCGCATTCGGCGCGTCATCGAACCGAACTTGGTCCGGATGGTAGTAGGCCCAGAGTGTTCCCAGACGCCGGCAGATCGAGCAGTTGCACGACGCGACCTCCGCCGGCAATTCGGGGACTTCGAAGCGGACGGCGCCGCAGTGGCAGGATGCCTTGACCACGACGCCTATACCGGGCGGCTACTTCTTCGCGCAGTCGGCGCAAAGGCCGCGCAGCTCGATCGTCTGGTGGCTGAGACGGAAGCCATGCGCATCGGCGCATTCCCGCAAACGTTCCGAAACCGCCTCGTCGTCCAGCTCGTCGCTGCGGCCACAGCTGGAGCAGATCAGGAACTGCCCATTGTGGATATGTTCGTGATCGTGGCGCGTGCAGGCAACGAACGCATTCAGCGATTCGATCCGGTGGACCAGCCCCTTGCCCTGCAGGAAGCTGAGCGCGCGATAGACGGTCGGCGGCATCACGCGGTTGCCCTTGTCCTGCATCGCTTCGAGCAGGCGGTAGGCGCCGACGGGCTGCCCTGCTTTGACCACCAGATCCAGAACCTTACGGCGGGTCTCGGTCAGGCCTGCGCTCTGATCCGAGTCGGAAACGGCAATGCCCTTGGGCAGTGCAACGGTTGACGCGTCGTTCATTCGAAACCCCCTCGTTCAACGTCAAGCTTAATCCCAGCCCGACTCAACTGAAAGACTAGAAACGCCTAGAAACTTTTGCTCATGCCCGCATAAAAGGCCCGTCGCGGGCCGAATTGCGGGGCGCCGACGCCGACGCCGGTCCCATCCCGTATCGCGTAACTCTCGTCGAACAGATTCACGATATCGAACCGCACGGTAGTGCCCGCAAAAGCACCCTCGGACTCGATGTCCTGGGCAATGCCGATATTGACCTGCGTATAGCTCGGCAGCTTTGCCCCGTTCGGCTCGATCACATCGCCGCCGGGATCCCGCCGCAAGCCGCTGCCGAACAGCAAATCCAGGCTTGTCCGAAGCTGCCCGATCGCGTCGGAGAACGCGTAGGACGCGCCGCCGGAAATCGTCCAGGTCTGGCTGTGATCGGTGTAGATCGCATGCCCTTGGATATAGTTAAGCTCAGCCTGGCTGAAGAAAAACTGACTGGAGACGATGTCCTTCGCCTTCTCCTGGCCGTAGGCTACGTTGGCATACGCGCCGAACGGGCCGTTGTGATAGGAGCTGGTCAGTTCGATGCCGTAGGCGCGGCCAAAGCGGTAGTTGAACGGCGACACGATCAGCGATTCGCCGAACTGCCCATCATCGAGCAGGTTGCGTTTCACTTTGTAGTAGGCGTCTAGCCCCAGATCGAGGCCGGGGATGATCGTGCGTACGATACCGGCATCGAAATAATGCTCACGCTCGGCCCGCACCGGGTCGTCGGTGGTCACCTCGGACTGCTTGGTGGTGCCTTTGAACTGTTGGACCGCCTGGGTGGCAACCAGCTCCTGCGGCGGCGGGGTGAAATTTCGTGCATAGCCGATATGGAAGGTGGTGTCCGCGTCCGGCTTCCAGACCAGGTTGATGCGCGGGCTGATCTGGTTCTCGTTGGTATAGGCGTTCACGATATCGAAGCGGCCGCCGAAATTGAGCGTGACCTCGTCGGAGAGGGCCCACTCGTCCTGCAGATAGATGCCGTACTGATAGCCGGTCTTCCCGTTCTGCTGATAGAATCGCACGGGGATGTCGTTCAGCTGGTTTCCCGCGTTGTCGACCAGGAACACGTCCGACGTGAGTTGCGAGATCGTACGGTCGGCGGAAAAGAACAGCCCGCCGCGCAGGGTGTGGCTGTCGTTCACAGTGTATTTCGCATCGGCCTGGATGCCGGACGACCAGCTGGACAGCTGCGACCGGTCGGCCACGCCGTTGAAAATGAGGTCACCCAACGGGTCGGGGGTGAATTTCGTCTCCGAATAGCGCGTGAACGGAGCGATCTGATAATCAAATGCGTCGCCTGATACCTGCAGCGCCACGATGGCAAAATGGTTGATCTCTCGCTGGCGCTGGTTGAGATCAGCCGAATCAAAGTTTGACACGCCGTTCGCAATGAAACCCGGCGCTTGATTCGGATTATTCGGAATCTCGAAGAACTCGACGGTGCTGCCCAGCATCGCGGAGATACGAGCGTCGGACGACAATATGTCCGACAGATAGGCGAAACCGTGCCACTGATCGGTGTGGTCGTGGATGGCCGCGGACGAGCTGGTCGGGTTCTCCACGCCCAGGTCGTTGCGCGTATAGCTGCCCGACAGGAAGTAATTGAAGCCGCCGGATGAGCCGCTGGCCGTCACCGACGGCTGGAATGTGTCGTGGCTGCCGCCATAGAGGTCGACGGTCGCGGCATCGTCGAAGGCGCCGCTCTTGGTCGTGATGTTGACGATGCCCGACGTGCGATAGCCGTACTGCGCCGGCAAGGTGCCCGTGATGATGTCGATCGAATCCGCAAAACGGGGGTCGAGCGATTGCCCGAAGCCTGAAATCCCCTCAGGCAGGATGATTCCATTGATCCGATATTGCAGGTTGGCATGCTCGTTGCGGACATGGAGCTGGCCGTAGCTGTCTTGGCTCACGCCGGGGGCCTGCAGCAGCACCTGGTTGAACGTCGTGTCGACGCCCTGGGGTTGGTTGGCGATCGCCTTGCTGTCGATGACGTAGTCGCTGGCGCCCAGGCTGGGCGCGATGTCGTCGCGCTTTGTGTCAAGCCGCTTGGCGGTGACGACGATTTCCTCAGGCGCGGCGGGATCGGAGGCAGAGGATTGCGCGAGCGCAGGACCGCCCAGCGATGCGCAAACACCGGCCATGAGTGACAGACGGAAAAGATGCCTTGGCATAAACAGACTCCACGGGCGCGGATCGATCATAGAGAGGTCGCCGCATAGGGGCCGGCAGGCACTCTCAGCTGATGGAAGCAAGCTTCGGAGTCAGGCGGGCGGCGCGTGCGCGCGGAAGCCGAGGCGCCCACCCGCCGGGCACGCGGTGACGGTGCGAACCGTCCAGAAGCGCAAAAAGAAGAACACCGCGAGCAGCGGCGGCACGAACAGGATCG
>DATJHU010000062.1:0-19266 GCA_035493715.1 Alphaproteobacteria bacterium | reverse complement strand
GGCGAACAAGGAATGAACCCGACACGCGCGGATTGGCTCCGCGAGGTCACGTCAAGGCGCCCCAGGGTGGACGGCTGAGGGGGCGGTCGCTATAAGGCGCGCGACTCATCGATCCCCATTCCGTCAACGCAAGAGAGCAGCATGTCTGTCGAACGTACCTTCTCGATCATTAAGCCCGATGCGACGCGGCGCAACCTGACCGGGGCGATCAACAAGAAGCTCGAAGAGGCTGGCTTGCGGATTGTCGCGCAGAAGCGCGTGCAGCTGACCGAAGCCCAGGCCAAGGCGTTCTACGCCGTCCATGCCGAGCGCCCGTTCTATGGCGAACTGGTGTCCTTCATGATTTCCGGCCCGGTCGTCGTTCAGGTGCTGGAAGGCGAGAACGCCGTCGCCCGCAACCGCGACGTCATGGGTGCGACCAACCCGGCCAACGCCGCGGCCGGCACGATCCGCAAGGAATTCGCCGAATCGATCGAAGCGAACTCCGTCCACGGTTCGGACAGCCTCGAGAACGCCGCTAACGAGATCGCTTTCTTCTTCGCGCAGTCCGATATCGTCGGCTGACGCGCCGCTTAGGACGCCGGGGTCTTAAAAGATCCCGGTGACCCAGGCCAGAAATATAACCAGCACGACAAGGCCGATGATGCTGCGCACCAGCAGGTGCGTGAAACCGGCCCACATGCGCTTGTGGGATGCGAGGTCGCTGAATTCTTCGGTATTGGCCGGGCTGCTCATAGTTTTTCCTCGGAAACGAATTTCAATTTATTAGGCATGATGGCGGGTAGTCATCAAGTCCGTAGATTGCGCCTCGCCGGTTCTGCGTCGCTTTAGCCGATCGGATTGATCGCCGGATCCGGCAGGAATTGCCCCTCGACGATCCGGACCAATTCGTCCACCACCCGGATACGGCCTTCCGCGATCAGTTTGACCGCCAGCGGATAGCAGCGATGCTCGGCAGTCAGGATGCGCGCCGCCAGCGCATCTTCGTCGTCGCCGTCATGCACCGGCACGGCCGCCTGCAGGATGATTGGCCCGGCATCCATCTCCGGTCGCACGAAATGCACCGTGCAGCCCGAGAAACGGACGCCGGCCGCGAGCGCCTGCGCGTGCGAGTTCAGTCCCTTGAAGGACGGCAGCAGCGACGGGTGGATGTTGATCAGCCTGTCGTGCCAATCCTCGGCAAACCCGGCGGTCAGCAGGCGCATGAATCCGGCGAGGCAGACCAATCCGACATCCGCCGCGCGCAAGGTCGCGGTCAGGGCCGAATCGAAATCCTCGCGCGTTGCGTATTCCGTGTGCGGAATGACCTTGGTCGGGATGCAAGCGGCCTTGGCCCGGTCCAGGCCGCCGGCGTCGGCGCGATTGGAGATCACGAGCGCGATCTCGGCCGGGTAGGCCGGGTCGGCCGCCGCATCGATCAGCGCCTGGAGGTTGCTGCCGCGCCCGGAGATCAGGACGCCGAGCTTGAGCTTCACGGGGCCCACGCGGTTGCGGCGTTCGCGATCCGCACGCGCTCTTCGCCGGCTTCGGCGACGACGTGGCCGATGACGCGCCCATCCGTGCCGTCCAGCAGCGCGAGCGCCTGCGCCGCCTTGTCAGCCGAGACGACGGCGATCATGCCGATGCCGCAATTGAAGGTCCGCGCCAGTTCGGCATTGGGCAATCCGCCGACACCCGCCATCCAGCGGAAGACCGGCAGCAGCGGCCATTTCTCGGCATCCAGCGCGACGCCGAGACCGGCGGGCAGGACGCGCGGAATATTCTCGGTCAGGCCGCCACCGGTGATGTGGGCGAAACCCTTGGCGATTCCTGCTTTGACCAGCTTCATGGTCGGCTGGACATAGATGATGGTGGGCGCCAGCAGCGCCTCGCCCAGGGTCTTCGCCGAATCGAACGGCGCGGGGGCCGTCCAGGCGACGCCGGAGGTCTCGACCAGCTTGCGCACGAGCGAATAGCCGTTTGAATGCACGCCGCTGGAGGGGAGGCCGATGACGACGTCGCCCTCGACGATGGTGGTGCCGTCTATCGCCTGTCCGCGCTCGACCGCACCGACGGCAAAGCCGGCAAGGTCATAGTCGCCGTCGGCATACATGCCGGGCATCTCCGCGGTCTCGCCGCCGATCAACGAACAGCCGGCGATCTCGCAGCCCTTGGCGACGCCCGCGATCACCCGGCGGCCGGTCTCGACATCCAGCCTTCCGGTCGCGAAATAGTCGAGGAAGAACAGGGGCTCGGCGCCCTGGACGATCAGGTCGTTGACGCTCATGGCGACCAGATCGATCCCGATGGTGTCGTGGAGGCCCGTGTCGATGGCGATTTTCAGCTTTGTGCCGACCCCGTCGGTGCTGGCGACCAGGATCGGGTCGCTGTATCCGGCGGCCTTCAGGTCGAACAGCGCACCGAAGCCGCCGAGCGAAGCCGTCGTTCCCGCGCGCGCCGTCGCCTTTGCCAGCGGCGCGATCGCCCTGACCAGCGCGTTGCCGGCATCGATGTCGACCCCGGCGGCTTTATAGGCTCCGATATGCTGGTTGGTTGGAGTGGTTATGGCGTCCTCGCCCTTGCTGAGATATGGTCGCGCAGCCTCGAATTGGCGCGTATCGGTCGGCATTGATGAGCGAACATGAACTGCTTTGCAACGGTTAGAGCCCGCCGGACTTTCGGAATTCTTGCCGCAACGGCGATGTGGCTCGGTGCCGGCGCCGCGTCCGCGGAAAGCTATCTGACGATCGACAATGTCCCTGTCGACGTGACGACGAAAAATGCCGCCGCCGCTCGCGATCAGGCCATCGCGGTGGCGCAATCCAAGGCTTTCGACCTGCTGATCAAGCAGATCGTCGCCAATCCGGCCGACCAGGCACGCCTGCATCCCAGCCAGTCCCAGATCGAAAGCTTCGTGAAGGATTTCGGCGTCGATAACGAGCGCGTGTCGACGGTTCGCTACATCGGCCTTTACTCGGTTCGATTTAAGGAAAGCCTGGTCAACAAATACCTGTCCGACTCAGGCGTGACCGCAACCAACGAACAGGCTCTGCAGCCCGCCAGTACGGACGCTGCCCAGACGGCGGACGGGACGCAGGCAGCGCCGGTGAGCGGCCCGACAACACCCTACCCCCTCGCGGTGCAGATCGGCGGCGTTGTCGATTGGGTTCGCCTGCATAACCAACTCGCCGCGATTCCCGGCATGGCGCGCGTGTCGCTCGATGCGATCACGCGCGACAATGCGGCTGTGACCTTGAATTTCGCGGGTGACACGACTGCGCTTCAGACTGCGCTCGCGAACGGTGGCTACGCACTGATCCAGACTGGCCCTGCAGGCTTCCAGTTGCAGCATGCCGGCGCACGCCCCGCCCCGGCACCGGTCCCGCCCGCGCCACCCCAATGAGACAGCAGGCGGAGCACCCGCTTCTTCGTCAGAATCTGTTCTGGGGCGCGATCGCACTCGCCGCAATTCTGCTGGTGTGGCTGCTGCGCGGCATGCTTCTGCCGTTCCTGCTCGGCATGGCGCTCGCCTATGTATCGGACCCGTTCGCCGACCGGTTGGAGCGGCTGCGCATTCCGCGCTGGCTGGCGACCCTGATCGTCCTCGGCCTGATCGTCGGCGGCGGGATTCTCACGCTGGTGCTGGTTGCGCCGCTGATCGTCAACCAGATCATGCAGCTTGCCCAGCAGGCGCCACATTACATCGACGTGCTGCGGCATCGCATCCTGCCGGAGATAACCAGTTTCGTGGCCAGGGTCGGCGGCCCCAGCGATGCCGCGGACCTGCAGAAACAGGCGACGGCCTATGTCGGCAGCTTCAGCTCCTGGGTGGTCAGCATCCTGGGGCAGATCTGGAGCAGCGGTGTTGCGATCGCAAACACGATCTATGTCCTGCTGCTGACACCGCTGGTCGCGTTTTATTTCCTGCGCGACTGGGATCACATGATTGCCCGGATCGACGGCTGGATGCCGCGCGCGCATGCGGGCATGTTCCGCGGACTGGCGCACGAGATCGACGATATCCTGGCGGGGTTCATTCGGGGGCAGGCGACGGTCTGTCTGATCTTCGCCGTCTATTATTCGGTCGCGCTCAGCCTCGCGGGGCTCAATTTCGGAATCATCATCGGGATTGCGGCGGGCGTCCTGACCTTCATTCCCTATCTGGGGGCGATTGCCGGCTTGATCGCCAGTATCGGCGTCGCCTTCGTGCAATTCGACGATTACACGCGGATCGCGATCGTGGCAGGCGTTTATATCCTCGGTCACCTGATCGAGGGGAATGTGGTGACGCCGGTCCTCGTCGGCGACCGGGTCAAGCTGCATCCCGTCTGGATCATCTTTGCCCTTGCGGCGGGCGGGGCGCTGTTCGGCTTCACCGGCGTGCTGCTCGCCGTGCCGGTCGCCGCCGTCATCGGGGTCCTGGTGCGCTTTGGGCTGACCCAGTATCTCGATAGCGATTTCTACGACAGCCGCGCCGAGCCGCTGCCCCCGGTCAGTCCGGGCGAGCTTTAACCATGGCGCAGACCGCGATGCCGGAGCAGCTGACGCTCCCGCTGGAACACCGTGTCGCGCGCGGGGTCGAGGATTTCCTCGTCACGCCCGCCAATCGCCGGGCCGTCGAATGGATCGACCGCTGGCCGGACTGGCCGTTCACCGCGCTGGTGATCGTCGGCCCGGCGGCCAGCGGCAAGACGCATCTGGCCGCCCTGTGGAAGGCGCGCGCGGAGGCCGCCGCGGTCAGGCTGGACGATAGCGATATCGAACAGGCAGCCACGATCGCCGCCAGCCGGTCGATCCTGATCGACGATTGCGACATCACCACGGGCGGCGCCGGCGGGCAGCGCGCGCTGTTGCAGCTTTACAACCTGGTTCGCGCGGCAGGACGCCAGATGCTCCTGACCGCAAGCGCGCCGCCCACGGCCTGGGGCATCGGCCTTGCCGACCTGTCTTCACGCCTCAACAGCGCGATGGTCGTGAATATCGATTCGCCTGACGACGTGATCCTGTCGGCTATCGCCATGAAGGGGTTCGCCGACCGGCAGATCGCGGTCGATCAAAGCGTGATCGCCTATGTGGTGAGCCGCAGCGAGCGCAGCTTTGCCGGCATTGCCCGGACCGTACAGGCGCTGGACGAGGCGGCATGGGCCGGCAAGCGGCCGATCACGATCGCGCTGGCGCGCGATGTGCTGAATGCGATGAACGCGGGGACGGACGGCGACTAATCGAGCGAACGCGGTGACACGAAGCGTTCGAAGCTGACTGTTTTCGGCGACAGCCCGCTCCATCCCGCGTCCTCGACCTTGAACGTTGCCAGGGCCGCGGTCGGATATTTCTCTCGCAACTGGTCGATCTCGGCGCCTTTGGACTTACCGGCAAGCCACAGCGCGACTTCCTGTATGGTGGGATTGTGGCCGACCATAACGACACTCTGCGTTTCCGCCGGGATCGCGCGCAGCCGTTCGATCAGCTGCGCCGCCCGGCAGAGATAGAGCGCCCGCTCGACCGTCGGCGCCGGCGGGTGTTCGAAGGCGCCGGAAGCGATCTCCCAGGTTTCGACCGTCCGGGCCGTGGCGGAGACCAGCACCAGGTCCGGTTTCAGATCGACCAGAAGCTTCCCCATCCGGGCCGCGTCGTTACGTCCCCGCTCGGTTAGTTTTCGATCGAAATCCTTTTGCCCGGGAAGCGGCTGCGCCGCCTTCGCGTGACGCAGCAACGTAAGGAACGGCATGCCGGCACTTCCCGTTTTCTGAGTGAATTTTGTGCGTCAACTATAGCTCGTAGGTGGCGCTGGGCGAATGATTTTGTTATGTACGGGCCGCGCCTGGCCTTGGATGCGGCTGACCTTAGAAATCTCTTTTTGCGAGGGTTTTATGGAGTCGACCTTACCGGTAGACGAAGGCGGCTTCGATCCGGCCGCGTCTGTCCGCGAGTCCGACCGCTTCCTCAATCGCGAGTTGTCGTGGCTCGCGTTCGATCAGCGGGTTCTTGAAGAGGCGCAGAATCCTCGCCATCCGCTTCTGGAGCGGGTCCGCTTCCTGTCGATCATGGCGTCCAATCTCGACGAGTTCTTCATGGTCCGCGTCGCCGGGCTGAAGCAGCAGATGATGGCCGGTGTCGTCACGCTCAGCCCCGACGGCCTGACGCCGGCCCAGCAGCTGGCGGCGATCCGGGAGCGCGTCCAGGACATGATGGTGACCGCGCGCAACATCTGGCATTCGCTGCGCCAGGAACTGCGTGAAAACGGCATTGCCGTCGTCGATGCGTCGGAATTGACGGCGGAAGAGCTGGAGTGGTTGCGGTCGAAGTTCCAGGCCGACATCTTTCCGGTCCTGACGCCGCTCGCGATGGGGCCGACCCATTCCTTTCCGTTCATTCTCAATCGTGGCATCGCGCTTGCGGTCGAGATGTTCGACGCGTCGACAGGCCGCGATCTCGACGCGCTCGTTCCGATTCCGCCCCAGCTTGACCGGTTCGTGGCGTTGGCCGGGCCGGAGGCGCGATTCATTCCGCTCGAGCAGGTGATCCTGCTGTTCCTGAAGACGTTGTTCCCGCCCTTCGAGCTCAGGGCGTCGGGTGTCTTCCGCGTGCTCCGAGACAGCGACCTCGAGGTCGACGACATCGAGGTCGACGAGGACGCGCATCATCTGATGCAGAACATCGAAAGCGCGCTGAAGCGACGCCGCCGCGGCAACGTCATTCGGTTGAATGCGAGCGATGACATGTCGCCGGACCTGCTGGACTTTCTGACCGAAGAACTGGACGTGCCGCCGGAGGACGTGACGGTCCTGGAAGGTCTGATCGGCCTCGTCGACATCAAGCAACTGATTCTGGACAGCCGCCCGGACCTGCAATTCCCGCCCTATACCGCGCGCTTTCCGGAGCGGATTCGCGATTTCGGGGGGGACTGCTTCGCTGCGATCCAGGCGAAGGATATCGTCATCCATCACCCCTATGAGAGCTTCGACGTCGTCGTGCAGTTTCTGCGCCAGGCGGCGCACGATCCGGACGTGGTGGCGATCAAGCAGACGCTCTACCGCACGTCCAAGGACTCGCCGATCGTCAAGGCGCTGATCGAGGCCGCCGAGGCGGGGAAATCGGTTGTCGCATCGGTCGAACTCAAGGCGCGTTTCGACGAGGAGGCCAATCTGCGTTGGGCGCGGGACCTGGAGCGCGCCGGCGCGCAGGTTGTGTTCGGCTTCGTCGACCTTAAGATCCACGCCAAGACGTCGCTCGTCGTCCGCCGCGAAGGCGGGACGCTGCGTTCCTACGTCCATTACGGGACCGGCAACTATCATCCGATCACCGCGAAAATCTACACCGACCTGTCTTTCTTCACCTGCGATCCGGCGCTGACCCGGGATGCGCAGCGCATGTTCAATTTCGTGACCGGATACGCGCCGCCGGACGGGATGGAGAAATTGGCGATCTCGCCGATCAGCCTCAGGCAGACGACCGAGCGGCTGATTGAGGATGAGATCAAGCACGCGGAGAAGGGGCGCCCGGCGCATATCTGGGCCAAAGTGAACAGCCTGGTCGATCCGGAGATGATCGAGCTGCTGTATCGCGCGTCGAACGCCGGCGTCGAGATCGACCTCATCGTGCGCGGGATCTGCTGCCTGCGGCCGGGCGTGCCCGGCCTGTCGGAGCGGATCCGGGTCCGCAGCCTGATCGGCCGGTTCCTTGAGCACGCGCGCATCCTGTGTTTCGGCGCGGGACACAGTTTGCCGTCGAAACATATGAAGCTATTCATCTCGTCAGCGGATTGGATGCAGCGTAACCTCGACCATCGAATCGAAACGCTGGTCCCTTTGGAAAACCCCACGGTGCGGCAGCAGGTATTCGAGCAGATCATGGTCGCGAACCTGAAGGACGATACGCAGAGTTGGCAGATGCAGCCCAACGGCACCTACACGCGCATCAAACCGGGGCGTAATCCGTTCTCAGCGCATAATTATTTTATGACGAACCCCAGCCTCTCGGGCCGCGGCAGTGCGATGCAAGAGACGCGGAACCCGCCGCGCCTGCTGCTTAAGTCGGCTTCATGACCGAAACGGGCCGACTGCCCCGTACAGCCAAGGCAGCCGGCAACAAACCCCTCGCCGCGTCTGCCGGTCGGGTCGGGGTGATCGATGTGGGTTCCAATTCGGTTCGCCTTGTCGTGTTCGACAAGCTGTCGCGCGCGCCGGTGCCGCTGTTCAACGAAAAGGTGTTCGCCGCGCTCGGCAAGACGGTGGGGGAAACCGGCCGTCTCAATCCCGACGGCGTCGAGCAGGCATTCTCGACCCTTACGCGCTTCAGCCTGCTGCTCAAGGCGATGCATGTCGAGTCCTGCCATATCGTCGCCACGGCGGCGGTGCGGGATGCGGCGGACGGCGAGGAGTTCCTGAACGAGGTCCGGCTCCGCGCCGATCTGGACGTCAGGATCATCAGCGGCGAGGAGGAAGGCCGTCTTTCGGCCGAGGGCGTTCTGTCCGGCATCCCGGATGCGGACGGCGTCATGGGCGATATGGGCGGCGGTTCGGTCGAGCTTGTCCGGCTTCAGAAAGGCGTAGTGGGCAAGCGCACCACCATGCCGCTCGGCCCCTTTCGGCTGATCGCGATGGGCGGTTCACGGTCGTCGCAGATCGAATTGATCGGGTCGCGCCTGGACAAGCTGCCGTGGCTGTCGGATGTGCGCGGCGCCTCGGTCTATGCCGTGGGCGGCATCTGGCGTGCTTTCGCCAAGGTGCATATGGAGCATATCGGCCACCCGCTGCACATCATCCATCACTATTCGATCGACGCGCAGCAGGCTGAGGAATTCGCGCAGCTCCTTTCGCATCAGAGCAAACTGTCGCTCGAAGGGGCGGGGATTTCCCGGCGTCGCATCGAGGCCTTGCCTTACGCCGCCATGTTCATGGAATGCCTGCTTAAGCGCGCGCGGCCGCGGCGGCTGATCTTCTCTGCCAACGGACTACGCGAGGGCATCCTGCACGACCTCCTGCCGGCCGACACGCGCGCGCTCGACCCGCTGCTGGCGGCTTGCGACGACCTGGTCGGGCGGATCGGCCGTTTCGGCGATGTCCAGCCGCTCCTGCGCTGGGTGCAGGCGTTCGGCGAGCCGTTCCTGTCCCACCGCCGTTTGGCCACGGCCGTCTGCATGCTGAGCGATATCGGCTGGCTGGAACATCCCGATTACCGCGCCGAGCAGGCCTATTCGCGCGTGCTGAAGATGCAGCTCGGCGGAGTGAACCACATGGAGCGGGCCTTTACCGCGCTGGCGCTTTTTCTGCGCTATGGCGGTCGCATCGACGATCCCGCGGTGTTTGCCGCGCATGGCCTGCTGAGCGAGGAGGAAGCCGCGGACGCCGAAGTCCTGGGGTTGTTACTGCGGCTGGCCTACTCGCTGTGCGGCGGTGCGTTGTCGCTGCTCGATGTGACCAGCCTGCAGCGTGACGACGACGGCATTCAGCTGCGCCTCTCACCGGAATATGCCGACCTGGAGGTCGACCTGGTCGCGCGACGGCTCGAGGCGCTGGCCAAGGTGCTGAACCGGCCGTTCGAGATCGTCGTGGCGCCACTACGGGGCGCGATGCGCAGGCCCTAGGCCACGGGGAAGATTTTCACCCGCCCGTGTTCAAGTCCAAGCGTCAACTTCCCGTCGCGTAATGCGGCGGCGTCCGCGCCGAACAGTTCGTAACGCCAGCCGGTCAGGTCGTGTCCGGCGGCGATTCGTTCCAGTTCGTCGGTCGTCGCGAGAAGCCGCGCGGCGACTCCGTTCTTTTCCGCCTTGTGCTTCAGCAGAACTTTCAGCAGCTCGACGGTCGAGCCGAGGTTGCCGGGCGTTTCCGCCGTCGGCTCCGGCTTAGGCAGGTCGTCCTGCGGCAGCGCCATCACCGTTTCGATGGCTTCGAGTACCGCCGCGCCCCATTTCCCATCAGCGAAACCGCCGGGCAGGCCGCGCGTACGGCCGAGCTGTGCCGCCGTCGTCGGCAAATGTGAGGCCAGTTCGATCACAGCCTCGTCGCGCAGGATGCGCCCGCGGGGCAGGTCGCGCTTTTGGGCCTCGATTTCGCGCCATGCCGCAATCGCCTTCAGGGCCGCGAGCGTACGCGGCTTGGGGTTGCGCAGTTTCAGCCGCCGCCAGGAATCACCCGGGTCGAGCCGGTAGATCCCCGGGTCGCTGAGGATCGCCATGTCGCCTTCGAGCCAATGTTCGCGCCCGGTCCGTTCGAGCTGATCCTTGATCTTGGCATAGACCGTCCGAAGATGGATCACGTCGTCGAGCGCATAGATCAGCTGCCGCTCGGTCAGCGGCCGGTAGGACCAGTCGGTAAAACGGCTGGATTTGTCCACCGCCGCCTTGGCCAGCTTGTTGACCAGCGATTCGTAGCTGGCGCTTTCGCCGAAACCGCAGACCATCGCCGCAACCTGTGTGTCGAAGATCGGCGTCGGTACCTTGCCGGTGGCGTGGAAAAAGATTTCCAAATCCTGGCGGCCGGCATGGAAGACTTTCAGCAGATCCGTCGCCTGCATCAGCTCATAGAGGGGCGTGAGGTCGATGCCAGGCGCAAGCGGGTCGATTGCGGCGACGGAATCAGGTCCGGCGACCTGAACGAGGCACAGCTTCGGCCAGTAGGTCTGGTCGCGCAGGAACTCGGTATCGACGGCTATGAAGTCGGCGGAAGTCTGGTCGGTGCAGAAGCGGGCGAGCGCTTCGCTGTCGGTAATCAAATTCATCCTCTCATTTATAGACGCCGTTTACGCTATGAACAGGGGCGGTCCTTGACATCCCGGCCCAAACCGACGTTCTTCCCGCCGAATCCTATCTGAGGCCAACACCATGCATCCCTATCGCACCCATACTTGCGGCGCGTTGCGCGCTTCCGACGTCGGCGCGACGATCCGCCTGTCCGGCTGGGTGCATCGCAAGCGCGACCACGGCAACCTGCTGTTCGTCGATCTGCGCGACCATTTCGGCGTGACGCAGTGCGTGGTCGACACGGAGAGCGCGCATTTCGCGGCGCTGGAGGGGCTGCGTGTCGAATCCGTCGTCACGATCACCGGCCGTGTCGTCGCGCGCAGCGCGGAGACGATCAACCCGAAGCTCGGCACCGGCGAGATCGAGGTCCGCGTCGATGAGGTGACGATCCAGTCGCGCGCCGACCAGGTACCGCTACAGGTCAACAGCGACACGGATGCGTCGGAAGAAATCCGCCTGCGCTATCGCTTCCTGGACCTGCGCCGCGAACGCATCCATCGCAACATCATGCTGCGCTCGCAGGTGATCGCGTCCTTGCGCCGCCGGATGATCGACCAGGGCTTCACGGAGTTCCAGACGCCGATCCTGACGGCCTCCAGCCCCGAGGGCGCGCGCGACTTCCTGGTGCCCAGCCGCCTGCATCCGGGCACCTTCTACGCCCTGCCGCAGGCGCCGCAGCAGTTCAAGCAGCTGCTGATGGTCGCCGGCTTCGACAAATACTTCCAGATCGCGCCGTGTTTCCGCGACGAAGACAGCCGCGCCGATCGCAGCCCGGGCGAGTTCTACCAGCTCGATTTCGAGATGTCGTACGTCACCCAGGAAGACGTCTTCCAGGCGATCGAACCGGTGTTGCACGGCGTGTTCGAGGAGTTCGCCGGCTGGACGGGCGACGGGCGTACGGTTTCGGCGCTGCCGTTCCCGCGCATTCCCTTTGAAGAGTCGATGCTGAAATACGGCAGCGACAAGCCCGACCTGCGCAACCCGCTTATCATCACCGACGTGACCGGCGTGTTCGCCCGTGAGGATGTCGAATTCCGCGCCTTCAAGGGCATCATTGAGAAGGGCGGCGTTGTGCGCGCCATCCGCGTGCCGGGTGTTGCCGCCAGGCCGCGCAGCTTTTTCGACAAGCTGAACGACTGGGCGCGCGAGCAGGGGGCGCCGGGCCTGGGTTACATCATCGTCGAGGGCGACGCGGGAAAAGGCCCGATCGCCAAGTTCGTGCCGCCGGCGGCGCTGGGTGAGCTGGTGCGGGTGGCTGGGCTCGAATCGGGCGACGCGATCTTCTTCGTGTGCGACCAGAAGGGGCCGGCGGCAAAGCTGGCGGGCCAGGCGCGCACCAGGATCGGCGAGGAGCTGGAACTGATCGACAAGAGCCGGTTCGAGTTCTGCTGGATCGTCGATTTCCCGATGTTCGAGCTGAACGAGGAGACCGGGCAGGTCGATTTCAGCCACAACCCGTTCTCGATGCCGCAGGGCGGCCTCGACGCGCTGAACAACCAGGACCCGCTGACCATCAAGGCCTACCAGTACGACATCGTCTGCAACGGCGTTGAGTTGTCATCCGGGGCGATCCGGAACCATCTGCCCGAGATCATGGTGAGGGCCTTTGCCATCGCCGGCTATCCGGAGCAGGTGCTGGAGGAACGGTTCGGCGGCATGTTGTCAGCGTTCCGCCTGGGCGCCCCGCCGCACGGCGGCTCGGCTCCCGGTGTCGACCGTATCGTCATGCTGTTGGCCGACGAGCCGAACATCCGCGAGGTCATCGCCTTCCCCCTCAACCAGAAGGCAGAAGACTTGCTGATGGGCGCTCCCGCGCCGGTCGACGCGGCGCGGTTGCGCGAAATCCACATCAAGCCGGATCTGCCCAAGGCGAAGCTCAAGCCGGCGGAATAACGCGTAGCGGGCGTTCCGCACGCCACCGGACGGTCGGCCGTCAGGCGACGGATACCACCAGCTTGCCCTTCGCGCTGCGATCCATAATCGCATCGTGGGCGTCCGCGGCGGTATCGAGGGTGAAGTGCCGTGGATCGAGATGCGGCTTCAGCTTACCAGCCTCGACCAGCTTCGCCGCCTTGGCCAAGATGTCTCCATGGTGCCACCGTCCTTCCCCGGTCAGCAGCGGCATCAGTGTGAACACGCCGGAGTAGGTTGCGCCTTTGAAGGACAGGGGGGCGAGCGAATGGCTTCCCCAGCCAAGGCAACTGACGACATGGCCGAATTTCCGGACGGCGGCGAACGACGCATCCAAAGCCGCGCCGCCGATGGTATCGTAAACCAGATCGAAGCCTCGGCCGGCGGTGTACGCCGCGACGTAGTCTTCGGCGTTCGCATTGCGAACGTCGATCGGGGTTGCTCCCAGCGACCGGATCAAGTCTTCGCCGTTCCCGCGATCGGTTGCGAAAACCTCCGCGCCGAATGCGCGGGCGACCTGGATCGCGATGTGGCCTACACCGCCCGCGCCGCCCTGGACCAGAACTCTCTGTCCCGCATCGACCTTGGCGCGGTCGACCAAGCCTTCCCAGGCAGTGATCGTGATAAGCGGAAGCGCCGCTGCCTCGCGCATCGAGAGATTCGCCGGCTTGCGGGCAAGCAGCGCGGCGTCGACCGCCGCATATTCAGCCAGGGTTCCCTGTATGCCGCCGACTCCGCCCACCATGCCGTAGACTTCGTCGCCACGGGCGAAGCCCTCGGTGCCCGGACCGACATCCTCGACGACGCCGGCAACGTCGATCCCCAGGATTGCGGGCAGCGGATGACGGGCGTGTGCGGCAGCGCCGGCGCGAATCTTGGTGTCGAGCGGGTTGACGCCGCTGGCATGTATCCGGATCAGGGCCTGTCCGGCGGCGGGAACCGGCCGGGGCGTTTCGGCGAGGCGAAACGGCGCGGCGACACTGTCGAGAAGCAATGCCTGCATTGTGGGGGTGTTCATCGTGGCGCTCCCTTCGTCGTCAGCAGATGGTTACTCAATTTCAGTGTGAAATCGCCAAGAATGCAGACCAACCATGTGGCGCAGGGGCATGCACCCAGCGCACAAGGGGGGCCTGGGTGCATGTCCTCTACGCTGGTGCAGGTCAGCCGAAGAGCTTCGCCGCCGTTTTGGCGATCAACTCGCCTTGGTGGCGCGCACCGGCCAACTCGTTCTCGGTCGGCTGACGCGAGCCGTCGCTGCCGGCGATCGTGGTGGCGCCGTAGGGCGAACCGCCTGTGATCTCGTCCACCGTCATCTGACCCTGATGACTATAGGGCAGGCCGACAATGGTCATCCCGAAATGCAACAGGTTGGTGATGATCGAGAAGAGGGTCACCTCCTGCCCGCCATGCTGGGTCGCGGTCGAGGTGAATGCGCCGCCGACCTTGCCGTGCAGCGCACCGCGCGCCCACAGGCCGCCAGCCTGATCGAGGAAGCTGGCCATCTGCGACGAGATGCGGCCAAACCGCGTGCCGGTGCCGACGACGATTGCGTCGTAGTCCGCCAGATCCTCGATTTTGGCGACCGGCGCCGTCTGGTCGAGTTTGAAATGCGCGTTACGGGCGATCTCTTCGGGCACCGTCTCCGGTACCCGCTTCACATCGACTGTCGCGCCGGTGCTGCGAGCGCCCTCGGCGATGGCGTTCGCCAGCGTTTCGACATGCCCATAGGACGAATAATAAAGCACCAGAACCTTGGCCATTTTGCTCTCCTGAATGAAGTGTGTTGCGCCTTGCGGGCCGCTCAGATCGTGTCGACGAGCACGATCTCGGAATCTTCGATCGCCTTGATCGAAATGACGGTCTCGTCCTGGACTGCCGCGCCATCGCGGGCATTCAACCTGACGCCGTTGACCTCGATGGCACCGGTCGCCGGCACCAGGTAGGCGTTCCGGCTGGCGCCGAGGGGATACTCGACCATTTCGCCCGCCTTTACCGTTGCGCCGGCGACACGAGCGTCGGTGCGGATCGGCAAGGCATCGGTGTCGCCCTCCATGCCGCTGGCGAGTGTGACGAACTTGCCGGACCGGTCGTTCTTCGGAAACGGCTTGGCGCCCCAGGACGGCGAGCCGCCGTGCCGCGTCGGCTGGATCCAGATCTGGAAGAGCGTGGTCGGTTCCTGCTCAAGATTATATTCGGCGTGCCGGATGCCGGTGCCCGCGCTCATCACCTGAACATCGCCCGCCGCGGTGCGGCCTTCGTTGCCCAGGCTATCCTTGTGCGTGATCGCACCCTTGCGGACGTAGGTGATGATTTCCATGTCGGCATGCGGATGGGCCGGGAAGCCGGTGCCGGGCGCGATCTCATCGTCGTTCCAGACACGCAATGCGCCGACATTCATCCGCTTCGGGTCGTAATAGTCGGCAAAGGAAAAATGGTGCTTGGCGTTCAGCCATCCATGGTTGGCGCCGCCAAGGCTTTCAAACGGTCGTCTGTCGATCATTGCTCTATCCTCCGGACCGGTCGGCGGAGTTGCCGACCGGGCGTCGCACCGTCATCCGGCGCTTCGTACAGAGGATAGATAGCGACCGCTGATGCGATCAGAAATAGAAACTCTAGAAACTCATCGTTTCCAATATTATGCGATCTGCTTGACCGTCTCCCAAGGGCGGCACAGGCGCGTGCCTTTGGGCGTGACGACGATCGGGCGCTCTATCAGGATCGGATTCGCAACCATCGCGTCGATCAGCTGTGCATCGGTCAATTCGGGAAACGGCGCGATCACCGTCTCGTAGATTTCGCCTTTCCCGCGAATCAGCGCCGCCGGCTTCATCCCCATTTGCGACAGCAAGCTTTTTAACGTCGCCTTATCCGGCGGTGTTTTCAGATATTCGATGACCAGCGGCGTGAAGCCTTGGTCCCGCAGATACTGCAACGTGTTCCGCGAGGTTCCGCAGCCGGGGTTATGATAAATCGTTACTGACATTGACGATGAAACCTTTCCGTTCGATCGCGCATTCTACAGTCGGCCCATTTCGGTGGGCCAGCCGGTTGCAATATTACCACAGTGCCGGGGAATTTCGCTCTTCGTTGGGGAAACGGGTTCACGCCCTTGAACGTCACGATTTTCACACAATACTGTGGCGAAGGTGCAACTGCGGCGCCGATCAGTGAGCGTTGTTGGTCCATGGTCGTCCCAGGATTCGGTTTTACGGTCCGCCGGCATTTCGTGAGTGGAATCGTCTCGGCAAGCGTGGTTTGTATGCTCGTTTCAGCCGCCTGCGCGGCGACGTCGCCGGTGATTCCCCTGGCCTCTGCCCAGCCTGTACTCGCCTCTCACAAGGCCCTCTACCGCGTCACGCTGACATCCACCCGCTCCGGTTCGGATTACCAGGACGTGAACGGCAAGATGTTTCTGGAGTTCAACGACTCGTGCGACGCATGGACGACCAACCAGAAGTCGCTGCTGCGGATCACGACCGACGAAGGCGGCGACCAAGTGAGCCGCAGCGTGTTCGCCGCGTGGGAGAACAAGGCCGGAACCAGCTATCGCTTCTCATCGCGCCAGACCGACAATGGGCAGACCAGTGAGTATAGCGGCGGCGCCACGCGCAATCGCACCGGGGACGGCGGAAAGGTCACCTACGACAAGCCCGATCGCAAAACCTATTCCTTGCCGCCGCACTTCCTGTTCCAAACCGCGCAGCAGGTCAAAGTGCTCGAATATGCGCAAAAGGGTGGCCATTTCCTGGTTGGCGACATGTTCGACGGCAGTGAAGGGGGGGGCGCCGCACGCTTCAGCGCCGTCATCCTGAAACC
The DNA here is from genome assembly GCA_035493715.1 of Alphaproteobacteria bacterium. Taxonomy (GTDB): domain Bacteria; phylum Pseudomonadota; class Alphaproteobacteria; order BOG-932; family Roseiterribacteraceae; genus BOG-932. Next base: position 2,819 of record DATJHU010000062.1, on the reverse strand, counting down.
CGTACCGGACCGGGCGCAGCGCGCGCTGCCGGTCAATCCGCTACTCGACAGCCCGCCTCATCGCGTCCGCGTCGCCTTCTACCCGCCGGCTGGTGTCGATACCGATGACGCCGGCGGTCAAGCCGCGATTGATGGGAGCAACGAGCCGGAATACGAGATGACGATGACCCTGCATGATAATGGGGTGGTCAGCGATTACGACTATGATTACGAAGATTTTAGCGTTCACGGTCAATTGGAGGCGATTCAGGCCTTGCCGCAGCCACATTGCTGATCGGTACTGACTGCGATTTGTGGTAAACTTCTCAAATCTGTTGCCTTAACCGCCAATGTTGATAAATCGCAGGGAGTGACAGGCGGAACGCACTATTCGGATGGCGAAAAAGCCGACCGTTTGACTGCCGCTGGTCCCGGTATAGGCTTGGGATAGGCCATCAATGAAAACAATTTTGATCGTTGAAGACAACGAGCTCAACATGAAGCTGTTCAACGATTTGTTGGAAGCTCATGGCTATGCCACTCTTAAGACGCGCGACGGGATCGAGGCGTTGAAAATGGCTCGGGCGCATCAGCCCGACCTAATTATCATGGATATTCAGCTTCCAGAGGTTTCCGGGCTGGACGTGACGAAGTGGCTGAAGGAAGATGAGAAGTTAAGACACATCCCGGTAATTGCCGTGACCGCGTTCGCCATGAAGGGCGATGAGGAAAAAATACGAGAGGGTGGATGTCAGGATTACATCGCCAAGCCGATTTCTGTCGTGAAGTTCTTGGAAACGGTCGCCAGGCATCTCAACTGACCCGCGGGACGTGGTAGCCCGATATGCCGGCGCGCGTGCTTGTCGTTGACGATCTCGTTCCCAACGTAAAGCTGCTATCGGCTAAGCTGCAGGCCGAGTATTTTGACGTAGTTACGGCGTCGTCAGGGCCGGAAGCCCTCGAGAAGGTGGCGGAGTCGCCGCCGGATCTCATTCTCCTCGATGTCATGATGCCGGGGATGGACGGTTTCGAGGTTTCCCGGCGTCTGAAGTCCGATCCGAAAACCACGCATATTCCGATCGTCATGATCACCGCCTTGTCGGACTCGGAAAACCGGGTACGGGGGCTTGAGGCGGGCGCCGACGATTTTCTCACCAAACCGGTCAACGATCTCGCCCTGTTCGCCCGCGTCCGCTCGCTTGTGCGCCTGAAGCTGACTTCGGATCAGTGGCGGCTGCGCGAACGGACATCGCACCAGTTCGCCATGTTGGAGGACGACCGCCCGATCATCGACGAGCCGGCGGATCATGCCCGGGTGATGTTGGTGGAGGATGGTCGGTCGGTCGCCGAGCGCGTGACTTCGACATTGGGGGCCGATCAGGACGAGGTTGTCGTTCGATCGAACATGACCGACGCGATGAACGGCATAGACGATCTGCCGGGCTACGACCTCATCATTGTCAGCCTGTTGCTGGCAGAAGAGGACGGACTTCGATTCTGCTCACACCTGCGATCGCGCGAGAGTACGCGGCAGATCCCCATTCTGCTGCTTGCCGACGAGCAGGAAATGGTTCGCGTCGCCAAGGGGCTGGAGCTCGGCGCCAACGACTACATCCTGCGGCCGATCGACCGCAACGAGCTGCTGGCGCGCACCCGTAGCCAGATTCGCCAAAAGCGGTACCAGGACCGGTTGATCGCCAACTATGCCACCAGCCTGTCGATGGCATTGACCGACGCGCTGACCGGGTTGTTCAACCGCCGCTATGTCATGGGGCATCTGGAGCGCTTGCTGACGCGTTCGGGCGAGCAGAAGAAAACGTTCGGCGTCCTGATGCTCGATATCGATCATTTCAAGAACGTCAACGATACCTACGGCCATGCCGCCGGGGACATCGTGCTGAAGGAATTCGCGCATCGCCTATCGCGTCACATGCGCAATTTCGATCTCGTGTCGCGCATCGGCGGCGAGGAATTCCTGGCGGTTCTGCCGGATGTCGATATTCAAATGGCGAAGGTGGTGGCCGAACGGCTATGCGCAGTGGTCGCGGATGAGCCGATTGTCTGCACGCCGGATGGCACGGCACTCAGGATCACGACCAGCATCGGCGTCACCTTGGCGGGTGATCGCGCGGAGACGGTCGACTCCGTGCTGAAGCGCGCGGACACGGCGCTCTATCGGGCCAAGAACGGCGGCCGCAATCGGGTCGAAACCGAGATCTGACCATCGGACGCCAGTTGGTGTCCGGGCATAAAAAAGCCGCCCGAAGGCGGCTCTTCCAAAGCGAGCGAACGCTCAAGCTTACTTTATCTTGCTTTCCTTGAACGCCACGTGCTTGCGCGCGATCGGGTCGTACTTGTTCATCTCAAGCTTGTCGGTCGCCTTACGCGGGTTTTTCTTCTTCACGTAGAAGTAACCCGTATCGGCGGTGCTCACCATTTTAATCAGAACGGTCGACGGCTTGGCCATAATCCAGAATCCTCTGTGCTGCCGGCTAGCGGCTCGCGAAGGCCGCCGAAAATACGCATTTCCCCCGCGAAGTCAATGTCGCCTGCCGCGCTTTCGTGTCGGGGGGACCTTCCGCCGCGGCTGAACCTCGCCCGAATCGGACAGGATCTGGAACACCGTGCTTCCGGTCATGCCGTCGGCCTCCAGTAGCTTGACCGTAACCCGATCGGCCAGGCGGTAGACTCGGCCCGTGTGACGGCCAACGAGGCGATGCTTGGCTTCTTCGTGGACGTAATAATCGTCGGGCAGGGACGAGATCGGCACAATGCCGTCGGCCCCGGTTTCGTCCAACCGAATGAACAAACCGAACTTCGCGACCCCGCTGATTCGCCCG
>DATJHU010000061.1:0-2948 GCA_035493715.1 Alphaproteobacteria bacterium | reverse complement strand
TCAGATTGAGGACGACGGAGGTCGGGTTTTTGCTGCCTCGCAGATTCCCGTCAGAAAAATACTTGTGTAAAAACAATAAGATATAAAATTATTTCGCTGTCGATCAGCATTTGGCACGCAAGTTGGCACGCCGGCTGCAATGAGGGGTGCATCGAGCCACTCCGGTTCGATCGTCCGGCTGGAGGGCCAGACGTTGCCAAAAAATGTTTCGACAGGAGAGATTGAAATGGTCCGTTTTCCCACCATCGTTACCGCTGCTTTCGCCGTTTTCATCACCACCGCTGCTTATGCGCAGCCGACCGAGATCACCGCTGACGCCGGTCAGAAGCTGACGCTGTACAGCGCCAAGGAAGCCGTCCGTAACCAGCTGAATGCCGCCGGCCGCCACGACATCCAGCCGGGCGATGCCGAGTATGTCTCCGGTGGCGACGTCGACGTTGCGATCGTGACCAGCAACAACCTGGTCGTCCGTCACGTGATCGTGCACGCCAATGGCGGTCAGATCACCGACGCCCGCGCCACCACCAAGCCGCGCGGCTAAGACCACTCATCTCCGGTCGAGAGCGAATCCTTCGACACAGTTCGGGGGCTTCGTTCTCGCCGGGGCGAGGTTGGCGGCTCGCCGCCAGGACATTCGGACGTTAACGAGAAACCAATCATGATTTCAGGCACATTGCGTCAGTACACCCCGGCATGCGTCGGTCTCGCCTTTGCGACGTTGCTGGCCACTTGCCTCACGGTATCGGCCCACGCCGAAACCGAGACCCGGGCAACAGCTCCGTTCCATGCGGTCAGCTTCCAGGGCTCCTGGAGCATCGACGTAACTGTCGGCAAGGGACAGTCGGTCGTGATCGAGGGGGACAAGGACGTCCTCCAGTATGTTCGATCTGAGGTCGTAGACGGCCAGCTGCGCATCAGCCTTCAGACGGACGGCAAGCGGCGCTGGGATGATCTCGACACCAGCAAGCTCAAGGCGCACATCACCGTTCCCACCCTTACCGCCTTTGCTCTGCGCGGCAGCGGCACCGCCAGCGTTGTCGGGCTTAGCGGCGGCACCACGCAATTCGCCCTCGACGGTTCGGGCGACCTCACCGCCGACGGCCGCTTGGATGCGCTGGCGCTGGTCGTCAACGGGTCCGGCAATGCCGATCTCTCGCGCTTGGTCGCGGGCAAGGCTACAGCTACGATCAACGGCAGCGGTGATGCCACCGTCAGGCCGAACGAATCCCTGGCGGCCGCCGTGAACGGCAGCGGGCAGGTGACCTATATCGGTGACAACACCAAGGTCACCAGCGTCGTGAACGGCAGCGGCGGGGTCGAAAAACAGTAAAAGCCCGCCCTCTCCCGGCGCGGGCCGAGAGAGAAGGCTGGTCTTCTGAAGCGCGTTTCTGTCTTTTCCCTGATTGTCCTTCTGGCCGGCCTGATTGCCTTGGGCGTCAGGCCGGCTTCGCTCGCGTTGCGCGTCTATCTTTCGCGCGGCGCACCAGCGATCCAGCTTCCGGATCGCCCACCGCCGCGAGATCGGGCGGAAGGCCGGCAGCAGGATATTGCCGACCTCGGTCTGCTCCCCGACTACGACCGCAGCTTTAGCGATGCGTCAAAAGCGGAATTCCGCACGGCCGTCGCCGCGCTGGGCCAACAGTCGCCTGCCATGTCGGATGCCGCCTTCCTGATGGCGGTTTCCCGGGTCGTTGCCCTCGCCGGCAACGGTCACACGACGGTCGACAAGGCCCAACGCGCCGAACTTTACGGGCGCATCCCCCTACGTTTCGGATGGTTCGCCGATGGCCTCTATGTGGTTCGCGCCCAGCTGCCGTCGGACCGACTTTTGGGCAAACGCGTCACCGCTATCGACGGTCGCAGCGTAGCCGAGGCGTTCGCGGCCGTCCGGCCGTATTTGAGCGGTACGCAGGAGCGGGCGCGTGACGACAGCCCGCCAATCCTCGAATCGCCCGCTTTGCTGCATGCCATTTGGCCGGATACCGATGGCGAGCACCTCATTCTCGGTTTTGATGACGGCAGCACGGAACAGTTCGCCGCTCTGCCGCCCGCGCCGGATCCGTTCGCGGCCCGGCCGATCCTGGCGATCGGGCCGGCCCCGATCCACGCAAACGGGGATCCATGGCGCAACCTTCTGGACCACGCCGTCCAACTGCCTCTGTCGTTACGCGTGCCCGGGCGCGTTGCGTTTTCCGCGCCGCTCGATCGGAACGGCGTTTACGTTCGGATCAATGGCAACGGCGATGACGAGCGGGGACCGCTGACCGAGCAGCTTGCCGAGATAGCGGGCCGCAAGCCGCCGGGTGGCTGGCGTTGGATCGTGCTGGACCTGCGCTTCAACGATGGTGGGGACGAGACGAAGACGCTCGCTTTCACGCACGACCTGCCGAACCTGCTGAAAACCGACGGCGATCTTTGGATCCTGACCGGAAACGCGACCTTCTCCGCGGCGATCATCACCGCCGCGCGGGCCAAACACTTCGTGGGCAGCCGCGCGCATATCGTAGGCGAGATCGCCGGAGACCGGAATCCATTCTGGGCGACGGGCGGGGCCGCGTTGGTGCTTCGAAATTCCGGCATCGCAATCAACCACGCCTATTTCAAGCAGGACTGGGTCAACGGCTGTCGCGATATCGAGACCTGCTACCCGGGCCAGTTTTTTTATGGCGTGGCGGCCGGCGACCTCTCACCCGAGATTACCGTCGGTTGGCGCTTTGCCGACTACGCCGCGGGCCGCGACACGGTGATGGATAAGGTCGTCGAACTCGAAGCCGCGAAGCCTTAGTCCAAGCCGGCATTTTCAGCCGCGAGCTTGCCGAGCGCCGCCATGTCGAACCCGCTCCAGCCGCGCGAGATGGCGATCAGGAAACGGTCGCGGATCAGATCGGCCAGCGGCATCGGTGCGCCGACTTCCTCGGCGGCGGCGATGGCGAGGCGCGTGTCCTTGA
>DATJHU010000060.1:0-31504 GCA_035493715.1 Alphaproteobacteria bacterium | reverse complement strand
TGCACGCGATAGGCGGAGAACCAGTTCACCTTGTCGATCTTGAGCGCGAGGTTGCCGATGGCCTTATCGCGGACGTCTTCGAATTTCAGCGTCTCGGGATGTTCTACCCGCTCGTCGCGCACCGTGCCGATCAGGCGTGCGCGTCCATGCGCGTCCATCGGGAAGATCGCCAGGAAATCGGCTTCGTCCAGGTCGAGATGCAACTCGCCGTTGAAGGTCTGGCCGGAACCCTGCACATCGGCGACATAGAAGATCTGGCGGTAGGTCCCGCCGGCGAACTCCGCGCCGATCGCATGGCGAACGATGGAATGGGCACCGTCGCAGCCTGCGATATAGGCCGCCTCGCAACTTTCTTCCTGCCCGTCGGATCTACGCAGTTTGGCAACGATGCCGCTGCCGGTATCGGTAAAGCTCAGCAGTTCGGTCTGCCGCTCGACGGAGACGCCAAACGCCTGTAGCCGGCCGATCAGCAGTTTCTCATGCTTGTCCTGCGGGAACATCTGCAGGAACGGGTAGGGGGTCATCCCTTCGCCGATGGCGTCCAAGGCAACATGGGCCGCCTTTTTCCCGCGCGCCCAAAGATTGACGGCATGCACCTCGTGGCCTTCTGCCAGCACGGCATCGGACAGATCGAGTTGCCGATAGAGCTCCAGCGTTCGCGCCTGCACGGCGAGCGCGCGCGAGGTCGTGCCGGCCTCCGCGGTCTTGTCGATGATGCGGACCTTGATCCCCATCTTGGTCAGCCACAGCGCAAGCACAAGGCCGGTCGGGCCGGCACCCGCGATCAGAACGTCTGTCATGATTTTCCCCCTTCGGTGTGGATCAGCAGTCCGTGCAGCACGGTTTCGGCGTGCTGTTTGGCCATTGCATTCAGGTCGGGCAGGTCGTCTGTGACCTGGCCGAAAGTCTCGCGGAACAGCATCGCCATCAGCATCGGCCCCAGGACCGAGATGGCGTGCAGGCGGGGATCGCCCGGGCTAACTTCGCCGCGTGCCTGCGCGCGGGCGACCAGTCCGGTGAGGACGCCGACGATGGGCGTGACCACATCGTCGTGCCAGATGCGCGCAAGATCGGGGAAGTTGCGGGATTCGCCGACCACCATCTTCACGACCGCCGGCAGCTTGGTTGTCTGCATCAGCGCGGCGCCGTTCGCCAACAGCATCGGCGCAAGCATCGCGAACGGGACGTCCAGGCTTTCGGCCGTATTCTTGATCGTATCCAGGTCGGGCGCGATCGCGCTGCGGACGACGGCGCGGAACAGGTCTTCCTTGGTCTCGAAATAGACATAGAGTGCCGCCTTCGATACGCCCGCGCGGCGTGCGACTTCTTCCAGTTTCGCTCCCGCGAAGCCGTTTTCGGCGAAGACGTCCAGCGCCGCGGCGACGATCTCGCCGGGTCGGGCGGTCTTCCGGCGCTGCCATTTGGGGTCGGTTCTCGTCACGCCGATAATTAATGACTTTTAAGTCATTAATGCAATGGCGATCGTCGTTGACAGCCATGAAGGTGCAGCGCATCACCGATGCAAGGAATGCGGGTTGGCGGGGGAACAACAATGGAAATCCGGTATTTCGGGCGCGGTGCGACTGCTGCCGAGATCAAGGCCTATCTCGACGAATGGGGTTTTGCCGTCGTGCGCGATTGGCTCGACCATGAGGTGGTCGACGATATCGGCCGGGACATCCGGCGTTATGCCGAACGGGTGGTCGGGCTGGAGATGGAGTTCTTCGGCGGCGGGGCGCTGAAGAAGGTCGAGGGGCTCGCCGCCAAATCGGCCGGTGTCATCGATGTGATGAACGACCCCATTCTGGTTGAGCTAGCCGAGGCGTTCCTGGGCGAGGATCCGCTCATCAATGCCACCGGCGGTTTCGTGCTGGAAAAGGGCAGGCGGCCGCAGCCCCTCCACCACGACGATGTGCTCTACAAGCCGTTCTTCCCGCGCATCCCCGGCGGGCCGGAATGCATGCTGAACATGATGTACGCGATCACCGACTTCACGAAGGAGAACGGCGCCACCCGCATGGTGCCCGGCAGCCATCTGTGGCCGGAGGGCAGGGAGCCGACCGACACCGACGAGGTGCTGGACCTGGAGATGCCGCGCGGCTCCTTCGCCATCTGGCTCGGTTCGACCTGGCACGGCGCCGGTCAGAACCTGACCGACACGCCGCGCATCGGCTGCGAGATCGGCTTCAATTGCGGCTGGCTGCGGCCGCACGAGAACTACCAACTCCTGATCCCGCCGGGCCTCGCCCGCGACATGCCGCTGCAGGTCCAGGAAATCCTCGGCTACAAGGCGCATCGTGGCATGCTGGGCTGCATCGAGCAGCGCAGCCCGATGGAGGTTTTCGGCTTCGAGCGCCGCCGCTCGGTGCGCGGCGTGGTGCAGGCGGAAACCGCCAAGGGCGTGCCGCCGCGCGAGCTGGAAAATGCTGTGCGCCGCTACTTCTCAAGCGACGATCGGAAAATTCCCAACGAGGCCGGGCGTATTCTTGCGAAGCTGACCAAGGCCAACGACCGCCACCTCGCCGCCGACAGGAAGGAAGACCGCGACATGCTGGAAGTCGTGGCCGAGACCGAGGCGCGGGCGATGGCGAGCTACCTGGAAGGCGCCGGCCTGACCGCGCCGATCGAGGCGCTGCGCCGCGCGGGTATGAATTGACCGCCACGGTGGCTCACCACACTGGCCGTCATTCCCGCGCAGGCGGGAATCCAGCTACGGGCGTCTGCCCGTACGAGACTCATGTCACCGCGGACGCGACTTTCGCCTGGATTCCCGCCTTTGCCGGAATGACGACCGTGCAGGTTACCTAAATTGGGCACACTCGACGGAAAGACCGCCATCGTCACCGGGGGCGGGCAGGGCGTGGGCGAGGGCATCGCGCTGGCGCTCGCGGGCGAGGGCGCGTCCGTGGTCGTTGCCGACAAGAACGCCGATACGGCGGAACGCACCGCCGGTAAGATCATCGGGCGCGGCGGTCGGGCGCTGGGGCTGCGCTGCGATGTCTGCGTGCCGGCGGATATCGCCGCCACGGTGGGGCAAACGCTGACGGCATTCGGCGGCATCGATATCCTGGTGAACAACGCCCAGGCGGTGCATCTCGGCCCATTGCTCGGACATGACGACGAGGCCTTCACCGACAGCTTCGAGTCCGGCCCGTTCGCCACTTTCCGCTTCATGAGGGCGGTATATCCGCACATGAAGGCGAGGGGCGGCGGCGCTATCGTCAATCTGGCGACGGCCGGGGCCGTACGCTGGGACCCCAAAGGCTACGGCCTCTATGCCGGCGCCAAGCAGGCGATCCGTACCCTCTCGCGCACGGCAGCCCACGAATGGGCGCTGGACGGAATCCGCGTGAACACAATCGCCCCGGTGGCGATGACCCCCTCGATGGAATGGTGGTTCGAAACCGACCCCGCCGCCGCCCGGGCCTGGCTCAACGATCTGCCCACCGGCCGCATCGGCGACCCCGAGCTGGATATCGGCCGGGCGGTGGTTTTCATGGTTGGGCCGGATGGCCGGTATGTGACTGGCGTGACGTTGCCTGTGGATGGTGGGCAGGCGAATTTTGGGTAGCCGTCTTGAAACGCGATGATATCCGGGCAATGATATACAGGGAAGATAGGATATCATGGAGAAGGAAATGCATGTTTCCAAGTGGGGCAACAGTCTAGCGGTTCGGCTGCCCAAGGCTTTGGTCGATGAACTCGGGCTGAAGCCCGGTGACGAGCTTAGGGTCGTAGAGGCCGCAAAATCCCAGATTGCTGTCGAAAAGCATGATAAGCGCGCCGAGTTTCTGAAGCAGATAGAGCAGTTCCGCTTTCCTTTGCCCGAAGGTTACAAATTCAACCGCGACGAGGCGAATGAACGGTGACGGCGTTCTTTGATACGAACGTACTCGTCTATGCCTATTCCACGGATCCGAAACGCGCGCGCGCTCAAGAGGTATTATCGGAGGGCGGCGTCATCAGTGCCCAGGTTTTAAACGAGTTCACCAATGTCCTGCGGACGAAGCAAAGGCAGGAATGGCCGATCATAGAGGCGGCTATCCGCTCGGTTCGTTTTCAGTTCGATGAAATCGCGCCATTGACCGCGGATACGCACGAAGCTGCTATTGCGTTGGCTCGCGCCCACAAATTTTCATTCTACGACGCTCTGATCGTCGCTGCTGCCATCGAGGCAGGCTGCGACATCCTTTATTCCGAGGATTTGCAGCACGACCGCGCCATCGGCGGGTTGGCAATAAGAAATCCTTTTCTCGAAGACGTCCCGTGAGAATATCGGCCACTCGGGGCCGTTAGCGGTCCTGCCCCGGCACAGCCACCCGCATCGCCTCGATCCGCCCATCTGAATTGACGTCCTTATCGCGCGTCCGGTCGGCGCCGATATAGGTCAGGTTGTCGATCAGGTTGAGGCCGGTCGTCGCCAGGAACAGCGTTCGCCCGTCAGGTCCGCCGAGCGCCGTCGCCAGCACCATGCGCCCAGGGAATTCGATCACTTCCAACTCGCCTTCGGGCGAGATGCGCAACAGGCCGTGCCCGCCACCTCCCGCCCAGATGCCGCCCTCCTCGTCGCGGCAGATGCCGTCCAGATGTTTGCCCGGCGCCTCAAACACGGTCTCGCGGTTGCTCAGCGATCCGTCGGCGGCAATATCGAACTTGCGCAGGCGGCCATAGGCGGTTTCGGCGATGATCAGCTGGCTGCCGTCGGGCGTGATCACGGTGCCGTTCGGCGTCGCCATGTCCGGCACCTCGGTGCGGACCGATCCGTCCGCGTCGACAAATATCAGGCTGTCGCTGGCGGTGTCAGGCTTGCCGCCGTTGCGGCTGCCGACATAGGCGCGGCCCTTTGCGTCAACCACCATGTCGTTGATGAAATTGCGGCTGAGATGCGCCATGTCGGCGTGGACGCTGTTCCTGCCATCGGCATCGACCGCAACCAGCCGCCGGTCGAGCATCGAGACGACCAGCAGTCTCCCGTCCGGCAGGAAGCCGATGCCCGAGGTACGGTCGTCGATTTCGGCGACCGTCTTCTGCGTCCCATCCGGCTCCAGCCGGTACACGCGGTGGGCGTGGATATCCGAAAACCATAACGCCCCCGCATGCCAGCGCGGTCCTTCGGGAAAGGACAGGCCTTCGACCAGGATCTGCGTTGCGTGCGTGCTCATTCCGGCGTCATCGCTTCGGCGACCACCCGCCGCAGCTTGATTTTCCATCCGGCATCGGTCCTGACGCACTCGTCATGGCAGCGGCCGAGCGAGCTGACGCCCGAATGGGTGGCGTCGCCGGCCAGCATGAAGAAATAGGTCTCGATCGTCGCCGTGCCCGCTTCCGGGTTCACGTCGTATACGGGCGCGACATAGACGTGCTTGTGCCCCTGCCGCACCGGATAGTTCGCGATGAACGTCTTGAAGTCGTCCCTGCCGTGAAGGTCGACGAAGACCGTGCCGTTGGGCAGCCCCACCTCATAGACCGCGTCGGCCGTGAAGCAGTCCAGCCATCCGGCGTTATCGCCGGTATCCATGGTGTGGCAGTAACGGTTGAGCAGGCCGCTCAGCGCGCGCTCGTCCAGCAGGATGCGGATTTCGCGGTCCATCAGGGCACCAGCACGATCTTGCCGCCGACGCCGCCCTGTTCCATCAGCTGATGGGCCATGACGACCTCCGACAAGGGCAGTTTATGGGCGATCGGCATGGTCCGGTTCTTCTCCTTGAGATCACGGGCGAAGCGTTGCAGGCGCGGCCCGTCGAACACGACATAGAGGGAGCTGAAACGCTGCGGCGAATCCGGCGGCGGGTTGGGCGCCGGCACAGCGATCGAGGCAACAACGCCGTCCGGCTTCACATGGGCGAAGGCGGCCTCGGCCACCGGGCCGCCGACCGTATCGGCCAGGAAGTCGAACGGACCGATGCCGTCCAGAGCGCCCGGCTGCGACAGGTCGATGACGCCCGCGACCGGCAGGTCCTTGACCGCCTCCAGGCTCGATCCGCGTACGCCGGCATAGACGATCGCGCCGGCATCCAGCGCCGCCAGCACGGCCGCGCGTCCGGTCGAACCGCCGGCGCCGATCACCAGGCCCTTGGAGCCGGGGGCGGGCTTGATCGCCTTTTCGATCAGCTGCACGCCGGTCAGGACGCCGGTCGGCAGCGACGCCGCCGTGATCAGGTCCGTGCCCTCCGGCACATGGGTGAAGGACGAGGCATGGAACACGACCTTCTCGGCATAGGCGCCGTTGGCCATGGGATTGATCATGCCCATCACCCTGTCGCCGACCTTGAAACCGTCCACGCCGGGACCGACCGCGTCGACCGTGCCCGACACGTCGCCGCCCAGCCGGGCCGGGAAGGTCATCGGCATGAAATCCTTCAGATATCCGCGCCGTGCCTTGACGTCGACCGGATTGACTCCGGCGCCCGCAACCTTGACCCGGATTTCGCCGGGACCGGGTACCGGCTCCGCCACCGTTTCCAGGCGGAACTGCTCCGGCCCGCCATAGCCGCCGATCTCGGCTGCCCGCATCGTACCCGCCGACGCCGTGCCGCTGCCCGTCGCCGGCTCCGCCATCGGGGCGGAATGTGCGGGGTAGGCGGCCGCTCGCGCCTCGATGCCGCGCACGAAATCGCGGAAGCCGGGCGTCTCCTCCAGCAGCTCCAGGATGATCCCCGGCGCAGCCGGAGAGCGGAAATAGCTGAAACGCTGGCCGGTTGCGTCCTGTCCGTGGGCGAACAGGTCCATGCCCCGCGCGACCGCGTTCTCCGTGTCCTCGACGATGTTCGTCGTCGTTGACGCCAGGCGTTGCAAGCCGATGATCGGGCGGTTCAGATTATCGTGGAACGGTGAGGGTCCGTCGCCCAGCGGCTGCATCAGCTCGATCAGCTGCCCGCCATGGTAACAGATGGCGACATTGACCGGGACGCCGATCTGCTTGCCTTCATAGGTCATGCCCAGCGTGATCCCGCGGAACACGCTGAACGGGCCGATGCCCACCTGCTTCTCGAAGAATGTTGCCAGCGCATCGACGTCGTCGGTGCAATAGCTCGTCTGCTTGATCGGCCCCAGCCAGGATGCGGGCATAGATTTCCCCTGTCTTCTTTTCAAACCGTAGGGCGGGTCAGCGAAAGCGTAACCCGCCAGTCGGCGAAGCCGGCTTTCTTTGTGCCGTCAGAATGTCGGGTTACAACCCGACCTACCTCTCCGTGCACGCTTCGACCAGCACCGCCATCGCTGTTTTCAATGTCTGCAATAAGTCAGCGTCCGACAGATTGCCATCGGCGTCGAGGTTTTTTCTGAGGAACGGCGCAGTCACCGTCGCCTCGGTCAGCACCCTGGCGCCCATGACCGTCAGTATTTCGACGAGTTGGGCCTGCGCAAACGCACCGCCGGATGCCGACGCGTTGATCAGCAAGACCGGTTTGCCGGTGAATTCCCCGCTGGAGACGATCCAGTCGAGCGCGTTCTTGAACGCGCCGGGGATGCCGTGAGCGTATTCCGGGGTCGAGATGACGAACCCGTCGGCCGACGCCAGCGCTCTGCGGAAGCGGGCGACCGGTTCGGAGGCGGGCTCGATGTCGATATCCGGATTGAAGAGCGGGATATCGGCAAGGCGGTCATAGATGGCCAGAGCCGGGTGAAAAGTCCGTGCGGCGCGGAGTGCGGCCAGGTTCGACGAACCTATGCGCAGGCTGCCGGATAGGGCGAGAATCGAGGGCATGGGCTAGCCGAATCAGGTGTAGGGCGGGTTAGCGTAGCGTAACCCGCCAGCCTGTGTCCGTACCGTTCAAGACGGCGGAACACGCTTCGCTATTCCGCCCGACGCTCTCAAGCCGCCAGGTCGTAATCCTCCAGCTTCGGCTTCGACATCGCCTCGGCGAAGGCGTCGTAGCTCCAGGGCCAGGTAGCCGGCACGCCCTCGGCGTCCAGGTACCAGCTCTTGCAGCCGCTGCCGAAGATCGTGCGTTTGGCGGCGGCGATCCGGCGGACATCGTAATCCTGCATCGCTGCCGATGTGGCGCTGATCTGACGGCAATGCCCGGCGCGGACCTCGTTCATCAGCTGGGTGATATAGGCGACCTGCCGCTCGGCGATGTCGATCAGCGAGAAATTGCCGACCGGGCCGGTGGGGCCGTTCACCATGAACAGGTTGGGAAACTCCGGGATCGACACCGCCAGATAGGCGGACGGGCGCCGCGCCCAGGCGTCGTTGAGTTTCACCCCGCCGCGTCCTTCGACATTCATCGGGCGCATGAAATGATCGGCCTTGAAGCCTGTCGCTAGCACCAGAAGGTCGAGCTCGTGCAGCTGCCCGTCCACGGTGCGCACGCCCTTGGCCTCGACATGCTCGATCTTCTCGATCACCAGCTCGGCGTTCGGGTGTTGGAGCTTTTCGTAGTAATCCGGCGAGTGGATCAACCGCTTGCACGCCGCCTTATAGGTCGGCCTGAGCTTTTCCTTCAGCACCGGGTCGAGCACGCTGGTTTCCAGGTTATTGAGGCAGGCAGCCTCGATCGCCAGGATCGCCGGTGAGTTCATGTCGGTGATCGCGTCGGTGAAGTTCTTCACCGATGCGACATAGTTTTCCTCGTTCTGCATCCGATGCAGCAGTTCGCGGTCGGCGCGGAATGCCGCCTTCTGCTCTTCGGTGAAGAACGGGTTGGGCACCTTGTTGATCCATTGCGGGGTGCGCTGGAAATGCTTCAGCTTGGCTGCGCGGTCGGCCAGGGCGGAGATGATCTGAACGCCGGTCGATCCGTTGCCGATCACACCGATGCGCTGCCCGTCGAGCGGCACCGAGTGGTCCCAGCGCGCGCTGTGGAACTGGACGCCCTCGAAATCCTGCAGCCCCTTGATGTTCGGATAGGACGGATGGTGCAGCACGCCGGTCGCGGCGATCACGAAGTCGGCGCTGTCGGTCAGCCCGCTTTTCATCTTCAACTGCCAGCGCCCGTTCTCGAACCGGCACTCGGTTACTTCCTGGTTGAAGCGGATCAGCGGCAGCAGATCGTAGGTGTCGGCGACCCAGGCAAAATATTCGAAGACTTCCTGCCCCGGCGGCAGAACGCGGGTCCAGTCCGGGTTCGGCGCGAAGGAATAGGTATAGGCGTGCGAGGGGACGTCGCAGGTCAGGCCCGGATAGGTGTTTTCCCGCCAAGTGCCGCCGATGCGGTCGGCCTTTTCATAGACCACGATGTTGTCGTAGCCGGCCTCGCGCAATTTGATCGCGCTCAGCAGGCCCGCCATGCCGGCGCCGATGATCACCACCCGCAGGTCGCTGCGGGCCGTCGTTGCTTCAGTCATCCCTCAACCTTCAGCCCCTTAGGCTTCACCAAATGTCAGTGCGCGGTCGCCATTCCGGCCAGATAGTTTCCGTCCGCGCTTTCATCGACGATCCACTTCACCGAGCGTCGCAGCGGCTCGATCCCGTCCTGCGGCTGCGGTGTCCGCATCAGGGTCGCCGCCCCGCCCAGCGAAACCAGCCGTTGCGCACCCTGGTAGGCCAGCCGATCCCGAAGCGCGGTCTTCAGCGATTCCGGATAGATGCCGATCGTCTGCGTATAGGCATTTACCGACCGAACGGCCGTCTCCACATCGTCGATAGGGACTATGTTGGCGACCCGGCAGGCCAGCATGCGCGCGAAATCGACCGCGTTGTCGCTCTGCGAGACGATTACCGCGCCCTCGTTCGTGCGCCCGCCATACAGCCGGTACTCGTCGTCGACGAAGGCGAGCGCCTCCAGCTCGGCCTTCAGCTCCGGGTCGAATGCCTTGTGCGGCGTGCTGAGATTGTCCGGCAGGGTCTGCATGGCGGCATAGACCTTCTGACCCAGCCGATTGGCTTGGGCCACCCCGTCGGCGTCGGTTCCAGTGTTCACATAGACCACGCGCGCGTTCACGCAGCCTTCCTGGTTCAGAACGCCGACATCCAGCGCCAGCCGCTTCGCCACATTGTCGAGCGTCGCCTCGTCGGCGAAGGCTTCCGGGCCGATTATGGTGGAGCTGTGCTTCGGGTCGAGCGTGATCAGGTCCAACCCCGGCTGCAGATACTGCGTCAGGTGCTTGATCCCGGCGAAACCGCCCCAGGCGACGATCTTCTCGATGCGGCGCGGGTCGTACAGGTGGGATTCGATCGACGTGTCCCCGCCCTTCCAATAGGCGACGGAGATATGTTTGGTCACCGGATGGTCGGGGTCCATCTCGATCATCGTGCGCACCACCGCCGCCGTGGTCAGCGGGTCGTTCGACGGCGTCTTCACGATGGCGTCGGACCGCGTGATCGCGTTGCGGATCACCGTGGCCACGCCGACCGTCGGCACGTTGCCGGCGATGATATGCACAGCCCGCGCGCCGACCGCGCGGATCGCCAGGCGGACATTCGGCTGCAACGTCGCCGGCTGCTCGACCCAGCCCTCCAGATAGTCGATGCCGACCAGCCGTTCCGCGATATCGCGCACCACCGCCCGCTCGAACATGTTGGGAATGTTCTGGTAGTGGTGCCGGATGATGCTGTCCGACAGGCCGGAGGTTACCCGCGACAGCTCATAGGCCTCCTGTAGATAGCGGTTCTGCGCCGGGTTCAGGCGGGGCCCGAGTTCGGCCAGGTAATCGAAGATCTCGTCCAGCGTGATCGCATAGAGGTCGCCCATCCGCGATGGGCTGGCGAGGGTCAGCCGGTCGAGATACGTGCCGACGTCCGGCGCGCTGAAACTGACGCCGCCGCGCCGCCCGCCATATTCGACGGTCGCCTCGTCGATGATCTCGCCGCGCAGGATCAGGGGTACCGTGAATTGTCCGTTAGCTTGGGCGCTCATTGCGTGCGCTCCAGCAGGAAGCTCATCGCGTTGTCGTGCGCCTCGGGGGCGCCGGCGCAGTTGATCTTGTCGTCCCCGCCCTGCGCCTCGCTGAACCGCCTTATGTTGGCGTGCAGATACGGGCCGGTCCGCCCGCAGGCGCACGGTTCGTCATAGCCGCTCATCGTCACCTCGTCGCCCGAGACCAGCCCGCCCCAATAGCTGTCGGGCAGCAGGTCCATCAGCGCCAGTCGGCCGGTCTGCGTGCCGGTGCGCGGCAGCGGCCGGCCGGTGGCGGGGTCCAGCAGATAGGTCACGATCACCGGCGGGAAATGGAAATGGTCGGCGCTGCAGCGGGCGGCGCCAGCCATCAGCTCGCTCATCGAGAAGAACTCGAAATGGCGTTCGAAGCCCAGGAACTCGAAGATCGTCTGCTTGTAGTCGGGCGGCAGGACCTTACCCTTGCTGCCGCCGCCGGTGGTCATGATGGAGTTCTTGCCGAACACGCCCTTCATGCCGCGCTTCAGCCCTTCCTCCGCCCATTCGAACAGGATCGGCCAGACCGCGAACAGGAACACGTCCTGGCCGGCGAAACGTTCGCGCGCGGTTTCGAAGAACCGGTCCATGTCCTGCGCCCGGCCCTTTTCGCGCGCCGCGAATTCATCCCGGCGCGCCGCCAGCGACGGCGGGATGTTCACCTGGCCGGCCTCGCCGCGCGCCTCGGCGGCGCGGATGCGGCCGGCCAGCGACACGACGTCGGCGCTGAAATAGGCGTCGGGATACAGGAACAGCGCGTTGTCGTAACCGCCGGCATAATTCACCGCCATCCAGTTCATGCCGCGCACGATCGCGCTCGCGCCATAGCGATAGGACGGGGTGATCAGCGGCATGTGGTTTTTCAGGATGTCCGGTCCGGTGTTGTAGCCGGCGTAATCGCGGATGCAGTGCGCGTTGATGGTGGCCGTCATCCGCGTCTGCGTCTTGGTGCGCGGCAGGAACGACAGCTTGCCGGTGGTGCCGAAGGTGTGGATCAGGTTGATGTCGGTGGCCTTCTCGATCCGCGCGATCCACTCGTCGATCGTATCGACGCCGGTCAGGTCCACAGCAGAGAGGTCGACGGTGGTCAGCCCGCTCAGCCATTTGGTCAGCCGGTCGAACTGGCCCTTTTCCAGGAACGACAGCGGGTAGGACTTATAAACCGTGTGCGGGAACAAGAGCGGCGCGGCATCGTCGATTTGGTTGATCTCGCTGATGCCCTGGTCCGCCGCCAGCTTGGCCAGCGCCGGCAGGGCGGGGCGCAAAGCGGCGAAGCGCTTGCGCACGCCGGTCAGCTGGATATCCTCGATCTCGGCATTCGTCAGCTTGAACGCTTCGTCATAATGCGCATCGACGAAATTGAGCGGATCGGCCTTCAGGGCCTCGACGAAATCGGACATGCTGCTTCCCCGGATGGTGCGTTCTGGGGGCACTATCGGCCGCCGGCACTTTACCTGCATGATGCATTTGCATGAAACGGCCGACAAGGAATCCCGGGCGGATGAGCAGGGTGAGAGACAGTTCCGAGGCGCTGGTCGACGCGATCTTTGATGGCGTCGTCGAAATGCCGGGCTGGCAGACGTTCCTGGCGCTTGCCTGCACGGAATTTGGCGCGGAGGCGGCGTCGATCCTGATCGAATCCAACAGCCTGGGTTATCCGGAGCATCTGCGTTTTTTCTCTGCCGCCGCCTCGCCTGCGCTCCGCGAGGAAATCGAGCGCTTCTCCGTGGAGGTCATCTTTCCCGGACCGGACGGCATCAATCTGCATGACCGGTGCCTGTCGGCTTCCGCTCGGATCGCGCCCGGCATTGCCTTCGCGTTCAGCCTGTGGGGGGCAGGGGTTGGAGAAGAGGACAGGGGGCGGACGCAAGCGATTGCGCCGCATCTGATGCGCGCCATGCGGATTTTCGTGCGCTATGCCCAGGCCTATCGGGAGCGCGCGGTCTACCAGACTGTCGTCGACCGGATCGGCGTCGGCGTCGCGCTGGTCGACGCCAATTCGGCAATGATGGCGAGCAACGCGATCGCCGGGGAAATCCTCGGTGGGCCGAACGGAATCGGCATCACGCAAGGCAGGCTGATCGCCCACAGACAGCCCGTTGCCAATGTCCTGGCCCGGCAGGTGCGTGCCGCCGCGGAGGCGCAAACCAGCGCGCCCAACGAGCCGGGCCGCCCGCTGGCAATCGAGCGAAACAACAATCCCTCGCCGCTGACCTTGACGGTCTATCCCGGCCCTGGCGTCGAGCATGGCGATGCACCGTTGCGCCGTTCCGCCATCGTGGTGATGCGCGACCCCGATCGCCGCGCCGCGGTTTCGGCCCATGTCGTTGCCCAGCTCTTCGGCCTGACGCCCGCCGAGGCCGCGCTGGCGACCCTGTTGGCGCAAGGCTACGACATGGACGAGGCCGCCAGCGCGCTCGGAGTCCGCCGCAACACGGCGCGCAGCCAGCTTCAGTCGGTCTTCATGAAAACCAATGCGAAGCGGCAGAGCGAGCTGGTCCGGATGATCCTGAGTTCTGTGGCGACGCTGTCGAATTAGAGAACGGTCTTCAGGCCGCGTGCAATTGCCCGGATATGCGCTTCGCTGGTTCCGCAACAGCCGCCAAGCACCCGATATCCCTGCCGGTGCAGATCGATCATTGCCGCCGCGAAGGTTTCGGGAGAATCCGCCTCGACGTGGTCGAGCCCATCGAGCGCCGACGGCGGCAGCGGCGATGCGTTGGCCTTGAGTCCTTGGACACGATTGTTTCGTGCCCATGCGGTGCTGTCCGTCGCTTCGCCGAACAAGGAAGGATGCGCGCAGCCGATCAGGAAATGTGTCGGTGGCGGCGTCACCTGGTCGGCGAGCGCCACGGCGCTGTCGAGTGCGGTCCCGTCCGGCAGATGGGCTGTTCCGTCGACCACCGGCGCCAAGACGTAGGGCAGGCCGGTCTTGGCGAACGCGCGCGCCACGCCGAGCAACTCCTGCGCGCTTGCGAAGGTCGGGGCATAGAGCAGATCGACTCCGGCGGCCGCCAGTGCCGAGACCTGCGCTGCGTCATACGCCTCGGCCTCGTCGGCGCTCGGTGCGTTGTCGGCCGAATAGCCGTCATAGCGCGGGCCGACCACACCGGCGATCGCGACCTGGTTTTCAAGCGCCAGATCCCGGCGGATGGAGGCGAGAAGTTCGAAAGCCTCGGCATTGACCCGGCGAACATCGCCTGCAGCCGCAAACCCTTGCCGCGCCAGCCCTTCAGGATGTGCCCGCCATGTCGGCGTCCCGACCTGCATGGGAAGGCCGCTTTCGGCGGCGACGTCCATATAGCCGCGATAGATATCCTTCAGCGCCCGCCGTCCGTCCTCGGTGAACAGATGAACGAACGCCGCGAAGTCGGGCGTCGGCAGGCCGTATTCGAAAATCAGACGCGTTTCGATGGCGCCGTCCGCAATGATCGCCTTGGCGGTGCCGATCAGCTTTGCAGGGCTGGAGACGCTTGTCATGCTCACGAATACCATGGCCATTTGACGCCGGGCGCGTGTTTCATCAGCTCGATCCGCGTGCCGTCCGGGTCGGCCAGGAAGATGATGTGGATGCGTCCTTCCGGCGTGGAGCGCGTGCCCTCGATGACCGTGCCGCCGAAACGTACCAGCCGGTCGGCGGCGGCGTCGATATCGTTCACCGAGAACGACAGATGCGTCAGCCCCAGCTGGTTGCGGCTGGCGGACGGCTTGCCGAACGCCGTCGGCTTCTTGAAGGCGAGCAGCTCGATCCTGAGGTCGCCGCTATGGAGGAATTTCGAGATCAGGTGGACATCGCCGGTCATCTCCGAAATCGGATAGTCGATCTCGAAGCTCGGCCCGTCTTCGAAACCGAGGCCGTCGCGGTAGAAGGTGAGGGACCGTTCCAGGTCGAACACGCAGATGCCGATGTGGGATTGTTCGAATTTCATGGCTTTGACCACCGAGGCTACCCCCGCCCCACGAACGGCATCTTCGTCGCCATGACCGTCATGAACAGCACGTTCGCCTCGGGCGGCAGGCCGGCCATGTAGAGGACGGCGTCGGCGACGGCTTTCACGTCCATCGTCGGCTCGGCCATGATCGCGCCGTTGGCCTGCGCCGTGCCGGTCACCATCGCCGCCGCCATCTCGGTTACCGCGTTGCCGATATCGATCTGACCGCAGGCGATGTCGTATTTGCGGCCGTCGAGCGCGGTCGATTTGGTGATGCCGGTCACGCCGTGCTTGGTCGCGGTATAGGCGATGGAATTCGGCCGCGGCACATGCGCCGAGATCGAGCCGTTGTTGATGATCCGGCCGCCGCGCGGCGTCTGGTCCTTCATGATGCGGAAGGCCGCCTGGGTGCACAGGAACAGGCCGGTCAGGTTGGTGGAAACCACCTTGTTCCACGCCTCGAACGACAGGTCTTCCAGCAGGCCCGCCGGCAATCCGGTGCCGGCATTGTTGAACAATAGGTCCAGCCGGCCGAACTTTTCCTTGGCCTTGGCAAAAAGGGCATCGATCGAGGAGGGATCGGTCACATCGGTCGGCACGATAAGGGTGCGGCTGGCATGCTCCGCCGCTGTCTGTTCCAGCTGGTCTGCCCGCCGGCCGGCAAGCGCAACCGAGTAGCCGGCGTCCAGCAAGGCCAGGCTGACGGCGCGACCGATGCCGCTGCCTGCGCCGGTGACGATCGCGATCTTACCTTGAGTGCTCACAACCAATTCTCCCGTACCGGTATCGTGCAATAGTAGGCTGACCAAAAGCGGATTTCACCCTTCGCCTTGATGGTAGTTGTAATAGACAAGTAATTTCGATAAGGCTGGGATATGACGAACGCGAACGACGATACGGACAGCGCTTTCCGGCTGGACGGCAAGGTTTGCCTTGTGACGGGCGGCACGCGCGGGATCGGCGCGGCGATTGCCGAGGATTTTGCCAACGCCGGTGCAAGGGTGATCCTGACCGGGCGCGATGCCGCGCAGGCCGAGGCCGCCGCGGCGAAGATCGGGCCTGCGGCGACGGGCATTGCTTACGATGCAGGTGCGCAGGGGGCAGGCGCTACTCTGGCCGATTGGTTGACGCGCGAGATCGGCCGGCTGGATGTGCTGATCAACAACGCCGCGGTCTTGAAACCGCATAATGTCGACCGGCTGAGCGAGGAGGAGTTCGACCTGATCTTCCAGGTCAACACCAAGGCCAATGTCTTCCTTTGCAAGGCGCTGAAGCCGTTGCTCGCGGCACGCGGGGCGGGCGCGATCGTCAACATCACCGCGGCCGGCGGGCACGTGCCGATGGCGGGGATCGGCGCCTATTGCGCCAGCAAGGCCGCCATCCTGAATTTCACCCGTACGCTGGCCAAGGAATGGGCGGCGGATGGCATCCGCGTCAACGCGCTGACCCCCGGTACGGTCGAGACCGACATGATCATGCCCAAGGACGAGGTGCGCCGCGCGAAATTCGTCCAGGATATCTCCGAGGGCAATCTGATGAAGCGGATGGGTCAACCGATCGAGATCGCACGCGCCGCGCGCTTCCTGGCGAGCGCGGCCTCGTCCTACATGACCGGCCAGACCTTGATCGTCGACGGGGGCCTGCTGGCATGAGCGCTGCCCCGCCCTATCCCCAAGGCCGGGAGATCCTGAGGGGCAAGACCGTCCTGGTCACCGCCTCGGCCGGCACCGGCATCGGCTATGCCACCGCGACCCGCTGTGCGGAGGAGGGGGCGACGGTCATGCTCTCCGACATCCACGAGAAGCGGCTGGGCGACTATGCCGACAGACTGGAACAGAAGATCGGCCGCAAGGTTCATCGCGCCTTGTGCAACGTCACCGACGACGCGCAGGTTCGCGCGCTGGTCGACACGGCGGTGCGCGAGATGGGCCGGCTCGATGTGCTGGTCAACAATGCCGGTCTCGGCGGCACCTACGATCTGGTGGATACCACAGACGAGCAGTGGCTGCGCATCATCGACACCAACCTGACCGGCACGTTCCGCTGCCTGCGCGCGGCGTTGCCAGTCATGCGGGCCCAGGGCGGCGGTGTGATTGTGAATATGGGGAGCATCTGCGCCTGGCGGGCGGAGGCCGGACAGACTGCCTATGCGGCGTCGAAGGCCGGCATCCTGGCGCTGACCCGCTGCGCCGCGATCGAGGCGGCGCCGCACAACATCCGCATCAACGCGGTCGTGCCGAGCCTGGCGCTGCACCCCTATCTGGAGAAGGTGTCCGATCCGGCGCACCTGCAGAACCTGATCCGCACCAACGAGGCCTTCGGCCGTGCCGCCGAACCGTGGGAGATCGGCAACGCGATCGTCTTCCTGGCCTCGGATTACGCCAGCTACATGACCGGCGAGGCGTTGTCCGTGAGTTGCCGAAGGGCGTAAGGAGACACCCATGAGCAAACCCCTGTCCGACGATGCGAAGCGCCTGATCGACGCACCGAATTTCGCCGCGCTGACCACGCTGATGGAGGATGGCTGGCCCAAGACCGAGCCGGTCTGGATCGGACGCGATGGTGACCGGCTGGTGATCGCAACCGACCGCAAATCGATCAAGTCGATCAATATCGAACGCGACCCGCGCGTGGCGCTTGCCGTGACCGATTACGTCAATCCCTATGAGCAGGTCCTGATCCGCGGCCGCGTCGTCGAATCGCGAGACGACAACGACATGGCGGTGATGGATGCGCTCTCCCAGAAATATCTCGGCGGCCCGTTTCCGCGCCGTCGCTGGTCCAGCCGCGTCGCCTATTTCATCGAGGCCGACGTCGCCCGCTATTACCTGTCACCGCTGAAGCACACGCCACCGAAAGCCTGAAGGACTGAAAGATGACCGTCACCTGCACCATCACCGACAACATTGCCGAAGTCGTCATGAACAACCCGCCGGTGAACGCCATCACCGTCGGGGACACCTGGAAGATCTATGAGACCTTCAAGGATCTCTCCGCCAACGAAGAGCTGCGCGCGATCATCCTGACCGCCGAGGGCAAGGGCTTCAACGCGGGTATCGACATCAAGGAGATGCAGGCGAACAAGGCCGCAGGCGACGAGTGGAAGCTGATGACCAGTTCGGGCGAGGCCTGCTACCACGCCTTCCACGCGATCTACGAAACGCCGGTGCCGGTGATCGCGGCGGTCAACGATTTCTGCATGGGGCTGGGCGTCGGCCTGGTCGGCAGCTGCGACATGATCGTCGCCTCGACCAAGGCGCGATTCGGCCTGCCGGAGGTCGACAACGGCGCGCTGGGCTGCGCCTCGCACCTGGCCAAGCTGGTGCCGCCGATGAAGCTGCGGGAGATGTCGCTGACCTGCAAGCCGGCGACGGCGGCCGAGTTGCATGCCTGGGGCTCCATCGCCTATCTGGTCGAGCCGGACGAACTGATGACCAAGGCGCGGGAACTGGCCGCGATGCTTGCCAAGAAGCCGGCGGCTGCGGTCCGCTTCGCCAAGGCGGCACTTAACCATATCGACACGATCGAGATGCACGCCAATTACCGGCTGGAGCAGGGCTACACCTACCAGCTGAACATCATGGGCGAGGGCAGCAAGCAACGGAACGCCTTCGTCGAAGGCACCCGCATCATCACACGCGGTTAAGGCCGGTGCTGCTCGACAATAAAATCGCCTTCGTCACCGGGGGCGCGCGGGGGATCGGGGCGGCGACGGCGAAATTGCTCCATGCCGAGGGCGCCAAGGTGGTGATCGCCGACCGTCGCGCCGACGAGGCGGGCATCACCGTCGATGTGCTGAACGCCGCGCGGCGCGGTTCGGCCCTGTTCGTTCCGCTCGACGTCGTTAGCGAAGCCGAGTGGCAAGCGGCGATCGAGGCGACGGAGCGGACCTTCGGGCCGATCAGCGTGCTTGTGAACAATGCCGGCATCATCCGCGTCGCGCCGCTCGACCAGATGACGGTCGAGAATTTCCGCAAGGTGGTAGACACCAACCTGGTCGGCACGTTCCTGGGCCTCAAATACGGTGCGGAATCGCTGAAGCGGGCCGGAGGCGGCTCGATCGTGAACTTCTCCTCCGTCCAGGGGATGGAGGGGCGGGAGGGTTTCTCGGCCTATGCCGCCTCAAAATTCGGCATCCGTGGCCTGACCAAGACCGCCGCCATCGAGCTTGGGCCGTTCGGCATCCGGGTGAACGCGGTCGTGCCCGGGCCGACCAAGACCAAGATGATCGAGCGCCCCGGCTGGAAGGATGAAGATTACGACGCGATGTACGGCAAGTACCCGCTCGGCCGCATGGCGAATGCCGAGGAGATCGCGCGGATGGTCCTGTTTCTGGCATCCGGCCAGTCGTCCTTCTGCACCGGCGGCGATTATGTCGTGGACGGGGGGACGCTGGCGGGAAAGCCTAGGACATAAGATGTAGGGCGGATTGCGCTGCGCTAATCCGCCTTACCATCCTACCGCCGCCTAAAGAACGGATGCGTCAGCACCCGGTATGATCCGTCCTTCGGACCCGGCGTGCCGAATTCGGCATCCTTCGTGTCGTCCCGCGTAGGATCCCATTCGGTCGGGCTGGCTTCCAGCCAGTCGACGACGATCGTGCGGCGCTGGAATACCCAGCGTCCGTCGATCTTCGAGTAATTGTCGAGATAGCGCATGCCGTGGGTCAGGTCTTCCCAGCCGCCTTCGACCTTCAGCCGCGTGTGGCCGCTGAGATAGACCTCGCCCTGCGCGGTGGTGGCGCTCGACAGCACGACCTGATGCTGATGGATCATGTGCGAGGCGTTCTGCACCCGGCCCATGACCTGCTCCAGCCAATCGACATAGCCCTCGGCAGTGCCGGTGAAGCCCCCGCCGTGGTCGTCTTCATAGCCATCGGGCGCATAGAGGCTGCGCAGCAATTTGAAATCCTGCCGGTCGACGCCGCGCGAATAGTTGCGCACCAGGTCGCGGATCGCCTCCTTGTCAAGAAGCGCCTGTAGGGTCTGGTCGTCATAGACCTGCGAAATCTGTGCGGAATCCGGCATGGAAACTTCCCCTGTTGTCCGTCGCTTTGCGCGACCTTGATCTAGATAGCAAACAACCGCCGAAGAGGCCCCCGGCGGTTGCTGAATTCGTTGGCCTGATCGCGGGCGGCGATCAGCTCTTGAACTGGGCGCTCTCCAGCTTCGACAGCGCTTCTTCGATGCTGTCGGGTTCGCCCGAGGGTTCCGACGCAGCCGCACCCTTCTTGGCAGGGGCCGGCGCACCTTCACCGCCGCCGCTCAGCCGATCGAGAACCCGCTCTGCGAAGATCAGTTCGTCGCGCTCCTTGTTGAGGACGGCAATGTGCTGATCGATCTCTGCGATTCGTCTACGGATGCGGCCGCCGTCGGGAGTGCTCATGGCAGGTTTGGCCCCTAATTTGTCGGTGATTTTCTACAACCGAAAGTACAGGCGGCCCTATAGCGAGTCAACGATCAAGGGCGGTGCGAACGATGGTGCGAATGCTGCTTTTCCGGCGTGTTCGCGGACCCGCCGGCCTCGGTTTTCGACGCCGCCTGGGATGGCGCAGGGGTGGTCGCGGCGGGTGCGGCAAGGCGCTTCATCTTGCCCAGCTTGCTCTCGATCTTCGCCATCAGTTCTTTCTTGCCGGGCGGCAGCGTGCCGGCCGCTTCCAGCTTCTTCAGGATGGCCAAAGCCTGGGTGAAATTCGCCGCCCGGTCTTCGCCGGCTTCCGCCAGGTTATACAGCGCGATCACAAGCCCGGTCTGCCACTCGACGTTCTTCGGGTCGCGCGTCGCCAGCGCCTTGGCGACCGCGAAGCCGTCGCGATAGGCGACCAGCGCATCGTCGCTGTTGCCCATGCCCATCATCAAGGCGCCGATATTGCTGTCGATCATCGCGCGGTTCGACTGCCAATCCGGGGTCGCCGGATCCTTGTCGCCCATCGTCTTGGCGATCGCCAGCGCGTCGCGGTAGTTGGTCAGCGCCTCGTCGCGGTCGCCGTGCGCCATCAGCAACTGGCCGACCTTGCTGTTGTCCAGCATCAGGTCGCGTTGCCAGCGGACATTGGCCGGGTCCGCTTTGGCCAGGCTTTGCGCGATCGTCAGCGCCTGCTTGTGGGAGTCGATCGCGTCGTCCAGGCGGCCCTGGTCGAACTGCACCGAACCGATCCGCAGATTGGCCTCCGACAGGCCGTGTTGCCAGACAGCGTTGTTCGGCTCCTTCGCCGCGAGCGCCTTCAGGATGTCCATATCCTCGTGATAGGCCGCAAGCGCACTGTCGAAATGGTTTTCGGCGGCGAAGACATCGCCGATCCGCTCCTGGTTCGTGGCGACCAGCCGCTGCCAATCGGCGTTGCTCGGGTCCTTCGCGGAGAGTGCCTTGGCCAGCACCAGCGCCTCCCGGTAGACGACCAGCGCGTCGCCGGCACGCCCGCGCGCGACCAGAACGTCGCCGATCTTATAGTCGCTGCGCGAGACCGCCTGCTGCCAGCGCGGGTCGCCCGGATATTTGCCGGACATCGACTGCGCCAACCCGTTCGCTTCCTTATAGGCGGTCAACGCCTCGTCGAGCTTGTTCTGCGCCGCCAGCACGTCGCCGATCGCGTCGTTGGCGGTCATCACGTCGCGCTGCAGGTCCGGATTGTTCGGCGCCTTTTGCGCCAGCGCCTTGCGGATCGCCAGCCCGTCGCGATAGGCGGCAAGGCCCGGATCGAGTTCGCCCTGGACGACGAGGACGTCGCCGATCTGCTGCTGGCTTAGCGCGACCGCCTGCTGGCGCCGTACATCGCTCGGGTCCTTCTGCGCCAGCGCCTTGCGGATCGCCAGGCCGTCGCGATAGGCGGAAAGAGCCTCAGCCGGATGTCCCTGGGCGACCAGAGCATTGCCGATCTTTTCGCTGCGCGACGACAGATCCTGCTGCCACTTGTCGTTGTTCGGCTCTTTTTGGATCAGGGCCTTGGCCGTCGCCAGCGCGCTCTTATAGGCTGCCAGCGCCTGGTCGGCACGGCCCTGCGTCATCAGCACGTTGCCGGTGCGCTCCTGGCTGGCCGAAAGGGCATCCTGCCAATCGCCGCTCGCCGGATTCTGCTGCGCCTGCGCCGTCGCGATCGCCAGGCCGTCGCGATAGGCGGCGGCCGCCTCGTCCAGACGCCCTTGCGCCAGTAGAGCGTCGCCCAACCGGTTGTTGTTCTGGGCCAGGTCTTGCTGGCTTTGCACATCGTCGGGCCGCTGGGTCGCCAGGGTCTTGCTGGCGGCGAGCGCTTCGCGATAAGCGGCGAATGCCTCTTCCACATGCGCCGGCTGGCCGATCAGCAGATCGCCGACCTTGCCGTTGCTTTTCGCGAGCCGGGCCTGCCAGTCGGTATTGCCGGGTTCGCCCGTGGCCAGGCCGCGATAGATGTCGCGCGCCTGAGAGGCCGCACGTAGCGCCTCTTCACTGTTGCCTTGCTTCAGCAGCGCGTCTGTGGACCCCATCAGCCCGGCGGCGCGGTCGGCGCGCTCCTTCGGGTTCGAGGTATCGGCGGCGACGATCGCATCCTGCAGCTTCTGCGCCTTGTCGAGCAGCGCCTTGCTGTCCGCGTCGTTTCCGCCGCCGGACTGGTTCCGCAGCTTCTGGTTCAGGTCGTAGACGAGGTTGCTCGCCTCGTCGGCTGCGACATTGATCTTTTGCTCGGCGGCGTGGCGCTGGTGCGTCACGCGCCAAAGCTGCCAGCCGGCAACACCCAATGCGAGGATGGAGACGGCAACGACGCTGGCCAATATCGGCGGAACATTGAAGCCGCCCGGCAGCGCCAGTCCGCGGCGTCGGTCGGTCTGCGGCGGCGGCTCGGCCTCCGGATCGAGCGGGAAGGGTTCGTGCTCTTCCGTGAGGTCGGTCTGTTCGCTCGGCCCGAACCGCAGGAATTCGGGCGATGCGGGCACGGTCTCTTCGCGGTCGGCTTCTCCGGCTTCGGCCTCCGGCCCGGCCTGATCTTCGTCCGGCGTTTCCTTCGACGCGAAACTCGACCACAGCCGCCCGTGAATCAGCGAGGGCCGCTCCGCTTCAGGCGGTGTTTCGGCGGGTTCGGCGGGTATGGGGTCCGGCACTTCGTCTGCCGGCCAGGTCTCACTCGCAGGCTCTGTGATCGCGACTTCGTCGACCGGCCATGTGGTTGCTTCCTCGGCCGCGGCTTCGTGCGGTTCCTCGACCGTCTCGGCAACCGCTTCCTGCGGTTCCGCGGTTTCCGGCGCGAACTCTACGGTGGCTTCGCCGACGTCCGCTTCCGTCTCCGCCAAGGACTCGCCCGCCGCTTCGACGGCGATGGGTTCGTGCTCGATCGACGGCTCGTCTACCGCTTCCAGGGCGACGGATTGGAGCGTCTCGGCTGCCGTTTCCGGTTCGACCGTGGGTTCGGTGTCGACCTGTGCGTCCGCACTGCCGAACGGCAGACCGGGTTCGGCCTCGACGAGCGTGAGTTGCGACGCAGGTTCGATGGGCTCGACATCGCGTTTTACGCGCCGCTTGCGTTTGCCCGTTTTGCGCTCGGCTTCGGGGGCCGGTTCCGGTTCAGCCGCGGCTGGTTCAGCCGCAATGGCTTCGTCCGCGGCTATCTCACCCGACGGGGGTTCTTCAGCCGTGGGCGGTTCCGGCTCGGAGGCGTATTCGGCTGAAGCAATCTCTTCGGCTTCTGTCGCGTCCGCCGCCGCCTCGATAAGGGGCTCGGCCGGCGTCTCCTCGACAGAAGGCGATTCCTGTTCGGCTGTCTC
Organism: Alphaproteobacteria bacterium; assembly: GCA_035493715.1. GTDB lineage: Bacteria > Pseudomonadota > Alphaproteobacteria > BOG-932 > Roseiterribacteraceae > BOG-932. Next base: position 8,026 of record DATJHU010000060.1, on the reverse strand, counting down.
TTCCGGCTCTACAGCCTCCGACGCGTCCGGTTCGACCTCCGCCGCTGCTTCGGCAGGGGGAGCCTCGGCGGGCTCTTCCGCCGGCGGTTCCTTAGCCTCGGCCGGTTCCTCAACCAGCGGTGGTCCCGGCACGGAAGGCGGCTCGATTTCCGGGGCGGGTTCTGGTTCCGGCTCCGGTTCGGGCTGGACCTTTGGGGCGAAGCCTTCGCGTTCCAGCCAGGCGAGGAGCTGTTCCGTGAGCCGCGCGCCGAACGCATCCTCGTCGCCATAGTCCTCGAAATCCAGGAACGAGCCGCCCCGCGACTGGAACCACGCCTGGAACGCGCCCTGCCGGTTTTGCCAATCGGGATCGTCGGCGCCGTCTTCGGCATGACGGAATATGAAGATGTCCGGCATCTTCGCGTCGGGCGCCCGCCCGCCAAGGGCCGACAGCATGCCCGCCGCGCCGCCGCCCGCGGGCTGATCGCCGGCTTGGTATCCGGCGGGGGGATTGGCGCGGAAAACCGCCAGTACGGCGTCGCAGTCGGCGGCGCCGGCTTCGCCGGGCAGTATCGCTTCGAGCCCGACGGTATCTCCGAAAGCCCCGCTGATCGCCGCAATCGCGCGGTCGACCTGCCGGCGCTCGCCTTGCGCGAACGTCGGGGCGGACAGGAACAGGCGCAGCACGCGCTCCGGGCTGGTTCCCATCGCCGGATCAGCCATCAGAAAGCGCTCCGGGGCATCGATCGATATGAAACGGGGCGCTCATGCGTGCTTGATGCGTTCGGAATCGCGGTTAGGTCCTTGGTTCCGCTATTCATGCGCCGAGCGTGCACGCGGCGGCAACAGGAAATCCCCCATCGCCTCGGCCGTTTTGCCCAGCCGGTCGACCAGATGATATCCCGGCACGCCGCGCCACGACCTCAGCACCGTGGCATAGGCGCCGACCAGAATCTCCGCCAGCAGGTCCGACGGATAGTCAGTGCGCACGTCGCCCCGCGCGACGCCGCGGTCCGCGACCCGCGTGAAGTGCCCGATCATCACCTGGTAACGGTCGTTGTCGGTGCCGATTCCAGCAAGCGATTTCTCCGATTCCGCGATCATCACCAGCTGGAACGCGCGCGAATCGACGATTCCCTGGCCGGATTCGGTGAAGAAGGACCACAGCAATTGCTTGGTCGAAATGTCCCGGGCCATCGCCAGGTCCAGCTCGCGATAGAACGCGGCATCCAGTTCGGCCAGGATCGTATCCACGACCGCGGCCTTGGATGGGAAATAATTGAAGAAGGTCGCGCGGGCGACGTCGGCAAGGTCCGCCAGATCCTCGATCGTCGTGCCGGAAACGCCGCGCTCGGTAAACAGCTGGCGGGCGGCATCCAAGATCCGCACCCGTGTTCTCAGCTTGTTGCGGTCGCGGCGCGAGGCGGGCTGTGCATCCATGGGCCAGCCATACGTGACGGGGCCGGACGATACAACATTAAACTGTCGTCTAAAATTATACGAATAAGATCGATCGCACGCGGCTGTTGACCCGGCTGCCATCCGCGCGGCTTTATCGATCAAGCGCGGACGGATTCAATATGGATTTAAGTCCAAGATTGGATTACTAGCCAACATCCGCACAAAATTCTGGGGGACCGGGGAATGTCGTCAAACTTTTCGCATCTGATGTCGCCGGGCCGTATCGGCTCGCTGGAACTGAAGAATCGCATCTTCATGACCGCGATGGGTGACAACCTGGCGGAAGAAGACGGCATGTGCGGCGCCCGCACGCGGGCCTATTACGAGGCGCGGGCCAAGGGCGGCGCGGCGTTGCTGACCGTAGGGTCCGTGTCGGTCGGCTACCCGGTCGGCTCCAACTGCCAGTGGCAGGTCGCGCTCTCCGGCGACCGGCACATCCCGTCGATCCGGGGTGTCGCCGACGTGGTGCACAAGCATGGTGCCAAACTGGCGCTGCAGCTGCATTTCGGCGGCTTGGTCGCGATGACCGACATGAAGGAAGGTCGCCCGGTCTGGTGTCCGTCCGTCCCGCTGCCGCCCAAGCCGGGCGATGTGTTCGAGGGCTTCCTGCCCGAGGAAATTCCCGAGGCCGATTTCCTGCGCGTGAAGGATGTGTCGTTCAAGGTGATGACGGCGCAGGACGCCGAACACCTGATCCAGATGTTCTCCGACGCCGCCGCCCGTGCCAAGGAAGCCGGCGCCGACGGCGTCGAGTTGCATGGTGGCCACGGCTACATCTTCTCGTCATTCATTTCCCCGGCCAGCAATCGCCGAACCGACGAATATGGCGGCCCGCTGGAAAACCGCGCCCGGCTGCTGCTCGACGCGGTGAAGGCGGTGCGCGCGCGGGTCGGCCGCGATTATCCGGTCTGGGTCAAGATCGACGAGGAAGAGTTCGGCAAGGATGACGGCATCAAGATCGAGGATGCCAAGAAACTGGCGGTGCTGCTCCAGGATGCCGGCGTCGACGCCATCACGGTCTCGTCCTATGCCGACCAGAGCCTGGGCAAATACCATTCGGGTTCCAACATCCCGCACAAGCCCGAGCTGATGATCCCGGGCGCCATCGCCATCAAGTCGGTCCTGAACATCCCGGTCATCACCTCGGGCCGGATCGAGCCGGAGGCGGCGGACCGCTATATCGGTGACGGCAAGTTCGACTTCGTCGCGATGGGCCGCAAGCTGCTGGCCGATCCGGATCTGCCGAACAAGCTGAAGGCGGGCAAGCCCGAGGATGTGCGGCCCTGCGTCTATTGCTATGCCTGTGTCAGCCAGATCTATTTCTCGAAGGCCGTGAAATGCGCGGTCAATCCGGAAACCTCTTTCGAGCGCGAACGCGGCATCGGTGACAGCGCCGGCGCGAAGAAGGTCGTGGTCGTCGGCGGCGGCCCCGGCGGCATGGAGGCGGCGCGCCGCCTGACGCTCAAGGGGCATAAGGTCACATTGCTGGAGAAGTCCGACCGCCTGGGCGGCACGGTGCAATTCGCCTCGATCGCCTATGCACCGAACGAGCGCATCCTCAACTGGCTGAAGCGCCAGGTTGAGGAACTCAAGATCGATGTGCGCCTGAAAACCGCCGCGACGCCCGAACTGTTGAAATCGCTCGACCCCGACGAGGTTGTCGTCGCCACCGGCGCCATCCGCACCATGCCGCCGATCCCGGGCAGCGACCGCGACAATGTCTTCAGCGGCGACGACATGCGCAGCCTCGTGCTCGGCGAGAATCTCGACCGGCTGAAGGGCAAGACCAGCTGGGCGACGCGCATGGCGGCCAAGGCCGGTTCGTTGACCGGCGTGACCGGAAACCCCGCGATGATTCGCGAGGCCACCAAGGCCTGGATGCCGCTGGGCGACAATATCGTCATCATCGGTGGCGAGCTGGTCGGCCTCGAACTGGCGGAATTCCTGGCCGAACGCGGGCGCAGGGTGACGGTGGTGGACGAGGCGCCGAAGCTTGGCTCCGGCATCTATATCGTCCGCCGCTGGCGGGCGCTTTCGGAGGCGCGGGACCTCGGCGTGTCGCTGTTGCCGGGCGCCAGCGACATCGCGATCACCGCTGCCGGCGTCAGCTTCAAGGATGCCGAGGGCAAGGCCCGGCTTTCGCCGGCGGACAACGTCATCGTCGCAAAAGGCGCCAAGGGCGACCTGTCGCTCGCCGACAAACTGACCGCTGCCGGCTTCAAGGTGCACACGGTCGGCGACTGTCAGGGCGTAGGATACATCGAGGGCGCGATGCACTCCGCGGCGGATGTGGCAGTGGCGATCTGACCGACCGGGTGGCATTGTAGTCCGAGAGTTTCCGCGAGAGGCACAATCCCAATGCTGCGTTTTGTCATGAGGTTACTGGCCGTTGCCGCCGTGCTGCTGCCGGCTGCTTTTGCCGCGGCCGCGCCCTTCAAGATCATCGTGCCGGAGCCGGAGACGCCCCTGGTGCCGAACTCGGTCATCGATCTGGCCGAGCAGATGGGCTACTACAAAAAAGCCGGCGTCGACGTCGAAATCGTTCGCGTGAAAGCCACGCCGGCGGCCATTGCCGCGCTCTCGTCCGGCCAGGGCGATATGGCGAATGTCAGCCTCGACGTCGCCATTCAGCTCGTGGCGCGCAACCAGATGAAGCTCAAGGGTGTGATCTCGCCCGACAAGGCGCTGCCCTTCATGATCATCGCCAAGAAGGGCCTGACCAGCCCGAAAGACCTGGAAGGCAAAGTGTTCGGCGTCGGCCAGGTGGGCAGTGTGGATTACGCCCAGACCCGCAACGTGCTGGCCAATCTTGGCGTCGATATCGACAAGATCAAATATCTGGCTATCGGCCAGCCGAGCGTTCGCGCCCAGTCGCTGATCGCCGGGCAGATCGACGCGACGACCGTCGCGCTCGGCACCTATCTCACGATGCCAAGCCATGACGCGGTGGACGTGATGCTGGACGCCGCGGCCTATTACAAAGCCGCCCCGTTCGTCACCAAGGTCAGCGTCGTGACCGCCGATACCGCGGCGAAGAGAGCGAAAGAGGTCGCGGCGGTGGTCAAGGCGACGATTGCCGCCTCGCGTGATTTCTCGGCACATCCCGAACATTGGGTCGACGGCATGGTCAAGGCGCGGCCCGACGTGCCGCGCGAGCAGCTGGAGGCACTGGCCAAGGCCTATGCCGGCCATTGGAGCGTCGATGGCGGCCTGGACGCGAAGGAACTGACGGCGACGACCGACGCGCTCTACAAAAGCCTGGATTTCAAGGATCTGCCGCGGAAGGTCGATCCGAAAGACTGGATCGACCGGTCGTTCATTGACACGGCCTTGGATGCGCTCGGGTCGTCGAAACCGGCGGGCAAGTAGCGGCGCCGGTGACCGCGGCAGGCCCTCAGGGGATCTCGATCCGGAATGTCTCCAAGACCTTCCGGCGGCCCAAGATGCGCGACGGCGTCCTCGCGCTGAAGGACATCTCCTTCGACATCGCACCCAACTCCTTCGTCAGTTTCGTCGGCCCGTCCGGCTGCGGCAAGACCACCTTGCTCAGGATGCTGAACGGGCTGATCTCGCCCGACGGGGGCGAGATACTGGTCGACGGGCTGCCGCCGAAGCCTGGGCCGCATATGGGCTTCGTGTTCCAATCCTTCCGGCTGATGCCGTGGCGGACGATCCGGTCGAACGTCGCCTTCACGTTGGAGGTGCAAGGGATCGATCCCAAGGAATGCATGGAACGCGCGGATCAGTATCTGGCCATGGTCGGCCTCCGCCGTTTCGGCGACGCGCATCCGGCAGAACTGTCCGGGGGCATGAATCAGCGCGCCGCGCTCGCCCGCGCGCTGGTCGGGCAGCCTCGTTTCCTGCTGATGGACGAGCCTTTCGCCAATCTCGACGCGCAGACCAGCGAGTTCATGCAGATCGAGCTTTCCAAGATTTGGGAACAGCAGAAAGGCGTGGTCGTACTGGTCACACACAGCGTAGACGAGGCCGTGCTGCTCTCCGATCGGGTCATCCTGCTGAATCCGCGCCCGGGATCGGTGGCCGAGGTGCTGGATATTGATCTGCCGCACCCGCGCTGGGCCTACGACGTGCGTGCGCTGCCGCAGTTCGCCGCGCTGCGCGGGCATCTGTGGAACAGGATCAAGGACATGGTGCTCAGCGATCCGGATTCTGAATTCTCCCGTATCGGGCCGGCCGCCGCCAATGGTTAGGGCGCGCAGCTTCGCGATTGCGGCGGTCTGCGTGCTTGGGTTCGCGGGCGCAGGCTTTGCCGTCTTGAAGCACCGCTCTGCCGCGAACGCTGCCTCGTCGGCCGCCTGCCGCGCGCCGGATCGCGCCCAGGTTTTCATCCCTGGCGGCACGTTCCACATGGGCTCCGCCGAATATTACGCGGAAGAGGGACCCGTCCGCGAGGCGACCGTCGCCGGCTTCTGGATCGACCGTACCGACGTGACCAATGCCGAGTTTGCGAAATTCGTCGCCGCGACCGGCTATGTGACCGATGCCGAGCGCAAGCCCGACCCCAAGGATTATCCCGATATTCCGGCCGACAAGCTGCAGGCCGGCGGTGCGATCTTCACCTCGCCGACCGGCGTGCGCAGCCTTGAGGACCCGAATGCCTGGTGGGCATTCGCCCCCGGCGCCGACTGGCGTCATCCCGACGGTCCGGGCAGCAGCATCTCCGGCCACGACAACGATCCCGTGGTCCAGGTCAGCTACAACGACGCGCTCGCCTATGCCCATTGGGCCGGACGCGAGCTGCCGACCGAGGAGCAGTACGAATACGCCGCGCGCGGCGGGCTGGACGGAAAGACCTATGCCTGGGGCGACGATTTCGCGCCGAACGGCAAATACCAGGTGAACAGCTGGCAGGGGACCTTCCCGAACCGTAACGAAGGCGCCGACGGATATCTCAGCCGCGCGCCGGTGGGCTGTTTTCCGGCCAACGGCTACGGCCTTTACGACATGACCGGCAATGTCTGGCAATGGACATCGACGCTTTACGGCCCCACCACCAAGGACGATATGCCGATGGCCGAGATGCCGGGCGCCGCGCCGCCTGCCGCGCGGGTCCTGCGGACGATCAAGGGCGGCTCGTTCCTCTGCGCGCCGAACTATTGCCGCCGCTATCGCCCCGCGGCGCGCGAATCCCAGGAAACCGGCTTCAGCGCGGCGCATCTGGGATTCAGGACGGTCAGAAATCGCCCGTCCTGAGCGGCTCAAGCTCTGTCCTTGCCTCGCCAATATTAGAGCCGTATCTAGGAACGCCCCGCATTTGGCGGGTTATTGAGGGATATCGGGTACATGGCTGCGGGTGAGACGGTCCTGGATAAAGAACAGCAGACGGCAGAGGCCGAAGCGAGCGCCGCCCCTGCGCCGGAAACGTCCGACGGACAGGCCTCTGCAGCCGAGGACGTAAAACGTCCCTATCCCCCGCCCGCCGAAACGCCCACCCAGCTGGGACCGATGGGTATCCGGTTCGACTATAATGACGGCTGCCGCGTCCTGCTGCCCCAGGGCAAATGGCGCATCCGGCTCAGCGATACCGATACCGGCAACATCCTGTTCCAGACCGAGCTTGAGAGCGGCCGGATCAACAGTTCCAAGCGCTATTTCCTGCGCTGCCGCATCGATGTGTGGTCGGACGACAAGCCGGTCTTCGAACATGAATACAGCGCCAAGGATCGCGAGATCCTGATCCAGTTCCCGATCGGCACGATCGGCGACACTGTCGGCTGGTTCCCCTATGCGGTGCGCTTCCAGGAGGTGCACCAGTGCAAGCTGACCTGCGCCATGGCGTCCTGGCTGATCCCGCTGTTCGCCGACGCCTATCCGCATATCAAGTTCGTCGATCACGAAGGCATCAAGGCGGACAGCTATTACGCCACCTATTCGATGGGTCTGTTCTTCGACGACGACGACCATGTCCATCAGCCGAGCGACTTCCGGCTGGTCGGCCTGCATCGCACGGCCGGCTATATACTGGGCGTCGACCCGACCGAATTCGCGCCCAAGCTGGTCATCCCGGACGATACCCGGCCGATCGCCGAGCCGTATGTCTGCATCGCCGCGCAGAGCTCGACCCAATGCAAATACTGGAACAATCCGGCCGGCTGGCGCGAAGTGGTCGCGATGCTGAAAGAGGCGGGCTATCGCGTCATCTGCATCGACCAGCGCACCGAACACGGCACCGGCATCGTCTGGAACCACATCCCCTACGGGGCCGAGGATCAGACCGGCGACCGCCCCTTGGTCGAGCGGGCGCGCTGGCTGAAGCACTGCGAGTTCTTCGTCGGCCTGTCGAGCGGCCTGTCATGGCTGGCATGGGCGGCGGGCGCCAAGGTCGTGATGATCAGCGGCTTTACCCATCCGACGAACGAGTTCGACACCCCCTATCGGGTCATCAACTACCATGCCTGCAACAGCTGCTGGAACGATGTGCGGGTGCGGTTCGACCATAAGGATTTCCTGTGGTGCCCGCGCCATGCCGGCACGCCGCGCCAGTTCGAATGCACGCGCCTGATCACGTCTGAGGCGGTGAATACGACGATCCGCAAGATTCCAGGTTTCGGGAAAGCAAAAGCCG
>DATJHU010000059.1:0-12675 GCA_035493715.1 Alphaproteobacteria bacterium | reverse complement strand
GTCGGTCGAGGTGGCCGGAGCCGGGTCGGCGGCGAAAGCGATGGCGGGAGCAGCGATCATGAGAACTGCGAGCGAAGCGGCGATAAGATGACGGGTCATAGGGTATCCTCTCAGGGCAGGTCACCAAGCGGAAACGATTGCCGCTTCGGTAGAGCGGATAATATTCCGCACTCCCTTTCCGCCGAATGAATCCAGCATTACAAATTGTTAATCCGCTGAGCCGCTTGGCCTGAAGAACGCGGCTCAGGCGACCACCGGAAAGATCAGGCTGACGACCAGCCCAGGGGCATTGTCGCCGAGCTCGATACGAGCGCCATGCAGGCGGGCGATCGCCGCGACCAGTGCAAGCCCGAGCCCGCTGCCCGGGGTCGAGCGGCTACTGTCGAGGCGCACGAACGGCTCCAGCACCCGGTCGCGTTCAGTTTCGGGAATACCCGGGCCGCTATCCGCGACGACAAAATGCACGGCACCCGCCTGACGCCTGACCGCCACCTGGATCGTCCCGCCAGCAGGCGTGTTCTTGATCGCGTTGTCGACCAAGTTGACGAGCGCCTGGAACAGTAGCTGGCGGCTGCCCATCACGCTGCCCTGCCCCTCTTCATGACCGATCGCGATGCCCCGTTCCTCCGCCGCCGGCTCGTAGAGATCGACGATGTCTCCGGCCAGCTCGTCGAGGTCGAGCGGCGCCATGGTGGCGCGCGCGCTACCCGATTGGGCATCGGCGATCGATAGCAGCGCGGTGAAGGTCGTAAGCAGTTGGTCGGCATCGGCGATCGTGCGCTCGATGGCCACGCGCTGCGCATCTGTGTCGGCCGGTTCGCGCAGCAGCATCTCAAGCCGTCCCTTCATACGGGTCAGCGGACTGCGCAGATCGTGCGCGATATTGTCGGTCACCGTGCGCATGCCGTTCATCAGGCGGTGAATCTCCTCCAGCATCGCGTTCAGCGTTTCCGACAGCCGGTCGAACTCGTCATGTGAGCCGGTGGTGCCGATGCGGTGACTGAGGTCGCCCGTCCGGATCCGCTCGGCTGCGCGGTTGATCGCGTCGAGCCGGTTCAGCATCCGGCGGCTGATCAGCAAACCGCCGCCGACGCCCAGCACGACGGTTAGCGCCAGCGCATAATAAAGCGCATCGACCATCAGCTCCTGGAAATCCAGCCGCGCATGCAAGTCACGTGCGACCAGCAGCTTTGACCCATCCTTCAGCGCGTAGGTAAGGCCGCGCGCCTGGTGCGGTCCGTCCTCGCGATCGACATTGAAGCTGACCCAGCCGCCCGGATTGGGCTCCGCCGTCGGCCAGGTCTGGACATTGGCCGCCAGCGGCGCCCCCTCGTCGTCTTCCAGGAGGTAGAGCCCGTCGCCGGCGCGGTCTGGAGCGATGCGGTCCTCGACCGCGTCGATCAGCCCGGCGATCCCCTGCGCGGTATATTCCTGCACCAGCGCTGCCGCATCTGCCTTTGTCGCCTGCTCGGTCTGGGTGTCGATGGTTGCGATCGCCTGGACATAGATGAAGGCCAGCAGCGCACCGACGGACAGGAAAAACAGGGCGACGTAGAAAACCGATAACCGGAAGGTCGAGCTCCGCAGAAAGCCCGGCAGAGCGCGCGGTACGGCCAAGCCTAGCCCGCCCGGATCGAATAGCCCGCGCCCCGCATCGTGTGCAGCAGCGGCTTGTCGAACCCCTTGTCGAGCTTTTGCCGGAGGCGGCTTATATGCACGTCGATGACATTGGTCTGCGGATCGAAATGATAATCCCAGACGCCCTCGAGCAGCATGGTCCGCGTCACCACTTGCCCGGCGTGGCGCATAAGATATTCCAGCAGGCGGAGCTCGCGCGGCTGCAGATCGATAAGGCGGTCGCCGCGCTTGACCTTGCGCGACAACAGATCGAGTTCAAGGTCGCCGACCGTCAGCTTGGTCTCGACCGACTGCACGTCGCGGCGACGCAGCAGCGCCTCGATGCGCGCATGCAGCTCAGAAAAGGCGAAGGGCTTCGACAGATAATCGTCACCCCCGGCGCGCAAGCCTTTCACCCGGTCGTCAACCTGGCCGAGCGCGGACAAGATCAGGACCGGCGTTGAGATGTTCGCCGCGCGCATCGCCTGCACGACCGCCAAGCCGTCCAGCCCGGGCAACATGCGGTCGAGGACGATCGCGTCGAACGAGCCGGAGGTTGCCATGAAAAGCCCGTCGCGGCCGTTCGCGGCATGGTCGACCGTATAGCCCGCCTCCATCAGCCCCTTGCGCATATAGGCGGCGGTGTCCTCGTCGTCTTCAACAATCAGCAGATGCATGGAGTCCTTAAAGCGGTCAGTTTGCGGTTTCCTGGAGATAGGAAAGCCCGCGCTGCAATTCAGCAATACCCTTGTCGGCATGGCCCTCACGGCACAGGCGCGATCCCGCGTTATGAGCAAGCCGGGCCTGGAACAACCGGTGTTGGTTCCCGGGCTTCTGCAGCGCCAGATCGAGTTGATCCTTCAGCGGCTTGCAACGCTCGTCGAGCGGATGGCGCGTACGCTCGACGGGGTGAGCATCGCCACGAGGCGCTTTAGGCTTGATCAGGCGCGCCGGCGGCGGCTGGACGTCGGCAGGCGTCGCGCCCGTGACAGTCGAACTGGGCAATGTGCTTTGCGCATGGACGGGTCCCGGCCCGCACGCAAGTATCGCGCAGACGATGAGCAGCAGTCTTGCCATCCGGTCCCCTGCGATCAAACTCCGACACCGACAACATAATACATGGGATTAAACGCGCCGTTTCCCGCGGATTACAATTTTGTAATCCCCGACAACTGAACGGCCGGCGATTTCAATTCCTGCTTGTCGCATATTCCGCCATCAACCGCAGCCCATCCTCCAACGATACTTGCGCCTTGAATCCCAGGGTGCGCTCAGCGAGCGCAGGGTCGCCCAGGGATTCGCGGATATCCCCGGTACGCGGCGCGGCGAATGTAATATCCGGTGTCCGCCCGAATACCCGGCCCAATGCCGCGGCGAGTTCGAGCAACGAGGTGGTTTGGCCGGTGCAGACGTTGAACACAGCGGCCTCCGGCGCCTCGTTCGCCATGATGGTCTGCATCGCGCGGACCACGTCGGCGACATAGATGAAGTCCCGGGTCTGCCCGCCGTCGCCGAAGATGGTGATGCCTCGGCCGCCGCGGATCCGGTCAAAAAAGATCGAGATCACGCCCGAATAGGGCGAGCCCGGATCCTGGCGCGGCCCATAGACATTGAAGAAGCGGCACCCCGTCGTCCGCACGCCGTGCACGCGGGTCGCGACCCGCCCATGCAACTCGCACCCCAGCTTGTCGGCACCATAAGCCGAGAGCGGCCGGGTCACCGCCGTCTCGGCGAGCGGCAGTTCCGTCGAATCGCCATAGACCGCGGCGGACGACGCATAGACCACCGGAACCGTCATACCCGGCTTGGCCCGGCGGGCGGCGTTAAAGACGGTGATCGCGCCGGTCAGGTTCGTGCGGTGCGTCCCCAGCCAGTCGCGATTGCCGAGTTCGACCGATGCAACGGCAGCCAAATGGAAGCAAGCATCGACGCCGTCCATCGCCTTGGCGACCGCGACCGCATCGGCGACATCGCCGACCGTCAGCGCTGCGCGTGGATCGAGATTGTCACGCCTGCCGGTCGACAGGTCGTCCAGCACCCGCACCCGATCGCCCCGCGCCAGCAGCGCATCGACCAGATGCGAACCGATGAAACCTGCGCCGCCGGTCACGAGATAAAGTGCCAAGTCCGACTCCCATGGTCCCTTTGTTCTGATAAGACAGTCCTGAACGCCAACCCGATTCCATCTAAGGAACCATGCCGCCAGACCATCAGGAGGAAGCGCCGGCCCTGGCCCAGGCCACTTCGCCGATGATGGCGCAGTATCTGGCAATCAAGGCTGCTCATCCCGACAGCATCCTGTTCTATCGGATGGGCGACTTCTACGAAATGTTCTTCGACGACGCGCGCGCCGCCGCAGCCGCGCTGGACATCGCGCTGACCAAACGCGGGTTCCATCAGGGTAAGGACATCCCGATGTGCGGGGTGCCGGTCAGCAATCACGAGGTCTATCTCTCCCGCCTCATCCGCAAGGGCTTCAAGGTCGCGCTGTGCGAACAGGTAGAGGACCCGGCCGAGGCGAAGAAGCGCGGCAGCAAGTCCGTCGTGAAGCGCGACATCGTCCGCATCATCACACCGGGCACGCTGACCGAGGATCATCTGCTGGAGCCCCGCAAGGCGAACTATCTTGCGGCACTTGCCGAGGCCGGCGGTGCGCTGGGCCTGTCCTGGTTCGATCTGTCGACCGGCGAGCTGTGGCTGCAGCCGGTGGCCGAGTTGGGCCTTGCCGCGGCGCTCGCCCGCGTCGATCCGGGTGAATTGCTGCTGCCGGAAAAGCTGGTCCAGCGGCCACATATGTTCGAGATATTCCACGCCTATCGCGACCGGCTGACGGTCGAGCCCGATGCCCGTTTCGACAGCGAGAACGGCCGCCGACGACTGGCCGCGCTTTACGGCGTCGATACGCTGGACGGGTTCGGCCGCTTCGGCCGCGCCGAAGTCGCCTCGGCCGGCGCGCTAGCCGCCTATGTCGAGCTGACCCAGAAGGGCCGCGCCCCACAGCTGCAGGCCCCGCGCAGGCTGGCCGAGGACGGGGTGTTGGAGATCGACCCCGCCACCCGGCGCAATCTGGAGCTGACCCGCACGCTGTCTGGCGAACGCCAGGGCAGCCTGCTGGCCGCCATCGACCAGACGGTGACAGCCGCCGGGGCGCGCCTGCTGGCCGCCCACCTGTCGGCGCCGCTGACCGACGCGGGGGAGATCGACACAAGGCTGGACGCGGTCGCGTTCTTCCACGCGCGCGGCGGATTGGTCGAGACGGTCCGCCGGACGCTGGCGGCGGCACCCGACATCGAGCGGGCGCTGGGTCGGCTGGCGCTCGGCCGCGGGGGCCCGCGCGAACTGGGCGCGATCCGCGACGGAATCCTCGCCGCCGACCAGTTGCGCACCAGCCTGCCGGGCGATCTACCGGCGACGCTGGGCGAGGCGAAGGTCGCACTGGTGCCGCTCGACACGCTGGTCGAACGGCTGACGCGGGCGCTGAAGCCGGAGGTGCCGCTCTTTGCCCGCGACGGCAATTTCATCGCCGCCGGCTATTCGGCCGACCTCGACCGCCAGCGCAGCATGCGCGACGACGGGCGGCGGCTGATCGCCGAGATGCAGGCGCGCTATGCCGGCGAGAGCGGCGTAACGACGCTGAAGATCAAGCACAACCAAGTCATCGGCTATCACATCGAGGTGACGGCCACCCATGCCGACAAGATGGCGACCGCACCGCAGGGGCCGTTCATCCATCGTCAGACGCTGGGCACCGCGGTCCGCTTCACGACGGTGGAGCTGGCCGAGCTCGATCGCGGCATCGCCGAGGCGGCCGACCGGGCGCTGGCCATCGAGCTGGCGATCTTCCAGGACCTGGTCGCGGAAGTGGCCGGCCGCGCCCAGGCCATCGGCGGCATCGCCCGCGCCATGGCGGCGATCGACCTGGCAAGCGCGCTGGCGCTGCTGGCGATCGAGCGTGGCTATGTGCGCCCGACGATCGACCGCTCAACCGATTTCCGAATTGTCGGCGGCCGCCATCCGGTGATCGAGGCCGCGCTGGCCGCTTCGGCGGAAGGCGGCGGTTTCGTTGCCAACGACTGCGCGCTGTCCGCCGACGACCGGCTATGGCTTTTGACCGGGCCCAACATGGCCGGCAAATCGACCTTCCTGCGCCAGAACGCGCTGATCGCCATCCTGGCGCAGATGGGCAGCTTCGTGCCGGCCCAGAGCGCCGAGATCGGCATCGTCGACCGCCTGTTCAGCCGCGTCGGCGCGGCGGACGATCTGGCAAGCGGCCGGTCGACCTTCATGGTGGAGATGGTGGAGACCGCCGCGATCCTGAACCAGGCGACGCCCCGCTCACTGGTGATCCTGGACGAGATCGGCCGCGGCACTGCGACCTATGACGGCGTCTCAATCGCCTGGGCGACCGTGGAGCATCTGCACGACCAGGTCCGCTGCCGCGCCCTCTTCGCCACGCATTATCACGAACTGACGGCGCTGGAACGCTCGCTGGCGGCCCTCTCCTGTCACACGATGAGCATCAAGGAGTGGCAGGGCGACATCGTCTTCCTGCACGGCGTGGTGCCCGGCGTGGCGGAGCGATCCTATGGCGTGCATGTCGCGCGCCTGGCCGGCCTGCCGCCCGCCGTCGTGCGCCGCGCCGAGGCGGTGCTGAAGCAGATCGAAAGCAGCGGCGACATCAAGCTTAAGAAAGCCGTCGACGACCTGCCGCTGTTCAGCATGGTGCCGCCGAGTGCGCCGGTGAAGGCCGAGGAGCCGTCACTGCTGGAGCCGCTGGGCCATCTGCTGGCCGAGACCGACCCGGATGCGCTGACGCCGCGCGATGCGCTGGATCTGGTCTATCGGCTGCGGAAGCTGCTGCCCTGATGCGGCTCTTCCCCCGGCTGCGCTTACGACTGCTGGCGCTTTTCGTGCTGGCAGGTGCTTGCACGATCGGGGCTTACGTGACAGGCGTCGCCCATGGGACAGTACCCGAGGCTATCGCTCTCGTTGCGCGAAACTCTCTCTTTACCGTAGTTCCTATCTTGATCGTCCGACAACCGCTGAGCGTCGCGGCTTTGTTCACCATCGCCACGCTGATCCTCCTATCGATGATGGCGTTTTCCGCGCTGCCCTCCATGGTTTCCATCCCGGACGGCACGGCGACGGGTAGCTTCGAACTCTTCATTGCCTTTCACCTGCTCACACTATTCGCCTCTCTGATCGGAGCAGTGGACATCGTGTTTTCGCTTTATCGTAGTGTCGCGGCACCCCGCGGCCGATGAAGGCGAACTACTCAGCCGCGACCCCTGTAACCGTCGCCGCGCGCTCCTGCTTATCACGGCGGTTCAGCATGCCGTCGAGTTGGTAGACCAGCAACGGGTAAACCCACCCTACAGCAATCACGCCGATGGCGAAGGGCACCATGCCGGTCAGCTTCCCGTCCGGCGTGCTGCCCAACAGATAACTGGTCGAGAGCGCGGAGAGCCCCATGACGAGGGCTTGAATAGACGACGACAGAGACTGGAAGCCGGCCCGCTCGTCGGGCTTCGGGATGCGCATGGACGTCGTCTGCGTCACGATCAGACGGGCAGAGCTGGTGATGAAGAACAGCGCGAACACGATCGTCAAAGGCAATCCGGGATTGAAGCCCAGATAGCCCATCAGGATCGCGGCAGTCATGACCACCGTCGAGACAAGCGACACCAGCCCGGCGCCCACACGGTCGATCCACGGCCCGACCAGAAAGCGGGCGGAGATAATGTTGCTGCCGCCGCCCACCAGATAGAGCACCGAGAGTTCGCCGGCCGGATAGCTCAGATTGTGGACCAGCCAGACCGCCATGATCGTGGTGATGGCGACCAGCGGCACGACGCCGGTCATCTGCAGCCCATAGGTCAGCAGGCACATCGGCTTGGACAGGAGGCGGCCGAGCATGCGCAACCGCGCCGAAATGGCGAAGCTGACCCCGCTCTCCAGATGCGCGCGCTGCGGCGGCAGGTTCAGGATGACGGTGATCGCGATCACGCCCTGAAGCAGCGCGATAAACCCGAAAGGTGCTCGCCATGTCCCGAACAAATCGGTGATTTCCAGTCCGGCTGGGATGCCGACGATCTGGGCCAGCGCCTGGAAGCCGGAGACGGTGCCGAGCGCCTTGCCGCGCCGTTCATGCGGTATGTTGTCGACCAGCGTAGCGATAGCCAACGAGTTCGACGGCCCGGCGAATACGCCGCTGAGAATCCGCGCCGCGATCAGCGTCTCGTAGGTGGGCGCCAAGCCGGTCAGCAGCAGGCCGATAAACGTGCCGAGGAGCCCGACGGCCAATGCTTTCCGCCGGTCGAAACGGTCGAGATAGAGCGTGCCCAGGAAGCCGCTGACGGCCGACGACAGCATGTAGGCGCCCATGATCGTGCCGATCTGCTGGGCGGGGATGTGGAGGTCTTTCTGGAAAGCAGGCGCGAGCGATCCGACCAGCGAGAAGATCATGCTGGAGATGAACGAGATCGACCCGACCATCATCACCAGACGTCGTTCGGGGGTGCCGAAGAGGTTCACGCGTATTGCCCCTTGAACGAAAAAGCAGCGGTCACTCCGCCGGCACGGCCATCGCGTCGGAAACGGCGGCGCGGTCGCGCCGGTTGAGCAGGGCATCCAGCCAATAGACCAGTGGCGGGAAGATCCAGGTGACCAGCAGCACGCCGTAGCAGAACATCTCAATCCCGGTCAGCTTTCCGTCCGGCGTCGAGCCCAGCAGCTTCGGGATCGCAAGGGCGGCCAGCGCCATCGTAAAGGATTGGATCGCCTGGCTAAGCGACTGGAACCCCGCCCGCTCTTCCGGTCTGGGGATACGCATCGTGATGGCCTGGCCGACGACAAGACGGCCGGAGCTGGTAATGAAAAACAGCGCGAAGATCGCGATCACCGGCAGCAGCGCCGGATAGATTCCGTAATGCTGGAGTGCCGGGCTGCTTGGGATGAGCGTTTCGATGCCGTTTTCCATCGCCAGGATGGTGGACCAGCCGACGCCCAGATAACCGACCGCGACGGCGAAAGTCAGCGCGACGGTCGAGGCAAGCGAGACCGTGCCCGGGCCGAACTTGTCGATCCCGCGCCCGACATAGCGCGCGGTCATCACGTTGGTCCCGCCGCCGATAATGTAGAGCAGGATGAGCGCGCCCTGCGGATAGCCGAGGTTGTTGACCAGGAAGACCGACATGATCGTGGTGATCGCGACCAGCGGCACGATGCCGGTCATCATCAGGCCGAAGGCGACCTGGAACTCGCCCTTTAGGAAAAGCCGCCCCATGCTGTTGAGCCGCGCCTTGATGGCGAAGCTGGTCATGCCGAGGAGGTGGCCGCGCTGCGCCGGCAGGTTGAGCGTGATCAGCACGGTCAGCACCGCGCCGACGGCAGCCGCCGCGAAGAACGGGTCGCGCCAGCTGCCGAAGGCCTGGGCGATGGCGAGGCCCGCCGGCAGCCCGATGATCTGAGCCAGCGCCCCGAAGGCCGCGACCGTGCCCAGCGCGCCGCCGCGCCGTTCGGCCGGCACGTTGTCGATGACAATGGCGATCGAGACGGCGTTGGATGGCCCGGCGAAGATGCCGGAGACGACCCGCGCCGCGATCAGCAACGGCAGGTTGGGCGCGAGTCCGGTCAGGATCAGGCCCACGACCACGCCGATGAGCGAGACCGCCAGCGCCTTCCGACGGTCGAACCGGTCGAGATAGAAGGTGCCCAGGAACCCGCTCATCGCCGAGGCCAGCATATAGCTGCCCATGATCGTGCCGATCGACTGAGTCGGGATCTGTAGGTCCCTGGAGAACATCGGCGCCAGAGCACCGACCATCGAGAACACGATCCCGGACAACAACGCGACGAGGCCGCACAGATTGACGAGCAGCCGCTCGGACGAGCCAGACGAATTCACCCTGCTACCCTTCTAATCCCGCGTCCCGCGCCGCGCTTCCGAATTGACGCTTTTATTCCGCCGCCATTTGATAATCGCCCCGGCTGGCCTCGTTGGTCCATTCCCAGGTGCCGGCCGGCTGGGCGCCGACGATGTTCAGCTCCTCACGGATATCCTCGAGCGTCCAGTCGAGATAGTCCCGCCAGTCGTTGATCAGCAGCGGCCGCGTCATGCCGTTCGCCATGTTGACGCCGATGGTCACCGCCTTGAGGTACTCGCTCATCAGATGCGGCGAGTGCAGGTTGATCTTCATCACGCCGGTCGACATCAGGAAGCCCGACATGCGCACCAGCTCGCAGGCCAGTTCAGGCGTGAAATAGTCGTAGTTGCACTTCATATTGCAGGCGATCAGCGCGTGCTCGCCGATCAGGTTCGGCCCCAGGCCGCTGACGATATGCTCGATATCGTGCGATACCACCCGCTGCTTCTGCATGAAGGTGTAGTCGGTGGTCGGCACCAGCCCGCGCTTGGAATGGTTGAGGTCGAAGCCGTTTGTGAAAAGATAGTTGTGGACGATGCCGCCCAACGTATCGGGAGCGAAGTCCTTCAGGTCGTCCAGCGTGAAATCGGACAGCGAGCGCTTGTCCAGCCACGCGGCGAATTCCGGGTTCTTGGCCCTTTCCGCCGCAATCAGCCGTTCAACCTCGGCGGTATCGGTCAATTCGCCGATCGCCATCGCCGCCTGGTGCACCATGTAGGTCGGCGGCACGTCGCGGCCGTCCTTGCGCAGGCCCTCCTGGGCATAGACATCGCGCATCTTGGCGCTGTTCAGGAAGCGCGAATTGGTCATCAGCACGCTGCCGAACTGGTCCAGCGGGCGGGCGGCGCCTTCCATATAGGCGCGGTCCTGTTCCTGATAGTCGGGTTTCCCCATCTCTCCAGCCATCGTCTTCCTCCCGATAAAGTCTCAGTACCCTGGCTTCAGCCGCGCCGGGCCTGGTTGGTCCAGTCCCACGTTCCCGCAGGCGGTGCGCCGACAAGGTTAAGGTCTGCGCGAATGTCCGTAATCGTCCAATCGAGGTAGGCGCGCCAATCTGCGAGGAGCAGCGGATACTTCATCTTGCCGCCGATCTCAGACCCCAGGGCCACGCCCTCCATGAAGGCGGCCATGACGCCCGGATAATGCAGGTTGGCCTTCATCACCCCGGTCGACAGCAGGAAGGCGCTCATGCGCGTCAGGTCGGCGGCCAGCTGGGGGGAAAAATAGTCGAAATAGGTGCGCAGATTGAGCGCGATCAGCGCCTGCTCGCCCACCGGGTTGGGGCCGAGGCCGGAGACGATGTGCTCGATATCGTGGGCCACGACCCGCTGCTTTTGCAGGAAGGTATAGTCGGTGGTCGGCACCAGCCCGCGCTTGGAATGGTTGAGATCGAAGCCGGTGCGCGACAGATAGTCGTGGACGATGCCGCCCAGCGTATCGGGGGCGCAGTCCTTGAGCTCGTCCAGCGTGAAGTCGGACAGCGAGCGCCGGTCGAGCCACGCTGCGAACAGCGGCTTCTCGGTCTTCTCCGCCTCGATCATGCGGATGACCTCGGCCTCGTCGGTCAGCTCGCCGATCGTCTGCGCCGCCTGGTGGACCATATAGGTCGGCGGCACGTCGTGGCCGGCGCGCCTGAGCCCCTCCTGGGCATAGACGTCGCGCATGCGCGCGCTGTTCAGCCATTTGGAGTTGGTCATGAAGACGCTGCCGAACTGGTCGAGCGGCCGCGCGGCGCCCTCCATATAGGCGCGATCCTGCTCCTGATAGTCAGGCTTGCCCATTTCCCCGGCCATGTTTCCTCCTCCGTCCGCTTAAGCGGTATGCCTGCGTTCGCATGAGCAAACGCTTAGCCGTCCGCAACCCAGCCGTCACTTATTATATATAAAATAATGAAATATCGACCGCGATAAGCTAGGACTGCGCTCTTAAGAACACATGAGATCGGGGAGGACGAAATGCGACACAGACTGCATTGGCTCGGCGGATTGACGGCCCTGGCGCTCGGGCTCGCAGCGCCCGCCTTCGCCGATCCCTCGCCGGGCGTGACCGATCCCCTGAAGGAGGATTACGTCGAGGCCAACGGCCTCAAGATGCATTACGTGCATGCCGGCGAAGGCCCGATGATCCTGTTCCTGCATGGCTATCCGTCCTTTTGGTACCAGTGGAAGGATTACCTGGCCGATTTCGGCAAGGACCATTTTGCCGTTGCGCCGGACCTGCGCGGCTATAACCTGACGACGATCCCCAAGGGCACCGACCAGTACAAGATGAAGCTGCTGGTCGAGGATATCCGCCAGTTCGCCGAGAAGGTCGCGCCCAAGGGCAAAAAGTTCGTGCTGGTCGGCCATGACTGGGGCGGCCTCTTGGCCTGGACCTTCGCAATGTATCACCCGGAGATGCTGGAAAAGCTGATCATCGTGAATGCCCCGCACCCGTTCCTGTTCGAACGCGAGATGCGCGACAACCCGGTCCAGCGCTGGGGCAGCAACTACACCTTCGCCTTCAACAACTATGACGGCTTCAACTGGGCGGAGAAACTCTCGGCCAACGATTTCGCCGGCCTGACTCAGGGCATCCTCGGCGAGCAGATCAAGTCCGGCCGCTACACCGACGCCGACGTGGCGGCCTGGAAAAGGGCCTGGAGCGTGCCGGGCGCGCTGGATGCCGGGCTGGACTATTACCGCGCCAACCACCTGAACCCGCCCTTCAACGAAACTCATCCGGCCGACAAGATCCCGACCTCATGGTCGGCCGCGGCGGTGACCGAGGGCGCCAAGTCGCCGATCATCCATGTGCCGACGCTGGTGATCTGGGGCCTGACCGACACCGCACTGCAGCAGGGTAATTTGAGCGGCATGGAGAAGCTGGTGCCCGACGTGCATTTCAAATTGTACCCGCATGACAGTCACTGGGTGTCGATCTCCAAATCCCCGGAAGTCATCCAGGACATCCGCGATTTCATCTCCGGCAAGGACGTGCCGAAGGAGACGGCGGAGAAGGCCGGGAAGTAGGAAGACAGAAGCACCCTCACCCTCCCGCTTCGCGGGTACCTCCCTCTCCCGCAAGCGGTAGAGGGTATTTGGGACACGGACGCGTTCTCATAACCCTCGCCCGCAACGCGGGAGAGGGAGGG
>DATJHU010000058.1:0-93408 GCA_035493715.1 Alphaproteobacteria bacterium | reverse complement strand
GTGCGCCGGCCGCGAAGTGGAGCACACGGTCGTGGCCGACCGCGGCGGTTGCGTCTGCACGCTGCTGACGCGCGCCGCGCCGGTCTACACGACCTGGCCGGGAAAGCTGCTGCGGCCGTTCATGAAGGTCTAGGCCGAGGTCGGCCTACCGGTCTTTCGACCGAGGCTTCTTGATCAGTGCCGCACGCGTGCCGACGCGACGTTCGGCTTGGTTGCCCAGCGCGATCATCCGGTCATACATCACGAGCGCGCCAGCAACGCCGACATTTACGCAGAACTTGGTCGGAATCTTGACGACCTCGTCGCAGCGCGCCAGCAGGGCGGGCGACAGATTGCCCTTCTCCGGCCCGAAGACATAAGCGGCCTGGATTGGGTGCTTAAAGCTGGGAAGGTCCTCGGCGTCGGGCAGGAACTCGCATCCCACCAGCCGGCACCCGCGCGGCAGCATCAGCGCTTCCGGGCTGTCATACTCATAGAACGGCATGTGGAAGGCCGCCTCCGACGTGTCGGACTGGCGCAGGCCGGTGAAGTCGATGTCCGGCTTCACCGCGAAGAAGAAGCTGGCGCCGAACGCATGCGCCGAGCGCATCAGGTTGCCGGCATTGTGCGGCTTGCTAATGTCTTCGACGCCGATTCCGAAATAACCGCGCATAAGTAAACTACCGATCGAATGAGGGCTGAAAACGCCAGGCACCTGCGGCGTACTTGGCATAGGTACATGTATAGGGGTTCATTGGGTTTCCGGGCAGATGTTGCCGCTCGGTCGGCCATTGCCCTGTGCAATCGTCTTTTAGACAGGCACAAAAATGGGCCGATCCGTATTCGAAAGAATCGACGAAGGCCCGGTATTGCCATTTTTCAGCCCGGGATCCGGCGCCTCCACTCTCCTTGTATAGGGCGGCTAGCGCCGACGTTGTCTTGGTTGATAGAGGGATCAGCTTAGAGTTGCGAACGTCAGAAAAGGCAGTCGACGGCCATCGCCGATAGACTTCAATTACGACCGCGTCGTGGAAATTCGTCGCCGCATCTGTGCAAACGGTAATTTCCTGCAGTTCGCCCGGCTTTGTGGGCTTGGCAAGCATGTCCTCTGTGGCATCGCAGGTATAGTCGTACCGGCCTTCGATCGTAATTTCTGAAAAGCGGTAGAGGAATCCGATCACGATATCGACGCGATGATCCATAACTTCGTTGGTCAGGTTCAGAGGGGGAATGCGATGAGAGAAGTTCAGCCGCAGGCGGCGAGCTTCCAAATCGGGAGTTCCATCCGGTGAGACAGGGATAAGAGCGCAGTTGAACGCATTGCACTGGTTCAACAAGCCGCGGACCCGAACATACTTGCCATCAAACTTCGCGCCGTCACTCCGAACGGCTCCGATCGTCGTGTCGATGGGCGCGCCCGCAGTCCCGGCTTCAGCGACCGCCGTCTGCCGATTGGCCGGTACACAGCCAGCGGCGATCGTCAGGAAAAACAATATTATCGCGAGCTGGCGCATCGCCCCTCCCCGGCGCACCAGGGTTCAGCGATTTGGCCACCGAACGCAGGTCGACAGCTTTGCGGCTCTCCTCGATGCGCACGAACGACTATAGAAGCCGTCGTTGGAGACGAATAGCTGGGTCCGGTCGCCTGATAGACCTCAACCCAGCGCCACCGTGAACTCGGCGTCGGTCTTGGCCTTCACCTCGTCCAATGTCACGTCGGGCGCCAGCTCGATCAGCTTTATCCCCTTCGGGTTGCCGCGTTCGAGCGAAAACACGGCCAGTTCCGTGATCACCAGATCAACCACGCCCGAGCCGGTCAGCGGCAGGGTGCATTTCTTCAGGAGCTTGGATGAACCGTCTTTGGCGGTATGCTCCATCGCCACGACGACCGTCTTGACGCCAGCCACCAGGTCCATGGCGCCGCCCATGCCCTTGATCATTTTGCCGGGTACCATCCAGTTGGCCAGGTCGCCGTTCTGCGACACTTCCATCGCGCCCAGAACCGACAGGTCGATATGGCCACCGCGGATCATCGCGAAGCTGTCGGCGGAGCTGAAGAAACTGGTTTCCGGCAGCTTGGTCACCGTCTGCTTGCCGGCATTGATCAGGTCGGCGTCGATCTCGTCCTCAAAGGGGAACGGGCCCATACCCAGCATACCGTTCTCGCTCTGCAGCGTGACCGAGATGCCCGGCGGAATGTTGTTCGCAACCAGGGTCGGGATGCCGATGCCGAGATTGACGTAGAAGCCGTCCTTCAGTTCGCGGGCGGCGCGGGCCGCCATCTGGTCGCGGGTCCAGGGCATCAGGCGGCGCTCCTCTGGCGGACAGTGCGCTGTTCGATGCGCTTTTCGTAGTTCTGACCCAGGATCACGCGCTTCACATAGATGCCCGGCGTGTGGATGCTGTCCGGGTCGAGTTGGCCGGGCTCGACGATCTCCTCCACCTCGGCGACAGTCATCTTACCAGCCGTCGCCATCATCGGGTTGAAGTTGCGCGCCGTCATCCGATAGACGAGGTTGCCTTCGGTGTCTGCCTTCCAGGCCTTCACAATCGAAAGATCGGCGGTCAGGCCACGCTCCATAACGTATTTCTGCCCGTCGAATTCCCGAATTTCCTTGCCGTCGGCCACCACCGTGCCGACGCCGGTCTTGGTGAAGAAGGCCGGGATGCCGGCGCCACCGGCGCGGATGCGCTCAGCCAGGGTACCTTGCGGGTTGAATTCGATCTGGAGCTCGCCGGCCAGGTAAAGCTGGGCGAACAGCTTGTTTTCGCCGACGTAGGACGAGATCATCTTCTTGATCTGCCGCGCGTCGAGCATCTTACCCAGGCCGCAACCGTCGATGCCGCAATTGTTGGAGATGACGGTCAGATCCTTGACCCCGGTCGCGACCAGCGCGTCGATCAGGTTCTCGGGGATGCCGCACAGGCCGAAGCCGCCCGCCATCAGCGTCATGCCGTCATGCGTCAGGCCAGCCAATGCGGAGGCGGCGTCAGGAAATACCTTTTTCAAGGGCGTCACCGTCAATTGCAGCGGTTCAAAGGGACCAGCCGGATGTAACGGCGGGGTATTTTGCTGTCAACGCAGCATAGAGCCGGCACGCTATTTTGGAGGTTCGTCGGGCGCAGGCAGCACAGTGTCGCGCGACGGCAGGTCGATCAGCGGCTCGGCGCGACGCATCACGGAGATCACCTGCGCGTGCCAACCGTCCGGGTCGGGCTGGGACGCGCTTTCCGCAAGCGCAATTGCATCGTTGCATGACAGGTCGCGCAAGGCCGGGTCGCCGCGCAGCAACCCGCCGAATCCGGCAACGGCGGCGGCGAACTGCGCTGCCTCAGGTGCGTTGTCGATACCACCCACGGCGTCTGTAATGGTTATCGCGCGGTCGATACGGTGCTGGTCGGGGCCGGCGGCGGTGACGTGCACCACGCCATAACGCACGGGCAGCGCCGCGGTGCCGGTCTTGGTCTGGTCGTTGTCGGAGATCGGCGACAGCTCATACAGCATTGCCGCCCGGGCGTAGCCCGCCGCGATCGTTGTCGGCGTCGGCAGGGCCGACGGATCACCCAGCGCACGGAACGCGCCTACCGTCTTGGGGTCGAACTCGACGCTGACTGTCGTCGCGTTGCCCAGCAGCTGGCGCGGCAGCGCGATCCATAGAAGGACGGTGTCGTCGTTCCACGGTGTCGTGATCAACACGGTCAGTGGCAGCGTTGGAGGTGCCTCGCTAGCCGGCAAGGCCGCTGCCTGCAACGCGCGGTTGACGAGGTCCGTCACGTGAACGGTTTCGCGCGCCGGCAACATATTGGCGCCAAGAGCCGCGCGGATGCCGGAAAGCGGGTCGTCGCCCGCAGTCTCGGTCGGCGGCGGCGCATATTGGGTCGCGCCGGCGCCCACAAGCTGGCTTCCCGGAAGGGGCGCGGGCTGCGCGGCGAATCGCCAGACAGAGACATGCTGGTCACGCGCCATGACCCAGCCCAATCCTGGGGTCATGGAGTCGTTGAGGTGAACCGCGGTCGTCGTTGCGTGTTTCTGATCGCCCTTGCCACTGTCCTCATCGTCACAGCCGCTCAACGCGAGCGGCCCCAGGAACAGCGCGGCGCAGAGGATGAATCCGGTGCTGATGCGCATCGGGGAAGGTTAAACCACCCACATGGCGGAAATGGGGCACATCACGGATCGCGCCCTAGCCCCTTTTGGGCCAGCTCCTTCAGATAGGCGGTCCAGCGCGTCTCCTGTTCCCGCCCCAACTCGTGCAGATAGGTCCAGCTGAAAATGCCCGTCGAGTGGCCGTCGTCGAACAGGAGCCGGACGGCGTAATTGCCGACCGGTTCGGCGCCCGAGATGCCGACGTTACGCTTGCCGCCGACAGTCTGGCGTTGCGCCTCGCTGTGACCCTGGACCTCGGCGGAAGGCGATTGGGTGCGGAGGTATTCGGCGGGCAGCATGAAGGATTCGCCGTTGTCGAAAACGATTTGCAGCTGGCGCTCGGCCTTATTGACCACCAGTTCGCGCGGCCAGACGGGTTCTTTGGTGTTCATCGGGTGGGGATTCAGGGTGCCGCGGATTCGTCGTCCAGCGACCGCGCCTCGTCGACCAGCATGATCGGGATGCCGTCGCGGATCGGATAGGCCAGCCCCGCGCGTTCGCTGATCAGTTCCTGGGTGGCCGCATTATAGCGCAGCGGTCCCTTCGTCAGCGGACAGACAAGGATTTCAAGCAGCTTCGGATCTGCCTTGCGGTTGGACTCGGACATTTTCGGGCTCGCAGCGCCAGGATCAGTTGAGTGGGCGGTCGTTTTCGCCGTCTCCGGCAATCGCGATCTCCAGCAGGGTCATCATGAGCCGGGCGCGATCCGAAAGGCAATCGGCTTCGAGCAGCGCCTGCTTTTCCGAGGGCTCGAATGGACACAGCATGGCAAGGGAGGTCAACAGCCGTTCGTCCGGCGCATCGCCGATCGCGTCCCAATTGGCAGAAAGATCCAGCCGCCGAAAATAGCTTTGCAGCAGCGTGATCAGCCGCTGGCGGTCGATCTGTGAATTGTCTTCCACCAGATCGGCCTTATAGGGCGTCCAGTCGGGAATCACACGACGATAGCCGCGCTGCGTCGTCAATTCGCTTGTGACACGGAAGCGTGCAATGCCATCCAGCGCCACCAGGTAACGTCCGTCTCCGCTTTCGTTGAACGAGGTGATCCGGCCGGCGCAGCCGACCCGGTACAGCTCCGCTGGCTGCGTCGCGCCGAACGGATCGTCCTTCATTGCCGACGGCTGGATCATGCCGATCAGCCGCGATCCGCCCATCGCATCGTCGAACATCGCCAGATATCGAGGTTCGAAAATGTTGAGCGGCAGGCGTCCGCGCGGCAGCAGCAGCACGCCGGTCAGCGGGAAGATCGGCAGTTCCGTCGGCAGATCTTCGATCTTAGAGTAGCTGGCCATTCCCATCGCCGTCAGGCGAACAGAATGGAGGACAGACGACGGCGGCCGGAAATCGTCAGCGGCTCCTTCGGCCCTTGCGCCTCGAAATACTTGACCAGCTGCTTGCGCACCTCACCCTCGTGCCATTCGCGATCGCGCTTGATACTCTCCAGCAGATGCTCGAACGCCTCCTCGCGTTTGCCCGCGGCATAGAGGGCTGTGGCGAGATCCAGGCGCGCCTGGTGATCGGCCGGATCGCGGGTGACCGCTTCCATCAGCGGCCCGATGGGGCCAGCATTCGACGCCTGCTCAAAGAGATCGATGGCAGCCTTGGCCGCGGTGACGTCGGCATGGGTGGCGATGGCTTTGGGCACTTGCGCCAGGACACTCTTCGCCTCCGCCAGATTGTTCTCGGCCAGCAGCGTGCGGATCAAGCCCAGGAAAGCGGCCGGGGTCTCGGGGGCCTCGCCCAGGACCGCTTGATACAGCGCAATGGCATTTTCGGTATCGCCGGCAGCCAGCGCTTCATTGGCCTGTTCTATCACGGCCGCAATGTCGTCGTTGCCGCCGGCCTGGGTGGCCAGTCGATCGACGAACTGCTTTACCTGGCTCTCCGGCAGCGCGCCCTGGAAGGCGTCGACCGGCCTTCCCTGAAAGAAAGCATAGACGGTCGGAATGGACTGGATGCGCAGCGCCTGAGCGAGATCTGGATTCTCGTCGATGTTGATTTTCGCCAACTTCACCTTGCCGCGGGCGGCGGCGACCGCTTTCTCAAGCGCCGGGGCAAGCTGTTTGCACGGGCCGCACCAGGGCGCCCAGAAATCGACGATGACCGGTGTGTCCATCGAGGCGGCAATGACGTCTGCCTCGAAGCTGGCTGTCGTGACATCCTTGATTGGCGTGGGGCCCTTGCCAGCCGCCGACTGCCCGAGTGCGAGATCCATAACGACTACCCTCTTGGTGTGTCCCCTAACATGTGATGCCTTGCTTGCCGGAGCAAGGATCACAGCGACCGACAGAGTGGGTTACACTTGCCGCGGGGACCCCCGCTTGCGTCGGCGATCTTTTTGCGTATATTCGCCGCTCGCGGTCAGGAGCACCCACGACCGCGGGCGGATTAATAGCCGCGGGCGTAGCTCAGGGGTAGAGCACAACCTTGCCAAGGTTGGGGTCGAGGGTTCGAATCCCTTCGCCCGCTCCATTAAGCCATCGGCATGAGGGATTTCGGCTTCGCGAAGCCTGCCTCATATGCCCATAGCGGTAGATTGCCGACAATAAGGCGAATTGAGTCACGGCGCGGGCGCCCGTTGATTCATGCCTATATGAGTGTTATCCAAAGCTCCGTCGCCGTTACGTAAGCGATGTAAACTATCCGGAGAGGCCGTTATGGCTGCTATTGACGATTTGCATGCTTGGTTTGAGGCAGACCTCAAGCTCGCAAACTGGGACAAAAACGTCAAAATCAGCGGTTCCGACCCGCATGCGGTCGATGTCCGATTTTATACCGATGTAAACGAATACGTGCTGACCATCACCGAGGACTCGGACGGTCCGTTCATCGAGGCGTCCGTGAAATCCCGAAAGGCACGTGCGGGGCAGGACGTTGCGCGAGAACGCCACATTCGCCTTTCCGCCGGCCGCACGCCGTTTTCGCAGCGAACATGGCGGAAACTTCTCAATAACATCGTTGCAATAGAGCTCGTCCGGGTTCAACCCCAGGAAGCGTAAGGAAGGTGGGCGAAACCCCGGAGACCGTACGGCCCGTCGGGCCGGGTTCGCACGATTCCCGGGAAGCTCCGCTTCCGAACGCCACACTGTATCCGTAAGGCTGGCAAATGTTTCCCGAATTCGGCATGTCAGGCCCGCGCCTGGATTACCTGGAAAACTTCGTTACGCAGCTGGCGCGCCGCCGGCGGCCCTCTGCGTCGCTGTTCGGCGGGATCGACCACCTTTTCATTTTGCGGGCGTTGATCCTGCGCGACCTGACGACACGCCATCAGAAGGTCGGCAAGGTTGGATTCTTTGTCGAATTCATCATGCCGACGGTTGTTATCCTTCTCCACTATTATGTTTTTCTATCGCTGGGCCGATATATGCCCGCCTCGATCCCGGTGGAGCTGTACGTCCTGGGCGGCTTCCCCGTCTGGTTTACCGTGCGAAATACGGCATCCAAGGTCACCAAGCACGGAGAAGGCGGGACGGGCGTCATACTTCTTCCTGGCATAAGCCGGGTCCATTTCCTTCTTGCGGGCGCCATCTGGGAATGCGCCGCCATGACCCTGCTGACTTACGGTGGGCTGCTCATCGTGGAACTGCTGGGTGGTGACGAACCGCTGCCCAATGTCCTGGAGAGCGTGCCGATTTTTGCTATCGCCGCTCTCATCGGCACCGGCGCCCGGCTCGTGTTCGAGGCGATCGGCAGCGTCTGGCCGCTTTTTAAGGGTATCCAGAAGGTACTGCTGTTCATGACCTTCCTGACTTCGGGAATCTACTACACGGGCCAGCCCAACGCGGCGGAAGACATCCTCACCGAGATATCCTGGTATAATCCCCTGATCCACCTGATCAATTCCCAGCGTCATGCGCTATGGCCCGGGTTCCCGATTTCCCAGGTCAACCTCATGTACTCGATTGCATGGGGCGTTGCCCTGATGTTCATCGGCCTGTCCATGAATCGCTGGCTGAAGCCCTGGACGCGCAAGTGATTCATCTCGTCTCCGCAGCCGTGAGCTACGACGTGCCCGGAAAGGGCCACGAAATAGCGCTGCTTCCGATTACGCTGGACCTGCCGACCGATCGGCGACTGGCGGTGATCGGCGACAAGCGGCAAGGTAAATCGATCTTCTTGCGGATTCTGTCCGGCGCGCAGATGCCGACGTTTGGCGAGGTCGTGTCCAACGTCCGGCTGTCGCCGGTCATCAGATCCGGAGCGCTGTTCAATTCCCGGCTGAGCATTTACGAAAACATCCGTTTCTCGGCCCGTATGTTCAATTTGGACACCGATATCCTGGCCAAGACCGTTTCGGCGATCTCAGGGATTGCGGCCGCATTAGGCACCCCCCAAAAGGACGAGTCAGCCGAAGACCGCCGGACGGCGGAGCTGGCACTGCTCAGCATTCTTCCGTTCGATTGCTACCTCATCGATGAGGTTTCAGTGCTTCCCGAGATCGCGCGGCACCGCCTGTTTTCCGCCGCGCACCAGCAGGGCGCCGGCGTGATTTTCGGCACCAATTCGACCCGGCTGGCGCGGACATACGCCGATGGCGCGATTGTAATCCGCGGGAAGGCCATCCATCCATTTTCCGATATCGAGGAGGCGATCGCTTTTCATGAGCGATGAGCAAGACGAAAAAGCACAGAAGCTGGCGCGGTTCCGAGCCAATTTGGCGAAGGCACGGCAGAATGGGAATCAGCCCGTGGCAAAGGCGCGGCTCAAGCCCGCGCTCCGCTCGGTAGGGCGCCCCCCTCAAGTCTTCCAGCCGACCGAATGGCCTGCCATTCCGCAGGCTGCCCAGATGCTCATCGACTGGCGTCGGGAACGCCGCCGCAAGTTCCTGCTTCGCTTGGGATTGTTCTGCGGTCTGCCGACGTTGCTGACTTTTTTCTATATGGTTTTCATCGCCTCGCCCCGCTTTGTCTCCGAATTCGAGATGACCTACCAGATATACCAGCCGCCCTCGAGCTTGGCGGCCGGCGTCGTTCAGAATTACCTGGGCGGAAACGCCGGTAGTACAGTGGATTTATCGACAATTCTTTATGAATATATCAGGTCCGGCACGATGCTAAACAAGCTGGACGAGCAGATGAAGGTTCGAGACTACTATAGCAGTAAGGATGTAGACTTCCTGTCTCGAATGAGCCGCCACGCCTCAGCATCAAAATTCCTGCGATATTATTTGTGGTATGTTTCGGTTTCTCAGAATCAAGGTGGTTATCTGACGGTTGATGTGCAGGCGTTCGATCCTGACTATGCGCAGAAATTGGGGCAGGCGATCGCCAAGGCCGCGGATGAGATGGTCGACAGCATGTCCGAACAGGCGCGCAAGAATGAAGTGGCGTACGCCGAGGCGGAAGTCCGCAAGGGCGAAGAACGCCTAACAAAAGCGCGTCTGGCGCTCACCGACTTTCAGAACGCGCACCGAGACATCAACCCCCAGGGAACCGCATCTCAATTTAGCGGTATTGTGGGGCAGCTCGAATCGCAGCTGACCGCTGCGCGCAGTCACCTCATCCTATTGAATGGGATGGCGCCGAAATCGCCAGATGTAACGGCCACGCAGCATCAGATCGACGCCCTGGTCCAGCAATTGAAGATCGAGCGAGAACGCCTTGCGACCAGCGCGGGCGGCACCCCATATTCAAAGCTGCTCAACGATTACTCAGCGTTGCAGTTCGAAGAGCAGTTCGCCCAAACGGCGCTATCTGCGGCGCAGCAGGGACTCGAGTTGGCGCATGCCGACGCGGCGCGGCGGCAGAACTACCTCATCAATTTCGCGCCGCCGTCGCGGCCTGAAAGCCAGAAGTGGGATTTCGCGCTGACCTATACAGCGACGATATTCGTGGTTTCACTGGCCCTCTTCGGTATCGGTAGCCTTCTTTTCGGTGCGATGCGCGATCAGGCCGGCGTTTAGTATTCAGCCACGCGCGTAAGCGAGGATGATGAAATGACTGGAGCCGTTTGCCGTATGTCTTCGCCGATC
Organism: Alphaproteobacteria bacterium; assembly: GCA_035493715.1. Lineage (GTDB taxonomy): Bacteria > Pseudomonadota > Alphaproteobacteria > BOG-932 > Roseiterribacteraceae > BOG-932. The sequence goes on along the minus strand of DATJHU010000058.1, from coordinate 83,311 downwards.
ATCGCGGCCTTCCTAGTCTGCGGGTTAGGTCTTGCCGCGAAGGCTTCGGCCGCCGAGGCGGGGGCCACCCGCGCAATGGACTTTCTGGTGGAGAACGTCTGCCTCGATGGCCAGGGTGGCATCCTGGTCGGGGTCAGCCCGATAGACGGCGATCCGCGATGTGCGTCGCAACGGGACCTGCGACCCGGAGAGGCCCTGACCTACCATGAACAGGAGTGGCCGCGCACCGACGGAAGCCCTGCAAGGACGTTGCGCGGAAGCGATTCGTTTCCCGTTAAAACCCGCCAGTTCGGGACGGTCGCGATACATATATATGACCCCAGAACCGATCCGGGCGGGGCGTTCGGCCGTTACGATCCGGCGCGCCAGGATGGCGGCGGCACGATCGCCGCGATCTCTGACGACGTCGCCGGATTCGTCGCCACACAGCTCGGCCGACAGGAGCTTCGGCTCTTCATCGGCAAGGACTGTCAACCGGGTCAAGCCATCACGGCTTCCAGTCTGCTAGATTCCTGGGTGCTTGCGCCGCTCGATAAGCTCGCAAGCCTCGATTTGTCGGCCCATAACGTTGATTCCGTCGGCGCCGTTGCGGCCGGAACGGTGTCACTGCCAAGCGGCATGGTGATCGCCAAAGCCGGCGCCGCGTGTCCCGATCGCCGGAATAAGGGGACGACCCGCTGGTCGGTCAGGCCTGTTACCTATAGGGCCGTGTACAAATCGGGCCCCAAACGAGGCCTTCATGTGAGGCTGTGGACGCTGATCGCGGAACGCACCGGCCGGACAGCTGATGAATTGGATCAGGCCATGGCGTTTGAGCGGGCATATTTCACCCGCGAGTTGGGCTGGACGCGTTGGGAGGCATGGAAGAGCGCCCGCGCGTCGTTTGCCGGCGCGCGCAATTGGTCCTCCGACGTTTCGACGGGATCCAACAAGCGCGTATCGCAAGCTCACGATCGTGTCGTAGATCGCGACAATTGCGGCCTGCCAGACAGCGTGGAGGGGCAAAGCCGCGTGGCGCTTCCAGCGGCGCCAGCTGACATCCGCGGCACGCCCCGCGCCGATCTGGCGATTGTCGGATGCATCGACGTCACCAACATCGTGCCGCCCCGCAATATGGACAAAGGCGACCCGCCGCCGGTCGATCCGGGTTCCTGGTACGGCGCGACGACGGCGGCCGGCTCAGTGGGAGCCGCGCTGTTCGGCCCTTGACGCTTCCGGACGAAATAACGAAGTTGATGGAAGGCGCGATAACGTTTTGATCTTAAAACATTATAACGTGCCACGGCACGATACCATGTTTGCAATCTGCGGGTGAGAGCGATGAAACTTGGTGCTGCGATACTCGCTGTAAGTCTAGCGCTATTGTCGATTGTCTCGGGGGCATTGGCCGCTCCTGCGGGGCAGTCGGATGCAAGCTGCGCCGGGCGCCCCGCCCTATGCGATATCGTCGATCGGCCTGGGCTTCCCAGGGTTTTGCTGATCGGTGACTCGATTTCAATAGGCTATACGCTGCCGGTTCGGTCACTTCTCGCGGACAAGGCCAATGTGCATCGCGTGCCGCGAAACGGCGGGGATACGCGGATCGGCCTCGCCAATCTGGATCAATGGCTGCAAAATGGGAAATGGGACGTCATCCACGTCAATTTTGGGCTGCATGACGCAAAACTGACTGCCGCCGGTGTGCCTGCTGTCGATTTGGCAACCTACACCAACAATATTCGAACCATACTTGAACGCCTGAAGGCGACAGGTGCTCGCGTGATCTGGGCGACCACCACGCCTGTTCCCGCGCATGTCGACAATCCGCCGCGCCAATGGGCGAGCATCACGGATTATAACGACGCCGCCCTGAAAGTCGCCCGAGAGGAAGGGGTTGCAGTCGACGATCTATATAACGTCGTTCTTCCCCGGGAAGCCGAACTTCAGCGTCCCGCGAACGTTCACTATTTCCCGGCCGGATCGGCTGTGTTGGCGCAGGCCGTCGCAAAAAGCATTTCCGGGGAATTGAGGGCGAAATAGTCCTCCGCACGGAATTCGCGCAAAACAGCGCGCTTGGAATGTCGAGTTAGGACAACGCAGATTGGCGCGATTGCCGGGGGTATGAATGGGCGGGTTTGTCGCAGAGCAAGACGGGGTCAAAGTAAAGAAATCGGCTGGTTTCTTTCGCGGCGATTCCACGAATTTCTACCCGAACGAGGCGTCCTTCGAGCAGGACAACGTCGTCTCCGAATATTTCGTCAAGGGATGGATGCCCCCGGCACCGTTCATAACGAAAGAGACGCCGATCGCCGCCTTCGGCTCGTGCTTCGCCGCGAACATCAGCAGATATCTGCACGAACGCGGCTTCAACGTTTTGACCAAGAAAGAGAACAAGGCCTATGTCACGGCCATGGGCGAAGGTATCGTCAACACCTTCGCCATCCGGCAGCAGTTCGAATGGGCCTGGCTCGGCAAAACACCCGAAGTCAGCCTGTGGCACGGTTATTCGGCCGAGGCGTTCGGCTACGACGAGGAGGTTCGCAAGGAGACCAAGGATCTGTTCGATCGGGTCGATGTCTTTGTGATTACCCTTGGCCTTTCGGAGGTCTGGTACGATGAGCCGAGCGGTGAAGTCTTCTGGCGCGCCATTCCCCTCAATCTGTACGATCCCACACGGCATAAATTCCGCGTATCGACCGTCGCCGAAAACCTCGAGAATCTGCGGGTGATTTATCGCTTGATTCGCGAGTATCGGCCCGATGCGGCGATCGTCTTCACCATTTCGCCGATTCCGCTGCAGGCGACCTTTCGCGATGTCAGCTGCCTCGCGGCGAACGCCGTCTCGAAATCCGTCTTGCGCGTCGCGGTCGACGAACTCTACCGAGAGCTTTCGCCCAGCGATCCGAAGCTGTTCTATTTCCCTAGCTATGAAATCGTGATGTATCTGTTCAACAATGTCTGGCAGGTTGACCGCCGCCACGTCCAGGCGCCTGTGCTGCAATTCAATATGCAGATCTTCGAGCGTTATTTTTGTGAATCTACGCTCGACGACGCGGCTTTGCTGAAATCTTTCCGAACAACACGCAATAACGACCTGAGGATCGGTAACCTCGCGAGCCGGAACCGGAGGCTGGAGCGGGGAGAACAGCGGCTCGCGCAACGAGCCGAGGAAGCGCGCGCGCAACAGGCTGCGTCAAGACCCAAGCCTAAGCGGAGAGCACCGGTCCCGGTGCCGGTCGCCCAGAAAAAACGCCGGGGCCTTCTAAGCAGGCTCCTGGGAATGGGCAAGTAGTCGTCGAAATCGATCCGGCACAAATTACGAGCCGGACCGGTGCTGTCAAATTGCGGATCGAATGCCGGGTCTTGCCGGACGCTGCGCGCGTCGTGCCGAGACGCCCGGCGCAGGTTGCAGAGTCTTATAGTTTAGCGACTGCAGTATCGTCGACGCATCGAAGTCTTGACCGCCGTCGGCGATGAGCGCTTGAACGAGGGGGTGCAGGACGCCTTTGCGCTTGAGAAAGCCCGCAACGCCATGGCCGGCGCCGGCCATCACATATACCGACAGGTTGGCGTGATCGGCGTTTGCCATGCGCTGGGCGTGACGGGTGTCGAAATTGCTGACGTCGCCATAGAACAGCTTATAATTGACGTGGGGAACCAGCATCTTCGCGGCATCGAGGCCAACCCATTGCGAAACGCTGTCGGTAAATTTCCGGTATCGCCGATCCCATGGCACGACCGACGGATCGATCGCCGATTGGGCCGAAAATGCAATCGCCGCCTGGCAACCCTTCAGAACCTTGGCGAAGGCGATCGCGCCGAAGCCGCCCATCGAATTTCCTAGCGTCAGAACGCGGCCGATATTTCGCTTTGCGAAATCCTCGTTAATGACGTCGCCAATCCTGTCGAACGAACTATTATACCAGTGTCGATCTTTATCCTTTACATAATAGACACTGTTGTCGGTACCGGCGAGCGACTTCTTGAATTCTTCTATTTGAACGCCGCCCATCTTCATCCCGATACCCGAGAACGACACGATGGCGGTTGCGTTGTTGCCTGGCTCGAAAGAAATCTCGATACCGTCATCCTCGTAGAGCATTTGCATATTCGTGTCTCTCGGTTAGGCGCGCAGCTTACGCTGCCCCAGGGGATACTCCGAGCTTCAGCCGAGCAGACGCGCCGGCAGATTTTTAAGGTGCTCGTCGAATTTGGCTTCGAAATGCGCGATCAACTGAAGATCGACGGCATTCATCTCCCGTAGCTCCTGCCTGACCTCTTCCGACAAGGCTGTAACCTTCTTGGTACCAATATTGTGATGGACCGGGGCCGGCAAATCGACGCCAAAAGTTCTTCCAAGGCCGCTGAGCGCATCGTTCACGCGCGCCATCGGCACGACAAGAGCGAAGTTCTTTTCCATCGCATCGCGCGCCTCTTCGAACGAGACATGCCGATGCGGACGAACGACGCGTCCAGGCACGCGCGGCCGAAGGGTCCGCACACGGTCGCCGAACATCACCGAGATGCTATTCGCAATCGCGGACGGTGTATGCTCCTTGAGGTACCGGAACGCATCTTCGATATCGAGAACGCCGTATTTCAAATAGCCAGGGTGCGATTTGGACGCGGCGACATAATTGTAAAGCGAAATAAAGCGGTCAACGGGGTCGCGCACGTTCATGATATAGCGCTTTCGCCGGGCGATCGCGCGTTCCTGTGTGTCGTACCAGAAATGCCCCGACAGGCACCAAATCTGCCTGACCCGCTCCGGCGGCATCTTAAAGGGGCTGGGAAACCCTCCCCGCAAGTCGTAAACGCGATCTTCCCCGAAGATGTCGCGAATACCGGAAACAAACGAACTTCCGCCCGTTTTCGCGACATGCGTGTGGACAAGCACATAGCGCGAAAAATAGCGCTGTGGGTCGAGTTGCCCGTCGGGGGTCGTCACGTCTCCTTTGCTGAAGACTCTCCGCAAAAAAAAGTCCGGCTTCTTCATTGCAGCAGGTTGGACCGGGGACTGATCCGAAGCCATTTCCATTCCTTTCAACGCGTATTCAATAATCGATAGCGACGTTCTACGTGACGTCTTTACCCGAACGAGGCAGTTCGGCGAAGCCGTATCGGCGCGGTCGGACACTTTGCCGTACCGAAGGCATCAGCGGCGGTCGATCCTTGTTCGGTTTTCGCGGGCCGAATGTGTGGCCGTACCGGAAGGATGGATCGATGCCAAGATAATCTGAAACGGTATAGCCTACGGCGATTAACGGCCTCTCCTGACCAACAGCCCGACCGAGGTGGTGACGTAAGATGCCAACAGCAGCTTCAGATGTGGGTTACTGGCGTAAGGCGGGACGTCGACCAGGTAGTCGGGCGGCAGTTCGCCAGGCTCGATTTTCAACGGTTCGACCCAATGGCCCCGTTCCTCGAGTTTTTTACACAGGCCCAGAAGGTCCTGCTTCCGGAAAAGAACGCAACCTTCGGTCTCGAGCGTCTTATCGTCGGACGACATGTTCAGTTCGGTGGTATGGCAAGCATATCCGCCGATCTTCAGCGTGCTCTCGACGCTATTGAGTATGAAATCGAGACCGTGTTGGATGCTGCCCAGATGTTCCAGGGCACAGGATGACCAGCAAAAATCGAAGTCCTTCAGCGCGGGCGAAATATTGTTCATATCGCAGCCGTCGAACATCACCATCTTGTCGAAAGTGGCTCGCGAAATGATCTCGGGGTAAAAGAGATCCTCTTTCGATGCCGAATGTTGTCCTGTCTCTCTCCAGCCTTCACCCGCCATGTCCATTGGCGCGTCAGTCGCGGTGATCTTGGCGCCCATGCTGGCAAATATCGCAGGCATCTTTTCCGCTCCGACGCCGAAACCGAGGCCGCGACGGCCGCGTTTCAGGACGCCTGCCCTATTGAGGCGGTGAAAGATATACGCGAACTCCCAGGTCTTGCGGTGCATTCCGGCGAGGACCGGCTCGCAAAGCCGTTCTTCGCAAAACGCTTGGAATTCCGGGTGGAAAAAGTCCCGCGCCACCGGGTTGGATGGAACGAGATAATCGCCGCCGCCGGTTGCCGCGACAATCTGATTGGGAAGATAAAGATTATCGCGAGTCAGATAGTGGCCGTCCATCTTCGACTTGAACGTCTGATCCACAATCTCAAGGATTTTATCGCGCAGGATTTCGTCCAGGATGGAAACGATTGCCGGCCGCAGCATCTCTCCCAACGAGGCTTCAATCGCCGGCCGTAATCTCTCATCCAATGCCAAGGAGATCGCTGGCGGCGTTTTTTCCGCGAACTCTTCCGATATGGCCGCCGGCATTTTTTCTGCCAGCTCTTCCGATATGGCGGCCGGCATTTTTTCCGACAGTTCGGCCAATACGGCCGCGGGTATTTTTTCCGACAGTGCGGATGAGATGACCGCGGGCAGCGTTTGATCGGCAAACTGGTTGACCGCACCCTGAACTTGCGGCGCAAATTCGTTGCGCGCAATTTCCTGGATCTTTCGATGAAAGGCTTCCTCGAAAGCGTCGCGGGTCGGTTTTTCGTACATCTGCTGCTTGACCAAAGCAGGCAGACGTTTCATCACGATTTCTATCGTTCGCGGCCGGACCTCTTTGGTCAGGCGGGCGACGAGCTTCTCGTACAGGTTAAAATTCATCCCTCATTCCCGCGGCTGGTGGCCGTCACATTAAAACGCGGACCTGTGATATCTGGGCCGTCTGGTTGACGTCCGATCTTCGTGCCGACGCCGACCCAAATATCCACTATTCCGCCGCCGCCGCGCGGATTGCGCTCCTATCCTGCGCATTCATCATGCTTGGTGTTTTGGCCTTCTTGCCGCGCTTGTCCAGGATCCGCGAATACATCTCGTTCAGGCGCTCCGCATGCTTCTCGGGCGTGTAGAGCTGAGCGCGCACGCTGCCTCTCGCCGAAAGCTGATCCCGCAATTCCGCGTTGGAATCCAGGGCTCTGATGCCTTCTGCGATTTCCGCGACATTATAAGGGTCGACCAGCAGTGCCGCGTCGCCGGCCACTTCCGGCATTGAACCGCCGGTAGACGTCAAAACCGGCGTTCCGAGCTTCATCGCTTCCACCACGGGAAGGCCGAATCCCTCGTAGAGCGAGGGGAAACAGACCGCCTTGGCTCCCTTGATCAAGCTGACAAGCAGCGGGAACGGCGCATAGTCGATATGGTGCACCCGTCTGCGCGTCAGTGTCAGATTGTTGATCTGTTCCAGATACGTGACGGCGTCGTTGTCGAGCAGGCGAAGCTCGTCGTCGGATTTCCAGGCAAGCTTCCCGACGATCACGAGCGGGGTGTCGATATTGCTACCGAGATAGGCCTCGATCAGCCTGCCGATGTTCTTCTTTGGCTCGATGGCCCCGAAAAACAGCAGGTAGTTCTTATAGCGCAGGTCGAACGTGCCCTCGACCTCACGCTTGACCGTTTCCGGCGGTTTGTCGGCATAGCGGGCGGGGATATCGACGGACTGGTAGGTATTCGTGACCTGATCCTCCGGCACGCCCAGCAGGTTGACGATGTCCCTCTTCGAGGTTTCCGACACCGTCACGAAATGATCGGCATGTTTCGTCAGCGTCCGCATCAACCTGAAATAGCGCCGTTTCGTGTCCAGGGTGGTGTAGGGTAACCGCAGCGGCACGAGGTCATGGATCGTATAAATGTTCTTTGTTCGCGGCACGACGACCGGCACCGGATAGGTCCAATGGACGAGGTCGGGCCGGAAGGGCAGCGGGGCCCTGATCCGGCGGCCAAAATAATCGAAAAAGCGGTTCGCCCGACCGAACAGGTCGCGCGAGTTCCAGATCTGGTCGAAATAGGGCAAGCGCGAGCGGAAATGCTCGCGGACGACGGTTCCGCTCATCGGCACGCGATACGAATGGGCGCCGGCGAAATAGGCTTGAATCTCCTCGCTGGCATTACCCAGAATGCGCAGGGGATTCCAGATCGGGAAGTGGCCGACGGCTGGGTCGAAGAACGCGATTTCCCGCATCAGGGGATTCTTACCGCCGCTACGCGAGCCATACAGCACGTCAACCTGGTGTCCGAGGTCATGGATGGCGTGGCTCAACCCGCGCGCATAGGTTGCGACGCCGGTTCCTTTCTCCAGCGCCAGGTTCATTCCGTCGATCAGGATTCGCAGGGATTGCCGTTCGTCAGTTGCACCATTGAGGGAACCCAAATCATATCCTCCAGATCGATCGGCGGTCTGCTGTCCACTGTGAGTGAACGGCGGCCCACCTTAAACACGGGCATGCACCATCTCAAGGCGCTGTCTCTCCGCTGCTTCAATTCTCCGCAAGAGACTATTGAGCGACCGCGCATGTCGCGTATAGATAGGAGGAAGCCGCATGAGTGCCGCAGCGGCAGCGGTGTCGCGTTGCGAAGGGTTCCGCAAGTGCGATGCGTAGAAGCACCGGCAGCAATTCTGAGGCAAGGCCCGTCCATGATATTTGCGGAATTCGGCAGGGCGCGTAGAACAATAACCGCGCTCGCCATGCTCCTGCTTGCTGGATGCGGCGCCATGCCTGGACCCGGTCCCACCACGACCGACATTACAGACAGCGCCGGCCCCACAACCGGCTATGCGCTGGTTCCGCTTTCTCCGCAGGTCTTGGCGACACTCGACGGGCTCAAGGCGCCGTCGCTGGCCGCGACCTTCGGGAATGCCGAACCGGCGACGGCGACAACGCTTGCAATCGGCGATGTGGTGTCGGTGACGATCTGGGACGCGGGCGGCGGGCTCTTTTCCTCCAGTCCTCAGGGGACGGTGGGCACGCAGACCACGGTTATTCCAAATCAGGCCGTCGATACCAAAGGCAATATCACCATTCCGTTCGCCGGTCAGATTCATGTTGCCGGCAAATCCACCGCCGGAGCTCAGGACGCGATCAAGGGCGCGCTTGCCAGCCAGGCGCTGAAACCTCAGGCGCTTGTCAGCGTGATCAGCGGCCAAGGCAACCTCGTGACCGTGGTTGGCGACGTCAAGACGCCCGGCCGTGTCGCGTCCAACGTGGGCGGCACGCGGCTTCTGGATGCTATCGCCATGGCAGGCGGAACGACGTCCCCGGCATACGATTCCACCGTCCAGCTGACCCGCGGCAGGCAGACATCCCGCGAACGTCTGTCGACCGTACTCGCCGATCCGGCCGAGAATATCTTCCTGAAGCCGAATGATGTGCTTTATGTGGTGCACGATCCGAAAACGATCGCTGTCCTTGGCGCGTTGAAGAACAACGCACGCATGCAGTTCGATACGGAGCGGGTGTCGCTTGCCGAGGTCATCGGCCAGTCAGGCGGCCTTGTCGATCAGCTGTCCGAACCGGCCGGCGTATTCGTCTTCCGGGTTGCGCCGCCTGCCGTTGTCACCGCCCTGGGCTCGCGGCCGCAAGGGACCGACCCGGCCGCCGCCACACCGGTAATCTTCCGTGCCGACCTCCGTCGTGCGCAGGACTTCTTCCTGGCCCAACAGTTCCAGATGCAGGACAAAGACATCGTCTATGTCGCAAACACCGAATCGGTGCAGCTCGACAAGGTTCTGAAAATTCTTCTCCACGCGACCGGCATTGCCGGCCCGTTCGTCAACAGGAACGGTGCACTCGCGGTCAGTGCCAACTAGAGCGGCGTAACCGCCATTCAGTTGGACGACCGCTTGGGCCTCGCGGCGGCGTATCGTCGATAGATGAGGTCGTCCGCGCCTGCCGCCGATTCGCTGGTTGCAACCTCGACGAGCCGGTTATGATCTTCGGAAAGACCGCAGGCCGGGTCAGTCTTGGCGGCATCGCCGGTGATGGCGAAGGCCTGACAGCGGCATCCCCCCCAGTCGATCTCCTTGCGATCGCACGATCGGCAGGGTTCGGGCATCCACTCGGTACCGCGAAAGCGGCTGAAGGCTTCGGAGTTTTGCCAGATGTCGCTTAGCGACCGCTGACGCACATTGTCGAAGGTCAGGCTCGTAATCGTTTCTGCCGCATGACAGGGCAGCACCTTGCCCGACGGCGAGATGTTCAAGAACCGCCGGCCCCAGCCGCCCATGCAGGATTTCGGGCGCTGCGCGTAATAGTCCGGCACGACATAGTCGATCACCAGCACGCCTTTCAGCCGATCGCGCGCAGCCGTGACGATGCGGGTCATCTCGTCCAATTGGTCCCGCGTCGGCATCAGTGCGGCGCGGTTCTTCAGCGCCCAGCCGTAATACTGAACATTTGCGATTTCAGTCCTGTGGGCGCCGATCTCGACAGCCAGGTCCAGCATCGCCTCAAGATGGTGCACGTTTTGGCGATGAACGACGAAATTCGCCGTCAGCGGCAGCCCGGCCTCGCGGATCAGGGCGGCGACGGCGATCTTCCTTGCATGTCCGCCCGCATACCCGCCGATCCGGTCACCGATCTCAGTGCCCGAATCCTGAAAACTGAGCTGCACATGCTCAAGCCCGGCCGCGACTAGCTTTTGAAGCCGTTCTGCGTCGAGCAGCACGCCGGAGGTAATTAGGTTGCTATAGAGGCCCGCCTCCGCCGCGCCGGCGACAAGCTCTTCCAAATCGCGCCGCACGGTCGGCTCCCCGCCGGAGAAATGAATCTGCATGCAGCCGATTTCGGCCGCCTCGCGGATCGCGCGCAGCCATTCGTCGGTCCGCATCTCTGCCGCGACCCGCTCCAGTTCCAACGGGTTCGAACAATAGGGGCATTGCAGCGGGCAGCGGTGGGTCAGCTCCGCCAGCAAGGCCATCGGCGACTCGATGATGCTCACGGCATCCACATCATAGCGTCATGACGCTTTTATCGACGAAATCCTGCAGCAGTTTCGTCACATCGCCGGCGATCATGTCGCGCGGCGCGTCCGGAAAGGCGGCGCACAGCGTATCGATGATCCCGTCGACGCTGGCCACGCCGTCGCAGCGCGACACGATCTGATGCGCGATCGGGTCCAGCATGAAACTGCGCTCCGGCGCCTGGATCGTCCAGGTGTCGCGCGCCTTGTCGTGCCGCAGGCGCATATGTGGCGCCAGCCGGGGCATGGACGCCCCCTCGACGATCGCGCGGTCGGTCACCGGCGATCCTTCGGCACAAAAGCGCCCGGCGGTATCAGGGCCGGCGTGACATAGGCGTGGTTTAGGGCATCGAGCTGCACCCACAACACATCGGTCTTGAAGAGCAGTGCCGCAAGGCACTGCTCTTGCTGTTCCCGCGTTTTGGCTTCACGCATCACGTAGGCTAAGCCGAATTCCACGTCCTGTGGCGCTTGGACCAGGCGGGTGCGGAAATAGGAGAGCGTCATGTCGTTGGCAAAGGGATAGTGCTCAAGCAGCGCCGCGATCCGCGTCTTGTGCAAATTGGGCGCGAAGAGTTCGGTCAGCGACGAAGCCACAGCCTCCAGCAGGCTCTTTTCGCGAACCCAGCGGATATAGGCTTCGCAGGCGAAGCGGGTGGCCGGCAGCACGCCTTCGCAGCTTGCGACATAATTTCGGTCGAGCCCGATCCCTTCGGCAAGTATCAGCCAGCGCTCGATCCCACCTTCGCCGGGCTTGGTGCCGTCGTGATCGATGATCCGGCTGATCCATTCGCGGCGCAGGTCGATGTCGTCGGCCCGGCCCATCAGGCTGGCGTCCTTCAACGGGATCGTTTTCTGGTAGTAGAACCGATTCAACACCCAGGCCTGCATCTGCCCCTGGTTAAGCGTACCGTCATGCAGTGCGATGTGGAATGGATGTTTGTCGTGATAGCGCTCCTCGCCGATCCGGCGCAGGCGCTGTTCGAATTCTGCTTGGGTCCAGGGTGCATTCACAGGTTGATCTCCATGCCATCAAAGGCCACTTCCCAACCAGCGCGCGCGGCCTCGGCCCGCTCGGGCGAGTCGGCGACCAGCAACGGGTTGGTGTTGTTGATGTGGATGAAAATCTTGCGCTTGACGCCCAGATCGGCGAACGCGGCGATTGTCCCATTGGGTCCGGAACAGCTCATGTGCCCCATCCTCTGCCCTGTCTTTACGCCCACGCCGGCCAGAATCATTTCGTCGTCGCGCCACAGGGTACCGTCGAAGAATACCATCGCCGCGCTGCGCAGCCGCTGCGCTAGATCAACCGGAAACTCCGATACGCCCGGAATATAGAAGAAGGACGGCGAGCCCGGCGTCGAAATTTCAAGGCCAATGGTGTCGCCCGGACCGGAACCGAAATCGGGTAGAGTCGGGTCTTCCAGCCACAACGCGATCTTGCCAGGAACGACGAACGCCTTGACCGTGATACCCAGATCGGCCCCCGCCTGATCGGAAAGCGCGACCGTCTGCTCCAACGGCAGGGCCCGTCGCGACACATAGGCAGCGTTCAGCACGTTGAAGATGCTGTTTTTCGCCAGCACCCCCAACACGCGCGGGTGGGCATAGAGGACGAATGGCTGGCTTTCGCGCAGGTTCAGCAATCCCGCGACATGGTCGACATCGGCATTGGTGGCGACGACCGCGGCAATCGGGCTGGCCCGCAACGGCGCATCGGCGGCCGGGTGGAGTTGGTGGCGGTCGAAGATCTGCTGGCGCAGGTCGGGCGAAGCGTTGAGAACCGCCCAGCGCGTTCCGTCGGCGCTGACCGCGATCGACGATTGGGTCTGTGGCGTGGCCTTCGGGTCGCCCGCTCGTGCCCGGCGGGCGGTTACGTCATTGGAGTTCCACTGCGGAAAGCCGCCACCGGCGGCCGCGCCAAGCACGACGACGTGAAGCACCGCTTAACTCCAGACATGACAACGGGGCTGTCAGTCGCGCCGAAGCCGCCGACAACCCCGCTTATCGGAAAACGAAAATCAGATTAGATATCGGCGCAGGCGTAGCAGTTGATTTCCATGCCAACGCTGATCTCGACAACACGAGGAGTGGTCCAGCTCATTACGATCCCCTGGGCTAGTTCTTTACAAAGTGGCTTCGGCCAATAGCACGACAACGTAGAGAATAGGGATTTGGTTCACATAGTGCAACACTGCATCGCGTCACCGGCTTCATCGTGGGGTGTGTGGGTCAGCGCAGCCCGTACCAGGCACCGCGTCCGGCGCCGTGCAGCGCCAGAAGGCCTTGCTCGGTCAGCCGGCCGACATGGTCCTTGATTGTGTTGCGACTGATCCCGGTGGCTTGCGCAGCGGTCGCGATGGTAACGCGCCCTTCCGCGCGCGCGATCGCCAAGATCCGTGCCGACAAATCGGGCAGGTCGTCACCGACGGCGCGATCGGCCGCAACCTGGTCCTCCAAATCCTGCGCTTGCTGGCGCAGGGCGCGAAAAAAGAAATCCAGCCAGTGCCGCCAATCGGGCTGAGGCGTCCGCAAGCTTGCGACGGTCCGGCGCAAAGCGAGGTAATAGCTATATTTGCCGGCCTCGATCGACCGAGCCAGTGCGCCATAGCGGGCATGATCATAGCCCGCCCGCGCCATCAACGCCGTTGCCAGGATCAAGGCCAGCCGCGTTGTCCCGGTGCGGAACGGGTGGATATCCAGGAACAGCGCAACGAAAACGCTGATCGCCGCCAATGGGTGAGTATCGGGGTCTATGAGCGCGGATTCGATCCAGGCGATCAGCTCCGCCATGCGCCGGGCGATATTCTCTGGCTTCTCCGCCTCGAAAATTGCGCCAAGGCTTTTGCCGTCCGCGCCGAAGGCTTCGACCGTGTTCGATTTGCTCTTGTAGGCCCCGGCATCCGCCCCATTTCCCAGCAGCGCGCGGTGGAGTTCCGCCAGCGAGGCTTCGGTGGTCCGCGGCGCGGCCAAAGCGGCCGCGAGGGTCGTGCGATACCGCTCCGACGTTGCCGTATCCGGAGCGAGGCCTTCGATTCGGCTTGAAGCGGCGGCGGCCTCGTTAATTGCCTGGTTTTCCAGCGCTTCCAGTTGCGCCTCCGTCATTCGTGACAGGGCGGGCCACGCACCTTTGAGCCAATCGACTTTACCGGCGGCCGTCAGCGCGTCCAGACTGAATTGCAGGGCTCTGAGATCCGGGATCATGTCGCCCTCATCCGTATCCACCCAATCTAAGATCGTCGGTTCCTGCAGCTCTGTCCATCTATTTTCATCCAATTAAGATTTTGTTTTGGCATTCCGCTCGGCTAAGCTCGCCGGTCATTGCCGAAAAGGGAACGACATGGACCGGGTTGCGGGAAAGAAGGCGTTCATTACCGGCGCAGCGAGGGGCCTAGGCGCCGCCATCGCGCGACGCTTGGCGGAGGAGGGCGCGCGCGTTGCGTTAGCGGATATCGATGTTGCGGGCGCCCAATCCGTGGCGGCCGAGATTGATCGCGCGACCGGCGTGGGAACCGCCATCGCTTTTTCGCTGGACGTGACCGACGAGGCGCAATGGGTACGGACGCTTTCCGAGGCCGAAGCCGCGATGGGCGGCCTTTCGGTGCTGGTCAACAATGCCGGCATTCTTCAGACCGGGTCGATCGAGTCGCTGAGCCTCGACGACTGGAGGCGGGTGATGAGCGTCAACACCGATTCCGTGTTCCTTGGCTGCAAGCACGGCATCGCCTATCTGCGGAAGAGCCAGCCGGCGGCGATCGTCAATATCAGCTCGATCGCGGGTGTGATCGCGGGCCACAATACCCCAGCTTACAACGCGTCCAAGGCGGCGGTATGGCTGCTGACGAAAAGCGTGGCCCTTCATTGTGCCAAGCAAGGCGACGACATCCGCTCCAACTCGGTCCATCCCGCCTTCATCGATACGCCGATGCTGGAGCCCCTGCGCGACGCGTTCGGTAAGGAGGCGGCCGAGGCGAAGCTTGCGCGGCAAGTGCCGCTCGGCCGCATCGGCGCGCCCGAGGATGTGGCGAACGCGGTGCTCTATCTGGCGTCCGACGAGAGCCGCTTCATGACGGGCGCCGAAATGCGCTTGGACGGCGGAATATCTGCAATGTGAGGACGCCTCAGGCGTGGTGCGGGAAACGCACGCGCCGCGCTGGGAAAACGATGGTGGCCGTGGTGCCGACATTCGGCTCGCTGACGAGTTCCAAATGTCCGCCATGCAGCGCAATGAAAGCGTTGACCAGCGGCAAGCCAAGGCCGAGCCCCTCATGCCGCCGCGATAAGCTTGCGTCGACTTGGGAGAATGGCTGCATCGCCGTTTCGATCTCATCCGCGGTCATGCCGATACCGGTATCGCTAATGGAAATCGCCAGATCGCCCTCGGGCCGTAGCGCCGCCCCGATCTTCACAACTCCCGACCGGTGGGAAAACTTAACAGCGTTCGATAGGAGGTTGAGCAGGATCTGCCGTACCCTGGCCTCGTCCGCATGCAAGATCGGCAGATCGGGGGGGAGGTCGATGGCGATATCGACGCCGATATCGGACGCGGCCTGGGCAACCATCTTTCGCGCACCGGCGATCGCAGGCGCGATCTCCATTTCGCCCTCCTGCAGCGTCAGCCTTCCGGCCTCGATTTTCGAGATATCCAGCAGATCGTCGATGATCCGCAATAGGTGCTGGCCTGCTTGATGGATGTCGTTGGCGTATTCGCAATATTGATCGAGCGCCTTGGGTCCCAGGCTCCGATCACGGATCAGTTCGGAGAAGCCGATGACGGCGTTGAGGGGTGTCCGTAACTCATGGCTCATATTGGTGAGGAACTGCGATTTGGCCCGGTTCGCCTCAGTCGATGCCGCAAGCTCACTTTCCAGCAGACGAGTCTCCAGGTCCCGGCTGTCAATCCGGGTTCGGATAATCGTGACGAAGCTGGAAAAGCCACCGGCGAGCACGACCAGCAAGACGCCGACATACAACGTTCCCATCGCCGTGACGACACGCGGGATATAGCCCTCTTCGCTGCCGATCATGGCCAGCACCGACGCTAGCGGGGGCAGAAGATAGGCGACGCAGGCAACTGGCTGCGACGCCATCGAAGCGACCGCGCCTGCACCCA
Organism: Alphaproteobacteria bacterium; assembly: GCA_035493715.1. Lineage (GTDB taxonomy): Bacteria > Pseudomonadota > Alphaproteobacteria > BOG-932 > Roseiterribacteraceae > BOG-932. Next base: position 67,427 of record DATJHU010000058.1, on the reverse strand, counting down.
ACCCACCGGCGAGGAACATGACGAGCAGCTGCAGCGGCATATCGTCATGCGGGAAGACATAGATGATCGCGGCCATCCACATCAGGCCCGCGAAGAAAGACCAGAAGGTTGTCCGCAAGATTGCCCGCCGGCTGACGCGCGACGGCGTTGCCCACCCGCGCTTGCGCTGCCAGCGCATCACCTCGACAATGGAAAAGCCAATGAACAGGGTCAGCCATAAGACGACCGGCGGATGCGGCAGGCGATGCCAGAAAACCGCGGCCAATAGAATTGCGTTGCCGACATTGCCGATGGCATGCATCGGAGTCTGTTTCGCCAGGTCAATGACCTGCCGAACGCGGACCTCCATCTCGACGTCGGTCAAGTCGTCGCTGAGCAGCGTGCGACGGGCTATGCTGAATGTTGAGGCTACGATACCTCCATTATCGCTCTTCAGGTCAGGCGGGTTACCGCCGCATGATGCGCGTCGCGACTAAAGAATAAAACCCCTCGCCTACTACACGAATAAAGCGCGATTGCGAGACTCAATCCTTGGTCGTCAAGCTGAAAAAGGTCTGCGCGACCGTGGAAATCCAACAGTACGTCCATAGATCGTACCAAGCGCAAAATTGATCATAATTCGCTTCAAATTCGATTTTTTCAGGCATGCTCAAATTTGTGACCTGAACACGAATCGGATTTGTCGGCAGGTATTGACGACAAGAACGGGGGCAGGAATGGAAACGATACTGCAGGCATTATTTGGTCCTTCGGCCCTAACACCGCATGGCTTTTGCTTGGCCTGGGAGCCCGGTTTGATCTGGCTGCACACGATCGCCGATGCCTTGATCGGGTTATCGTACTACTCCATTCCGCTCGCGCTGATCAGCTTCGTCCGCCATCGGAAGGATATCGTCTTCGGCTGGATATTCTGGCTTTTCGCCGCCTTCATCCTGGCCTGCGGGACGACACATTTCATGTCGATCCTGACGTTGTGGCATCCCTATTATTGGCTGGACGGTGCGATCAAGGCGGCGACGGCGATGCTGTCGATTGCGACTGCGATCATCTTGTGGCCGCTGATTCCGCGCGCGCTTGCCGTGCCGTCGCCCGCGGTGCTGCGGACAATCAACGAGGAGTTGGCGCGCGAGATCAAGGAGCGCGACCAAGCCGAACAGGCTCTGCGCGCGAGCGAAGGCCGGCTGCGCCAGATTCAAAAAATGGAAACGATCGGCCAGCTGACCGGCGGCGTGGCGCATGACTTCAACAACCTGCTGACTGTTATATTGGGAGGACTCGACTCGATTCAGCGCAGACTGCCGAGCCTGCCTGAGACCCCGGTATCGGTTGCTCTCGAGCGATCCGCTTCGATGGCGCTGACGGCTGTGGAGAGCGCCGCAACGCTGACCCACCGACTGTTGGCGTTCTCACGACAGCAGCCGCTGGAGCCGAAGATCGTGGCTCCCAACCGCCTTGTGGCGGAGATGTCCGAATTGCTGCGCCGCACGTTGGGGGAGACCATCAACTTGCGGACAGTCCTGGCCGGCGGTCTATGGTCCGTCTGGGCGGATCCCAACCAACTTGAAAACTCGCTGCTCAATCTGGCTGTCAATGCGCGTGACGCGATGGAGGAGGGCGGCAAGCTGACGATCGAAACCGCCAACACGTATCTCGACGACGCGTATGTTGCCGAGCTTCTGGAGCCGGTCCCGGCCGGGCAGTACGTGATGATCGCCGTCGCCGATAGCGGCGCAGGCATGGATCAAGGAACGGTCGATCGTGCATTCGAACCGTTCTTCACGACCAAGGATATCGGCAAGGGGACAGGGCTCGGGCTCAGTCAGGTCTATGGGTTCGTCCTGCAGTCCAAGGGCCATGTCAGGATCTACAGCGAGCAGGGCGCAGGCACGGTGGTCAAGCTCTATCTGCCGCGCTGGACTGGGCCGGACGTGGAGGTCACGCCGGTGTCTCAGGAGCTGCCGCTGCCTGGCGCACGCCCGGGCGAAACCATCCTTGTGGTCGAAGACCACGACGATCTGCGTGGTTACAGCGCGGGGGCTCTAAGAGAGATGGGTTACCAGGTCCTTGAAGCCCCCGACGCCGCGCGGGCGGCGGCGATCCTTAAGGCCGACGCAAAAATCGACCTCCTGTTCACCGATGTCGTGCTGCCCGGCGGCATGAACGGGCGCCAGCTGGCGGAGCAGGCGGTTGCGGACCGACCTGCTCTCAAGGTGCTGTACGCCACGGGCTATACGCGCAATGCCATAATCCATAACGGCCAGCTCGATGCAGGGGTCCAACTGCTCGGAAAGCCCTTCACCTATGGTGAACTCGCAGCAAAGATCCGCGCCGTGCTTGACGCCGGCTAGAGTAGGCGAACGCCCATTGCTTCGAGCGGCCCTTCGGCAATGAAAGTCAGGCTGCCGAAACCTGTACTTGTGCCCGATGGGCTGTATGTCGTGACGCGCACGGGCTGAATACGGTGAATTGGGCGGTCCGCCGTCCCATCTGCATAGCGGACTTCGGCTGGGTGCGACACGTCCCAGGTTTCGGTCTCCTCATGCAGACGGCCGCGCCACACACCCAGGCCAAGCCCGTCGTGATAGCCGCCATAACCCAGGCCCTGCATCGCCACGGCTGAGCCGAAGGCTTCGACCTCGAAACGCACGGTGTCGCCGCGTGACGTCGTCACGGTGAACTCGGCCTGTCGCATCCGGCGCGGGCGTGTTTCGTCAACGAAGGCGACCGCGATTTCGGCGGACTTGGCGGTCCAGGCCTCCGATCCGGTGGCGCGGTCCAGCGTGACGGCAGAAAGATAACGCTCGCCGTCCGCTGGATGCGCGACCTGCAAATGTCCGCCATGTGTGTCGGTGGAGTAAAACAGAAAGACGAACAGACCGCCTGTCGGCGGCGACCGCTCGCCCGTCTTGGGCTCCGGCACGCCGACCCGTTCCCGCACGCCCCAGGAATGGTCCCGGCAGGCCCACCAATTGTCGACTTCGACCGGCTGGCCCGCAATGGCGATGGCGCCGCAGCAACGTCCGACCTGGTCGTATCGGGCATAATCCTCCAAGATTCGGCCGTGAAGACGACGGTAATGCTGGTGCTCTTCGTGCGGCGGCAGATCCGCTTGCCAATCCAGAACGCCTGTCATGCCGGGATGATCGACATGCAGACGGATATGCTTCAACGGCTCGACTATTTCGATCCTAAGCGGCCCGCACGCCGTCTCGTAATGCGGCCGAAGCTGGCGGGAAACGCGGAGATTGTGCTGCTTGCCGTCTATGATGATCACAAAGCCGCCATCGACGACATTCATGTTCTGATAGACGCCCATGGTGAATTGCAGCGCTCCACGCCCGTACCGATCCGACGCCGCGAACCACAGCCGGTCGAAAAAGCGCGGATCGCTGGTGCCGACATGGTCGAATGTCGTGGGCAGCTGATGCCAGAGAGAGTCGTCGAGCGCGGTCAACATGGTGTCCGGTCACTCCTCTTTCTTCGGCGGTCGCGCCGTCATCGAAAATGGGTATCGCCGCGTACGTTCGCGGAAGAAGGCGATCATCAATCGGTAAGCGTCACCGTCGGCGTCGGCGACAATCGCCGGCTGCGCGGCGACCAAGAGGCCGCTCAGTTGGATCTGCAGATCTTCCAGGGCTTTCAGCTCGCGCGGGTCATCGGGCGGGGTCTCGACTTTCGCCGCGGCCAGGATTGTCCTGATCGACCGGATTTCCCATTCAAGATAGCCGGGGATGCGCGCCCAGTTGGTGCGCAACGCGTCCAACGCGCCGATCACGCCGCCGAGGATTTCGGCCGGATACGGCGCTGCGACCTCAGGCGCGATGACCTCAGCAAGGATTCGCCGCAGCCCGTCCAGCTGTTCGGTGATGGTGGGGCGCATAGTCAGGCCTCGATGAGATCGAGCAAGAGGTCGTAGATTCTGACTGGTGCGTGCAGCACCCGGTCGAACCGCCCGTCGACAAAGGCGCGCGCGCCCGTCAGGACGGTCATCGCCTGCTTGAGATTGGCCAGCACGGTCCACCAATGGACAGCCTTGGGATCGGCCTCGAAACCGGTCCGGTCACGCCAGTGCGCGATCATATGTTCCGGCTCCCAGATGCCGGCGATTCGCTGTTCGCCGGCGCGAAGTGGGTTGGATACCCACCCTATATCCTCCAAAGGGTCACCCAGATGCGCGGTCTCCCAATCCAGCACCAGTGAGACCGTATCGCCCTGCATCAGCACGTTGCCTGGCTTGAAATCGCCATGGACCAGCGTTGTCAGTTTGGATTTGGGTGTATTTCGCCGCAGCCAGGCGATGACCAGTTCCAGTTCCGGTTCCGGTTCAAGCTGAACGCGCCGCAGCTCACCCTCCCACAAGGCCAGAGCGACTGTCGCTGCGTCCTGCCCGGGATCCTCCAACACCGCGCGCAACCTGGTGGCCCGCCAGTCCAGCCTGTGAATGTCGGCCAGGCTGTCGGCAAGTTGATGCGCGACGGCAAGCCGTCTTTCCAATGGCCGCGCGCCGTTCAGCACCATGTAGTCGCAAACCCCCGGCTCCAGATCCATCACGATGGTCGGCCGGCTCAGCCGGGTGCCATCGGCGTCCAGCCAGCGGACACGAGGGCTTGGAATGTTGGAATCCTGCAACGCGCACAAGATGGCGAACTCGATCTTGCGGTCGGTTTCCAGCACGCTGCCCTTCGGGTCGCGGCGGGCGATGAAGGCTGCGCAACGCATCTCGCCGTCTTCGGTCCACGCGGCGTCGAAGACCCAGTTCTCGCGCGAATAACCGACCGAGGTCCGCTTCAGCCCATCAATGCGCAGCGACGGGTCGCCAAGCTCCCCCGCCAGCCACTCCGTCAAAGCCCGCTCAATATCGCCGCCTTCGCTCACTGCCTCCGTCCCCCGCAGAGCGTCCCATATCCTCCCGTCTTACCGGGCGACTTTATCGGAATAGTAAACTATATGTTTTACTACGGTGCAAGCGCGGTTTTCGCCGGTGCAGTGATGGAACCATGGAACATGTCGACCAGGTTTTCCCGGAAGGCCCTGTCGTCGAGCCGCCGCTCTCGTGCGCCCCCACGGGCCCGGAGTGCCGCCGCGTTGAGATAGATGCTGTTGGCCACGACCAGCCGTTCGTCCAGAATCGGGGCCGGCACGTGCAGGATGCTGGCGCGCAGCAGCATCGCAGCGTCGTTGGCGGCGGTATCGCCCACCAGGTCCATGATCTGGTCCAACGACAACGACACGTCGTTGTGCAGATCGCTTAACAATAAGATCAGCGACCGTTCATGGGCGCTGCCGGTGGCCAGTTCAGCGAACGGCAGGACGAAAACCGCGGCCACGGCGCGTGTATCGTCGGGTTGGCCCGCTGCTTTGGCCAGCAGGGCACGGCGCCGTTCGATCAGCGGCGGCAGTTCGCGCTCCAGCAGTGCGCGTAACAGCCCGTCTTTGGTGCCGAAATGATATTGCAGCGCGCCGGCGTTACGCTGGTTGGCCTCGATGCGGATTTCGCGCATGCTCACCGCCGCGATCCCCCGCCCGGCGAACAGTCGGAGCGCCGCGTCCAGAATCTGCTGGCGCGCCGGCTCGGGGCTGCGGGGCATGCGCTAGCGATTTGCCCGGGCTGCGTGCCGGGCAACGCGGCGGCCCGAAAATACGCAGTCCGCAAAGGACAGTCCGCTGACATAGGTATTCGACGCGATGCCCACGGCGGTTCGGCCGGCGGCATAGAGGCCGGGAATCATCTCGCCCTTCTCGTCCTTCACCAGCCCCGATTGTTCATCGACAGTCAGCCCGCCGAAGGTGATGACCGGCATCGGCAGGAAACGGCTCGCGATCGAGATGTCCATTGCATAGAAGGGCGGTTCGGCGATCGGAATCATATCGCTGGTCTGCTTGCCGAACGGATCGGGCTCCTCGCCCTTCGCGGCCTTGTTATAGCGGGCCACGGTTTCCACCAGCCCGGCCTTGTCGATTCCCGCCTTTCCGGCAAGTGCTTCCAACGTGTCAGCTTTTTTGTAGTTGAACAGCAGATTGAGCAGCGTGACGTCGCGCTGGAACGGCACGATCATCGGATCGACGGCCTGCTTGAACGCGGCCTTCCGGGCGGCCTTGTCGTAGATGATGTAGCCGACGCCCCCGTTATGGTCGCCGATCTGTTCGCCCAAGCTCGCGCCATAGACGGTTTCGTCGATCATTCGCTTGCCGTGCTTATTGACGACGATGGAGTCCGACCACGCCTTAGGCGGGTTGATGAAACGCCAAGCGCTGATCTTGTGCATCAGCGCCATCGCACCGCCGGCGCCCGCGCCCATCATGATGCCCTGTCCCTGATCGCCCAGCGTGCCGTTCGGCATGCCAGCGGCATAGGCCGGCGCGAAATGGCTCAGCATCGCATGATTCATGATGAACCCGCCGGAACTCAGCAGGACGCCCTGCTTGCCGCGCAGCCACATCTCCTTGCGGTGCACCGCCTCAATCTTCATCGCGCGCTTCAGGTAATGCGTCCCGATCGCGATGGTGACGGCGGCGAACGGAATGGCCGGGGGCAGCATTGCCAGGAACTTGTCCGCAATGCCGACAAACCGGCCGAATTTCGCGGCTTCCGGTGTCCCCGCCGGGATGGTCAGGACCTTGACGCCAATGACCTTGCCGGTCGCGTCGCGCACAAGTTGCCGCGCCTCGGTATAGCGATGGAAGCTCAAGCCCTTTCGCATCGCTGAATCGCGTAAAGGCCCCCAGATGCCGACGCCCAGGCCCCAGGCTTTCTTGCCATTATACATATAGGCGCGATGACCGCGCGCCGCCGGCTTGGCGCGCTTGACGTAGGATGCGACCAGCGAATTGTCGGGGTGATAGAGGAAATAGGCCAACGGCGGATAGGAAGCCTTCTTCTTCCAGACCTTGCTGTTTAGCTTGCCGCCATGCTCAAGAATCCAGTCGACAGTCTCGACGCTCTCGTCGACGAACTTGCGGAGGGTTTCGTCCGAAACGACGTCGCCTACCTCGATCTTGAGGTACTTATACATTTCTTCCGGCGAGTCCTCCTCGCCGGCTTCCTTCTGGATCTTCGTGCCACCACCCGCGTAGAAGATGCCGCCGTTCGCTGCAGTCGAACCTCCGCCTTCATAACGGTCGACGGCCGTCACTTTCAGGCCGCGCTCCAGCCCCTCCAGCGCGGCCGCCACGCCCGCACCGCCCAGGCCGACTACGACCAGATCGGCGACCTCGTCCCAGGCAAATCTATCGGGATCGGCAACAACAAGCGGATCTTCGACGGCCACGCCAAGCTTGTTGGCTTCGGCTGCGTTGTACTTCACGATCCCTCCCAGACGGCGGCGTATTCTCGTTTGATTTCCGCCATAGCACGCCGGTACTACCGCGCCTATCCTCCGCGCGCGCCGACACGCATCGGGAGGGGTTCGATTTCGCTGGCTCGTGGCGCCGCAAGCGGGGGATAGCCAAGCGTCGTCAGGAGGACTTTCGCCGTCTCCGACCAGGATACCGGCTTGAACTCACGCCGCACCTGCGCCGTCCATCGTGCCAGATCCGCCTGATCGCCAATGACCTTGGTAATCGCATCATACGCGTCGTTCAGATTGTCCGGGTCGAATTTCCGGGTGAGCGCGCCGCCAGCCTCGGGCAGAGAGGTTCTGTCGGACGTCAGGCATGGCTTGCCCAGAGCCAAGCTTTCCGTCACCGGCAGCCCCCAACCTTCGTAAAAGGATGGGAAGAGGGTAAACTGGCAGCCCTCATAGAGCGTCCGAAGCTCGGCGTCGGTCGGATTTTTCACGAGCAGCAATTTGCCGTCGAGGCTGTCGGTATTGGCGATTTGCTTCATCAGGTCGTCGACGAGCCAGCCGACACGACCTGCAAAGACCAAGGTGGGGATGCAATTGCGCGGCAGCTCTTCCAGCATGCGCCGCCATACGCGGAACAAAAGCAGATGGTTCTTCCGGGCTTCGATCGTCGAGACGATCAGGGCATAGCTGCCGGGCTTGGGCAGCCGTTTGCCGCGCGCTGCCGGCGGGGCGGCATCCGCAACGCCGCCGAAGCTCGTGCCGATCGGGAGGGGGGTCACGACAACGCCCGACGCCATCCCACGCTCCCGTGCATAAAGCGCGATATCGTTGGCGGTGAACTGCGATATCGCGAAGACGTGATCGCAGAGGGGGTAAATGTCGTCGAACCAGGAGCGGAAAATACGGACGAGACCGCGGTCGCACCATTCCGGCCGGCGTAATGGGATCAGGTCATAGACCAGCAGGCCGAATCGCAGGCCCCGGGCGCGCTGCGGGGCGATCAATCGGGCATAGTCGGGATGCGACCAGGGCGACCCCAGCACCAGGAGGATATCGCCGGGCGCGGAATCCGCCTCGAAAACGTCCGACGGATCATCTGTACCGCTTACGACTCCCTCCGCCGCTTCCGACGTCGTTTCTCTACGCGGGGGCGCGACCGCCGATCCCTTTTTCTTCCTGAACCAGTGGAAAGGCCGCATCACCCGCAGCCAGACTCCGCGGGCCAACGCATCGAACAGACCGAGAAGCGAGCGCAAGGCCGCAGCCTGCGTCAGGATCACTTGGATCACATGCGCGCGCAGCGACGGCGGCAGACGGTGGACCAGCTTGCGCATGAACTGCCGCGACGGCGGATGCGGCAAGATCGGCGACGGCAGCTGTGGTGGTTCCTTCTCCGGAAGCGTCTCCGTCAAGTTGGTGAAGAGTGCCTCGACCTCGGCGAACTGGATAACGCGAAAACTGTTGCGCGTCGTGTCGTGTCGCACGAAACGCACGAACTCGCAGGTATCGGGTCGCGTACGCAGGGCCTTATAGATCTCGAACGCCAGGCGCTGGATACCGCTCGGCCTCGGATTGGCGCGCGCATACTCGAACAGGTCTTCGACGTCGAGCCACAGTTTCGGGGTCACGCGCCGGCCCTCGACGGCTGCTGAGTAGCGTTGGCTCGCAGGATCGCGTGCCTGGGCCGAAGGTGTATGCGCCCCCCCGAAATACCGCGCTGCCTTAAAGAAATCATAACGGGAAAAGGGCCCTTGTTTCGCATGGGATTGCCGTTTTAGTGCGACCAAGTTCATGAGGCGCAATCTCCTCGGCGACCGCCTCGGACGATTCCGCATGCTTGCCCGCGTAATTTGTCCAAATTGCAGGTAAGCGAAGAATTTCGCAAGGCGTCAGTCTGCCTAACGATTTGTCGGCGCAACAGGTTTCGTGATTTTTTCTATAAAACTGCAGAAAAACTCAGGATTCCAGCACGCTACGATGTAATGATCTTTGGCACATCACCTGAGTCAGACGTTAGGCTCGGGTGAATTGCACGCGACGGTTCGGCGTGAATATCGAAATTCAGGAACGCCAGCAGCAGTTGGATACCTGTCAAGATTGGCAAAGCGGCGACCATTACGGGCCCAGGTTGCGTGTAGATCCCGTGAGTCCCGTTCTCGATCCAGAGATGGGCGCCGAATACCGTCCCGAATGTCGCGGCAACGAGTCCAAGAACAAGTTCCAGCGATGCGACGTGAAAATCGCGAAGAAAGTAATTGTAGAATATCCGTTTGAGTAGATTGCGCAGATGGCCAGCGGCAAACGGCAGAACGATGCGGGCGATCTTCATGTTGCTCTTCTCCATGCCGTAGACCGCGCTCATCGGCATGTCGAGAACGCGCGCCCGCGCGATGCTCAGTCGGAACAGCATGTCGCTTTCGAAGAAATAACGCTCGGCGACCCGGTCAAGTGGGATCTGCGCCAACACTGCCGTGTGGATGGCGGTAAAGCCGTTGGTCGGATCGAACAACGACCAATAGCCGGTCGACAGCTTCGTCGCGAAGGACAGGGCGGCGTTGCCGACGAGGCGTACGAACGGCATGCCGCGCACCCGATCGATCGAGAAGAACCGATTGCCTTTAACGTAATCGGCTTGCTCGTCGAGGATCGGCTTTAGTAGGCGCGGCAGCAACTCCGGCGCCATCTGCCCGTCTCCGTCGATCTTGGCAACGATCTCCATTCCGTCCCCAAGTGCGGCCTGGTACCCGGTCCGGGTCGCGCCGCCCACGCCAAGATTGCGCGGATTGCGGAGTACGCGCACGCGCCGATCGGTCGCCTCCCGTTCGATCAACTGGCCGGAATTATCGGGACAGCAGTCATCTACGCAGTAAATCCGTTCGACCTCCGGCCCGATCCGACCGATCACATCGAGGACGGCGCGTCCGACCTTATAGCACGGGATGACGACGGCGATCCGGGGTGCGGTCATCGGCCTAACCCTTAGCGCCGATCAGCAGCAGTCCGGCGATCACCAGGACGAGGCCGATCACGAACGCAGGCGTAGCCTTTTCGCCCAGGAAAAAGACCGCGGCGGCGGGCACGACCACAAAGCTGAGGGCGGTGAAGGCATAAGCGCGCGACAGCGGGACCTGCTGCAGAACCGCCACCCAGAGAAGGGTTGCCGCTCCGTATACGACAAGCGCCAGAATGAAGAGCGGGTTGATCAGCAGGGTCCCGATGCCGGCGAGGCTGGAAAGCGGCGGCGCATCGAGAGCCGATTTGCGAAACAGGAACTGGCCGGCCGCCATCATCGCGACGACCGCAAAAATCTGACCGTATTGAAAGACCGTCACGCCTGTCCCCTTCCCTCCCGACGGCGCGACGATGCCAGCTTCCCGCCGAATAGCAAGGCCAATAGTGCCAGCACCGTGGAGGCACTACTGATCCAGAGCCCGTAGTTGAAAGTGGAGGAGTGAAAGGTGACGGTAACCGTGTGGCGACCCTTGGGAACGCCGACCGCCTTGCCGAGCACATCGGCGCTAAATAGAGGCGCCGGCACGTCGTCCAGCGTTGCACGCCAACCGGGATAGTTGGCGTCGGCTAGGAACAGCCAGACCGGCTGGTTCGCGTTGACGTCGAACCGGTAAGATGTCGGCTCGGCGCGCTCGACTGTAAAAGTGGCCGGTTTCACGTCCGTTTGCGCCGTGGCGTCGGCCATTTCGGCTTGGCGCCCAGCGTCCAGCGGATTCTCGAGTACTAGAGTGCGATCGCGCAGGCGGCCGACCGCCCTAATGGCATCATCCAGCGACGGAACCGAGATGTGCCGGGTGAAAATCTGGAAGCGGGGCAGCGCCGCGGTATTCTCGACAATTCGGGCCGCTTCGCTTTCCCTGAAAAGGCGAAAACCGGGCGTATTGGGGAAAGCGTCTACCGCGATGAATCGTATTCCCAACACATCGATGAGGCGGCTTCCAAGGGGGCTCTCGCCGCGCCCCCCGATCTCATCGTCCAAGAGCGGGTTCAGGCTCATGCGCCGCGCCATCGGCAGCGCCAAAGATCCATCCATTCCATGCAGATCCCAGAGGATCGTCGTAGAACCCGAAATCGAGGACAACATCCGCTTCGCGCGGGAGGGCACGGTCGGCTCGTCGGACTCCAGGAAGGAGTAGGCCGCCGCCATACTTGCATCCATCACCTTGTAATCCCGCCAATCCGGCAATGCCTTGATGGCGGCGACAGTTTCGGGCTGTTCTACGGTCTCGCTGTCGGCAAGGTGGAATGGTTGAAGGCGCAAGGCGGCGCACTCGACGACCAAAAGCACAGTCAAGATCGCGGGTAACAGCGCGGCACGCCCGGTCCAGCCGCAGACGAGGATCGCCGCAAACGCGGCAAAAGCGACCACGAATTCCGTCACCGGCCGCACCGCGCTCGGCAAGAGAGCAATGAGCGCTCCCCATCCCATGCATAGCAGCAAGGACCCTAATGCGAATCGCCGTGGACCGGGCGCGTTCCAGCCGGCGAGCCTCGCGGCACCGAAATATTGCGCGATTCCATCGACTGCCCAGCCGGCAAGCAGGGCGGCGCCAATTTCGCCGATCCCAAGATACAGGAAAACGACCCGGAAATAATGTAGTCCCGGTAACAGATGGTGATCATAAACGAAGCGGAACGGTGCCCACCCCAGCCCAAAGCCCATCTGAAAGAGCATGAGCGTAGCGAGCATGTGGCCGGCCAGCCGGACGGACCGCCTATTGACCACGATTGCCCATGTCGCCAAAAGACCGACCAGCAGACTGCCGATGCTTGGGACGACCTTCAGCGTCGCGTCGATCGACATATGCGGGAAGGTGTAAAGGATTCCGCGCAGGAAATAGCTGAGCGGGATTTCAAAAAACAGCTTCGTGCCGCCGTTCCTATGGGACTGGCCGACCAATTCCAGCAGGGTGATCCATTGCACGGCCGAGATGCCGATGGCGAGCAGGGCTGCAAGTATCCCAGTGGCGATCCTCGGGCGCCATGTCGTCAGCCAGTCGCGGCGGGACGTGGGGTAGAATGGAATCGGCAGTAACGAAACGGCCATGTAGATCACAGTGCCGTGCAGTGCCTGCGGGTACCCGGCAAGCAACAGGTTCGCGACCGCAAGGCCGAGAAGAGTTGCCTGTCTGACGTTCGGTCGCTTCAGCCAGACTTCGAACGCCCACAGGCACCACGGAACCCAAAGGAACGGTCCGGCAAGCCCGGCATTGCTTTGCATATCTAACCAAGTCGGCGCGAAGACCACCGCGAGCGCGGCAAAACAGGTTGCCCAGGGGGTGAGACCCAGACTTCGCGACAGGCCTATCATTCCGATTCCGGTCAGGATCATGCAGATCACCGGAAACAGGTTGGCGGTAAAAATCGCGCCGGCAGCCGGAGTGACAGCGGCCGCAAGCAGCATAGTGACAGGGCTGGCGAAGGCGCCTTGCCCTTCCGCGAAGAGGGGATGCCCGCCAAAGACATTATCGACCCATAGTGCGGAGGCGTGACCCGAGACGACCAGTTCGCGCAGGGCAAATAGCGGATAGCCGAACAGCAGCGAGTCCCCATGAACCAGCATGCGATGCCCGAACAGAGCCAGGCGCCATACGAAGATGGACATGGCGGTAACGAGCAGCAGCCCGGGAGGGGTTCGCCGGATAATGTGCAAGAAGGCGCTGATCGTAGGATTCCCGTTACCGGCCGCAAGGCGGCTTAAATCAAGGGTTACGGCGGGTGCCGGTAAGAAGCAATACTTGAGGTTCGGGCCGAACAATGAGAGTACACCACCGTGCGGACTTCGGTCCGGTTTCATCTGCTCAAGGTACGTGAATTTCGATGCAGGGCTCTCTCCCCGTTTGCCCGATCTGCGGCGCTGCAATGCGAAGCCAGCGCCTATCCTGGCTATATCGCTGCGGCGCGTGTGGTTTCCTGAAGGCGGCGCTCAGCCGCCGGATTGAAAGCGAGGCGAGCCGCGCTGTGGTTAACGAATCGCGCAGGGAAAGGGGACTCAACGGCCTTCGGCTGGCGAATTTCGAGCGCATTCTGGATCGGTTGCAGCAGGTAAGGGGACCTGACAGGAACGCACGAGGACGGGCGCTGCTGGATGTGGGTTGTGCCCATGGTTGGTTCTTGGACGCAGCTGCCGCGCGCGGGTTCGATGCGATCGGACTTGAGCCTGATTCTTCGATCGCCGCAACCGCTGCGTCCGGGGGACGAAAAATCCGATCCGGCTTCTTTCCAGACGACGTCCCCGCAAACGAGCGGTTCGACGTGATCTCGTTCAACGACGTCTTCGAGCATTTGCCGGATATTGAGGCTGCGATGGCCGCCTGTGCGCGATTACTGAAGCCGGACGGCCTTCTGGTTCTGAACGTACCGTGCCGCAGGGGCGTCTTTTATCGCCTGGCGGCGGCGCTCGAACGGATCGGCCTCGCCGGGCCGCTTGAGCGCCTATGGCAGATCCACTTCGCATCGCCACACTTCAGCTACTTCGCCCCGGTGGACCTGCGCCGTCTTGCCGGGCGTCACGGGCTAATGGAAATCCATCGATCATCGCTGCCGTCGGTACGGTTGCGCGGCTTGTGGCCCCGCCTCAGCTACGACACGACCGCGTCGACCTTCTCAAACGCGGTGATTTGGCTCGGCGTAGCGATCGTTAGTCCGTTCTTGGCGTTGTTGCCAGCCGACATATCGCTGCAGATATTCCAGCGGGCCGCAGACGGAAGGGATGACCTTTAATGGCGGTCACGGCTTCCAGGCGACAATGATCTGCCGCTTCGGCATGAAACCGTCGAGCCGTTGTTTGACTTTTTGAAAGTCGGGCATGTCCAATAGCGTCTTCCACGTTCTTGCCCATTGGACCAGCAGCGGGTGGCGCGGGTTGTCGAAGTCGACATTGCAGAGCCAGAAGAAAGCGAACCACAGCGACCAGTAAAATCCGACATGATGGATGCGCTCGACAACTAAGCCCGAGACAGTCACCATCCGCTCGAACTCATCGCGGCCGATAGTGTGCAGCTGCCCGCGCGGGACGCCACGGATAAAGTATTCGCCGTCGTCCGCCTTGGTGAATAGCTTGGTCGGCGCGACCTGGCGCAGGGCTTCCTCCTGCAGGGGGTCCGATACTGCCAGAAGATAGCGGGTTCCTGGCCTTCCGACTCGGTTCAGCTCCTGCAGCACGGCGAGTGGATCGTCGGCGAATTCCAGGAGGTCGAGCGCGATGACTGTCGTTATGCTGCCATCCGCCAGGGGAAGCCGGGCGCAGTCTCCCACAAGCGGCGTAAAGGGTGCGCCGCCGTCTACTTCCGCAACCCTACGGGTTGCTTCCGCGAGATTGCCGGGATTGATGTCAACGGCGATGACCTCGGCGCCCATGCGGACGCACGTTGCCGAGTAAGCGCCGTTGCCGCAGCCGGCATCCAGAACGATGTCACCGACCCCGACGGGGAATCCGTCGAGCAGTTCTCCCTTGTCGAACCGGAACCAACCGCTTTCCACCGCGTCATGAAGCCCGACGGTTTTCGGATCGATCCTGTCGTCCACGGGAACGGCTGCGACCGGCATTTCAGGATCGGCCAGCGCCGCCGGATTCAAGGCTTGAGCGACATGGCGCCCAATCCCCGGGGGAGGCGCACCCGCCAAGAGCGTCCGTATCGATCGCAGGCCTTCCCGTAAGAAACTTGCATTGCTCCGGCGGCCGGACGGCTTGCGCGCGACGATGTACTGGCTCTTTGGCAAAATCGTGTTGAGAGTTTGGCGGAGAGGCGCGCTGGTCTGAATGCCGACAAGCGTTTGCCAAGTCTTTTCCCAACTGTCCAAAAGCGGGTGTGTTTCGAAGAGGTCGACCTTCGTTATCCAGAACATCAGCCACCAGATCGCCCAATAGAATCCGTATGAGCCACGGCGCTCTATGACGAGACCGGCCTCTGTCACCAGACGCGCGAATTCATGCCGGCCGACGATGCGGATGTGATTGGGCTTTTCGAAATGGGCGGGCGCCGCAAGCCCGATTTGAAGCTCCTCAAGCATAGGGTCGGGAACGGAGATCATATAGAGCGCGCCAGGGGCGCCCGCGCGCACCAGTTCGCTCAGGAACTGCCCGGGATCATCGACATGCTCCAGCACTTCGCCGGCGACGATCTTTGTCGCCGTCCCGTCGGGCAGGGGCAGGGGATTGCAGTCGCTGACGATCGGCGTCAGGGCGCGGGCTCCGCGATTGGCGATGCGTCTGCCGGTACCCTCGACCTCATCGGGATTGATGTCGACATAGATAACGTGGGCGCCACGTTCGGCGCAAAACTGGGCGTCGAAGCCCGTTCCGCATCCCACATCCAGTACGACGTCACCGGCCTCGACGACGAAACCGGGCCTCAGTTCGCCGGTTTCATGGTTGAATATGCCGTCCGAAACCCAGTCGCTGATCCGATCACTTGGGGGAATGGCGTCATTGAGCTGCGATGACATGTCAGTTTCCCAAATAGGCCGGCGTCACGCCGGCCTAAGCGCTAGGTTTTCGGCAATACGAGCCCCGCGCCGTCTCAGCGGGATCTCCACGAACCGATAATTGAGTTCCGTCAGGGTCACCAACAGCACCGCGGCGGTTACTGTGAAGCGCAGGAAGTACACGCCGCTAAATGCGGTCCCCGGCGGTGCCAGCCGGAACCAGATTTCATGTGTTCCGAAATAGACTGGGATATGTACGAGATACAAGCCGTACGATCGCGTACCGATCCACAGCAGGATCCGCTTAACCGACCCGTCAGGAAACAGATAATTCCGATCGTAGGAGGCGATCAAAACCATGACCGCCGAAATCAGCGCGACAAGTCCAAAACGCCACGAGAGAATGTGAAGTTCGGGCGATCCCACCGCAGCCAGCAGCAGCACAAGGAATGATAGCATCGTCACGCCCAGCCAAGGACGGTTCCTAAGGCCCGTCGGTTCGAATAATCTATAAGTCGGGTGGCGGCTCCAGAGGGCGATCAGAACGCCGAGGCACAGTGCATCGCTGCGAATCTGGTTCAACAGCAGCAATATCCGATGGTGGTAGATTGGCCCAGATCGATCTATGAAGAGCTGGGCCGCCGCGACGGAAATCAGCAGGTATGGCAATCGTCTTCGCGACGCGAAGACGACCAGCGGCAGCAGCAGATAGAATTGCTCCTCGAGTGACAGACTCCAATACGGAAAGGCGGCGCCGGGCTCTTGCTTCCCGAAAATGGCGACTACGCGAAAATTGGCGACGTCTAGAATGGCAGCAACGGCGGCTTCGAAATTGGCACGGAACCCCCAAAAAGCATAAGATCGGTTGAACCACGCCGCGCAGACCAGGATGATCGCCAGCCACAGCCATGCCGAGGGCAGCAGACGCCATATGCGCCTGACCCAGAAAGCTAGCGTAGCGTTCAGAAACTCGGCCGAATTCTTGGCCGACTGCAGTGTCGGAAGCAAGCTGCGCGCGATGACAAAGCCTGAAATGGCCAGGAACAAGTCGACCCCGTTCCAGAAGCCGAAATAGACATAGAGCCAGGACTCCTTGCCCCAGATCCACGGGTAGAGATTGATGCGCGCATGTTCGACCAGGACGAACAGGATAGCGATTGCCCGCAGTACTTCGATGTCGGCGATACGCCCGTGGGCGAAGTCGGCGGTCGCGTGCGCCTTAAGGACCTCATCGAGGGGAACAGTCGCGGTCGTCATCGCCTGATCTTGCCGTTCATCGAAGTGCCGTCATGCTGTGCGGCGGGCAAGATCCCGGGCGATGCGCGCTCCACGGCGTCGAAACGGCGTTTCGACAAAGCGGTAGTTAAGCTCGGCGAAGGTCACTATCAGCCCAATGGCGGTTGCCACGAAGCGCAGAAAATGTTCACCGCCGAATACCGTGCCGGGGGGCTCGATCCGGAACCAGATTTCGCGAGTCAGGAAGTATGCAGGGATATGGACAAGGTAGAGCGCGTAGGACCGGCTGCCGACCCAGAGCAGGACACGTTTGATGACGGAGTCTGCCAGCAGGTAGTCCCTGTCATAGGATGCAATCAGGACCATGACAGCCGACAAGAGCGCAACAAGCCCCACCTGGAAGAAGCCGATATGCAGATTGTGGGATCCGATGGACGCCAGCAATACGGTCAGGAAAAGCAAGATCGCCGCCCGCAGGATCGGGTGCGATTTTAGTGCAGTCGGCTCAAATAACCGGTAGGTTTCCGTTCGGCTCCAGATGGCGATCAGGACGCCCAGGCACAGCGCGTCACTGCGCAGAATGTTGATCAGTGCGCCGAAATGCGTCGTTTCCGGGCCGGTTCGCGTGATGAATAGCTGCGCCGCGACAGCGACGACCAGGACCCAGGGAAGGCGTCGTCCGGAAAAGAACACGACCAGAGGCAGCAGAAGGTAGAACTGTTCCTCGAGCGAAAGGCTCCAGTAGGGGAAACTGGCACCCGGAGGGTATTTGCCGAATACCTCGAGGATGCGGAAGTTTGCGACATCGAGTACAGCGGCGACGGCACCTTCGAAATTCGCGCGGAAACTTCCGAACATCCCCGATCGGTTCAGGAAGACCGAACATAACAGGATGACCGCCAGCCAGAGCCATGCGGAGGGCAGTAGCCGCCAAATACGCCGGACCCAGAAAGCGATCGTCGTATTGACGAATTGCGTCGCATCGCCGGCCGCCCTCAACTGGGGCAGCAGGCTACGGGCAATGACGAAGCCGGAGATGGCCAGGAACAGGTCAACGCCGTTCCAGAAGCCGAAATAATAATAAAATCGAGAATTGCTGGCGAGAACCCTGATCCAGGGAAACAGATTGAACGGTGCGTGCTCGATCAGAACGAAGATGATCGCGACTGCCCGCAGGATTTCGATATCCGCGATTCGCCCATGTGCGGAATCCGCCGCCCTATGCTCCTCGCGGATTTTGTCAGGAGGAACGATCGTTGCCGTCATCGACCGGTATTGCAGGCTGGGGTTGCGCCGCAGCGTGCGCGATGGGTTGAATCAACCCGAAAACGCATGATCCCGCGCTTTCTACGACGATAGCCTGACATTTCGTTTTCGCAGTTGCTTTTGTGGATTCGGCGCGTTCGGGAACGTTTTAGCACAGCCCCGCTGGCAGCAAAGGTTTTGTCTATGCCGGATCGGAACGGGGCAGCGCGAATCCGAGGATGTCGCACAACTTTCGCTCCGCCACCGCCCGCGAGCAATGTGCCTTCAGATCCCGGTTTGCCGTGACCGACATGCGGGCGTAACGCTCCGGGTCGGTCTTCGCCACGTTGTAGGCTTCACGATAGGCGCGCCGCAGCGACGACACGTCCAGCCGATGGCGGTGTGCCCTGAAGGCATCCCGCGGGTCGTGGGGCCAATCGCTCGGTTCCAGGCTGGTCTCGACGTGGAAACTGTTCTCATCGGTCATATAGTCCAGCAGCGCGGTATGTCGCGGGGCGATCGCCGGCTTGCCGGCGGCCATGAACTCCATCAGCGGTAGACATTGGCCTTCACCGCCCGAGGCATTCACCGTGAAACTGGTTGCGCCGACCAACTTTTCATAATCCTCGTCGCTGAGATAACCCTGGATCAGCACGAGCCGGCATTTGAAGGGCGACAGCCGATAGATGGTGCCCATCACATGCTCGAAGGCCTTCGACGGATCGTGGTGGGTCAACTTGAAGACCAGCGTTACGTCCGGGTCGTCGCGGAACTCCAGGCAAAAGGCGCACATCATGTCGTGCCAGTTCTTGCGCCCGTCCTGCGTGTTGAAGACCGAGCACAGGATGATGCCTTCGAGATGCAGACGGTATGGCGCATCGGCGGTCGACGGCGAGGGAACCTGCCTATGGACGGGTACAAAATCCGGGGCCGCTGTGTCGACGACGACCCCGACGATTCTGAGATCGATACCCCGGCATGACGGAAGCGGAGGTATTTTGCGATAAAGCTCGTCGAACCGATCCCAGACCGGCGCCGGGATCGATATGATGGGATAGTCGTTGCCCATGACGCCTTTCACCACACCGACGGTGAAGTTCGAGTGCGTGATGGCCCTGCCGACCGTGCCGAGCGGAAGTCGCCAGTCGTTGCGGGGTTCGTCGTCCCACGCTTCGTCGGGAAGCGTGTCGAATTCCCAAGCGAAGAACGGCACGGTCGGACAGCCCGTGTCGATCGGCGTCAGGTGCGGCGGCGTGAAGGATAGGAACAGGCAAGTTTCGCCGTGTTCGGCCGCGCTGCGTGCGATCGCAGGAACCTCGTGCACCGGGTCGCCGACCGCCACCACGATGCCGAACTTCTCCAGAAGCGGGCGAAACTCCTTCAGAACGAAATAATAGCTGTATTCCGACTCGCCCAGTTGCTTGTGGACGTTACCCTTGAAGGTCTCGGAGTAGACGATGATGATCATGCCGTCTCCGTCGCCTGCGTGGCCTCGGGCTGTTCGACAAGCGTCAACTCGGCGGCTTGCTGGGCCCGCTCGCGCGCCGCTGTGATTTGCAAGACCTCGTCGATGGCAGCTTTAAGCTTGTCACGCACGATCTCGTCGGAACAGCAGCTTCTTATTATATTCGCCGCGTTTTGCCCCATCTCGGCATAGCGCTTCGGGTCTTCCTTAGCTACGCGATAGCTTTCCCGATAGGCATCGACCAGCGTATCCCAACGGATGCGCTCGCGCATCGTCGCGAAGAGATAGCGGGGGTCGCCAGGCCACACATTGTGTTCTGGGGTCGAGCCGACGATGAAGGCCGCGCTCTCGTCGATATAGTCCATCATGGCTGTGTGACGGGGCGCCACCACCGGCTTGCCCGCGCTCATGAATTCCATCATCGGCATGCACAGCCCCTCGCAATGGGACGTGTTCACGTAATAGGTCGTCGAGGCGATCAGCGTGTCGTAATCGGCGTCTTCCAGGAATCCGTTCATCGCGACGACGCGGCACTTATAGGGTTTCAGCCGTGCCAGCAGCAGAAACAGATCCCGCCGATAATCCAATGACGCAGTCTTGACCATCTTCAAGACTAGCGTCGCGTCCTCGGCCTCACGGAACGCGTAACAAAACCCTGTCAGCAGGTCGTGCCAGTTCTTGCGCCCGTCAGCCGGGTCGAACATCGACGTGTAGATCACGCCGTCCAGTTTCACGCGCAGCATGGGGATCGGTGGTGGCGGCGGCGGCGGCGGCGGTGGAGGTGGCGGTGGCGGCGGAGGCGGAGGCGGAGGCGGAGGCGGCGGTATCGGAGGTGGTGGCGGCACGGGGGGCTCCCAACCCGTCAGGCCCCGATAAGCGATCTCGGCTCCGATGCCAATGCCACTGATTACGCGCGCCAGCGGACGCGGCAGCAGATCCCGCACCGCCTCGCGATACCATTCCAGCGTATGGCGCTTCGTGACGGCCAGGCGATAGCGGACACCGTGGCGCTCCGGCATGATCACGGTCGGCGGCAACAGTTCAACGATCGGCTGAGGCTCAAGCTCTGGTTCTGGATGGAGCGCGGGCTCGACCGGTTCGGGCTCTGGCTCAGGCACCTCCGGCTCGATGAAGGGGTCTTCGACGAGTGTGACCAACTTCATCGCCGGTGCCGGCGCGGGCGGAAACAGGGGCAAGTGAACGATTTCGGGAGCGAGCGCGTAGTCGACCGTGTCGATCACATCGCCGCGCACCTGCACCGCGCCATCGACGATCGGCATGAGGGACAATGGCGGGCGGGGTCGACGATTCCAGACCGGAGACGGGATGGCGTAGACGGGATAGTCCGCGCCCATGGCTTCGCGCGTGACCCCCGCCATGTGGGTCGAGAGAGTGATCGCCGTGCCGAGCTTGGCAAAAACATACCGCCAGTCGTCACGCGGGTCGGCATTCTCCCACCCGCCGTCGGGGAAGTTGCTGAATTCCCACGCGAAGACCACCGTCGATGGGCATCGCAAATTCAGCGGGACGTAATTCGGCGGTGAAAAGGAAATGAAGATGCAGGGTTCGCCTCGAGCGAGGCATTCGTCATGGATTGCATCGACCGTTTCGTCGGCCTGTTCGACGATCGTGACCGAACCCAGCTGCTCGATCACCGGAAGGAATGTCTTCAGGACGAAGTAATAGCTGTAGGTCGGCTTGCCTAGATTGTCCCGAACGGAACCCGCGTTGAAATTAGAATGAAGAATAAAACGCATAGTCGTTCGACGTTTCCCAACCTGCCGGTGCGTCAGGCGAGCCTGCGATAAGCCGACAAGACCTGGTCGACCGGGCCGACCATGCAAAGACGGCCCTCGTCCAGCAACGCCGCCTTGTTGCACAAACGACGGATCATGTCGTCGGAATGCGACGCGATCACCAGGATACGCGTGCGTCCGATCAGACCGTTGAGGCGGGCCTCCGCCTTGTTGAAGAACGCCGCATCGCCGGCTGCGATCAACTCGTCCATGATCAGGATTTCCGGTGTAATCGCGGTGCTGATCGCAAAAGCGAGACGTACCATCATGCCGCTGGAATAGGTCCGCATCGGCAGTTTCAGGAAGTTGCCGAGGCCCGTGAATTCCTCGATCTCGGCAATGCTGGAGTGCGCCTGGTTGACCGAAAGCCCCATGAAGACGCTGCGCAGCAGAATGTTCTCGTAGCCAGTCGCTTCCGGGTCCATGCCCATCATGATGTCGGTCAGCGATGATACGGATCCGTCGATCTCCGCTCGGCCGATCGGTGGCTCGTAGACCCCCGACAGCACACGCAGCAGCGTCGATTTGCCGGCGCCGTTGCGGCCGACAAGGCCCAGGCGATCGCCATCTTTCAAGGTCAGGCTGACATCGCGCAGCGCCATCACCGACACGCGACTGTCCAGTCCAGACTCGATATGCCCGCCGACCGTCCTGCGGAACAGTTCGGACTTCAGCGAGCGGCGCTGGGCGTTATAGATCGGAAAGTCGACCGTGATACGGTCGAGCGTAATCGATGCCATCAGGTCATAACCAATAGACGATGCGAGCGCGAAAGCGCGCGAAGACGAGAGCGGTGAGGGCAAAGCCGACAACGGTGACGGTGCCCGCCACGATCCAGTCCATCGCGGGCGCCGATGATCCAAGCAGCGGCGCCCGCACGATTTCGAGAAACGCCTGAAACGGATTGAAGGCGGTCAGATGCGCGAAGCGGGGCGGCAGCTGAACCGGCCGCCACATCACCGGCGTCAGGTAGAACGCAACTTGTACTAGGCTGGCGACGATCTGCGGCAGGTCGCGAAACCGCGCGCAGGCCGTGCCGAGAAACAGCCCAATCCAGACGCCGTTCAGCAGGATCATCGCGATGCCGGCAAACGCTTCCAGCAACGACCAGCCGATCGGCACGCGGAATATCACGAACAGGAACGGCAGGATGATCAAGTTGTGGAAGAAGATGACGGCGTTACGCACCAGCATCCGATGGACGAACACACTTTTCGGCAGCGGAACCTGCCGGATAAAACCTTCCGCGCTGATGAACACAGTGCAGGAATCCATTACGACGCTGGAGATAAGGCTCCAGATGACGAAGCTGGTGCCCAGATATGGCAGATATTGCCCAAGCGGCATCTTGAACAGATAGGCATAAAGGATGCCGAGCGAGACGATGGTGGTCGCCATCGCCATCGTGATCCAGAACTGGCCTAGCCGCGATCGCCGGTAACGCTGCCGGATGTCGTTCATGCCCAGCAGCAGCCACATGCGCCAGCTTTCCAGGCTAACCACGAAATCCGCATAGGCCAGCGCCAGATTCCTGCCCATCGACGGAGGCTTGGGCAGCGCCGATGGTGGCTCGGGCACCCGGGCGCGGCTGGCAGTTTTGACGCTTTGCACTTGTGTCATCGATATCCTGGTTACCTGCCGTCCGTGGCTCGGCACGGTCGGTCGGCCTACTCCCGCTTATACACCGCGGTAATGACTAAAGCGGCTTGCTGCCAGAAATATTGCCTATTTTCAATCTTGCGGGGTTGGGCCGTTTGCTTTCCGGTACGCTTTCTTCCGCTACACTCTCAGGATTTCCCGGATTTTCGTGCTTAACTGGTCGAGCGTGTAGGGCTTCCCCAGCAGTTCGACGCCGGTCATCAATGCGCCGTTCTGGATCGCCGAATCGCGTGTGTAACCGGTGGTGAAAAGCACTCTCAGATCCGGGCGTTGAAGCCGGGCCATCTCCACGAGCTTGGCGCCGTTCATGGCCGGCATCACGAAGTCGGTGAACATCAGGTCGATTTCGGAATGTACTTGCAGCATCTTCAGCGCAGCGGCGGCGCTGTCCGCTTCCAGCACGCGATAGCCCAGTTCACCCAGCGCCTCGATCGCCAGTTGCCGCATAGCCGGCTCGTCTTCGACGATCAGGATCGTTGGAGCCGCGTCGGATGGGTTTGTCTCGGGGTTTCGTCTGGGCGCTTTTGCTTCGGCGTCCGGCTGCGACTGCGACTGCGGAAGATAGAGCCGGACGCTGGTGCCGCGTCCCAAGGTACTATCGATCAGCACATGGCCGCCGGACTGCTGAACGAAGCCGTAGACTTGGCTGAGGCCCAGCCCGGTTCCCTTGCCCACTTCCTTGGTCGTGAAGAACGGCTCGAATGCCCTGGCGGCGACTTCGGGCTTCATGCCGGTTCCGGTGTCAGCGACGTCGATCGTGATATATCGGCCCGGCGCGACCCCGGGATGTTGCCGTGTGTCGCGGTCGTCAACTTCGACATTTGCGGTCCTGATCGTCAGGACGCCACCCTCGGACATAGCGTCACGCGCGTTGACCGCGAGGTTCAGCAGGGCGCTTTCCAATTGATGCGGATCGGCCTGCGCCGACCACAATGCGGGATCGAGTGCAGTTTCCACGCGGATTGTCTCGCCCAGCGTTCGCGCGAGCAGTTCGGACATACCCGAGACGAGGCGATTGGCAGCGATTGCCTCGGGGTTCAGCGGCTGCTGTCGCGAAAAGGCCAGAAGACGGTGGGTCAGCGAGGCCGCGCGGGTCGCGCTTTCCAGCGCGCTGTCGGCTAGGCGCGATACGTCGGTGTCACCTTTGGCCAGGCGGCGCGTTACCAACCCAAGGCTGCCGATGACAACCGCCAGCATGTTGTTGAAGTCATGCGCGATGCCGCCGGTCAGCTGCCCGACCGCCTCCATCTTCTGTGCTTGGCGCAACTGCGCTTCCGTCTGCGCCAGGGCCTCGGCCCGCGCCTTGTCGGCGGTCACGTCGCGTCCGACGCCTTGCAAGACGCCGTCGTCGGCAACAACGGTCCATGAAATCCAGCGCCAAGTGCCATCCTTGTGCCGATAGCGGTTGTCATAGGTTCTAACCAGTCGCCCATCGACGGTCAGCATCTCCTTGTAGGGCTGCAGACCCTGTTGCAGGGGAAGCATGTCGTCGGAGTGGATGAAATCGATCGCCGACCGGCCTAGCATCTCGGCTGGGCTCCAGCCGAGCATGCGCTGCCAAGCGGGATTCACCGCCATGATCGGGACCTCCGGCGTGTCGTCGACAACGACCATCAGATCCTGGCTCAGCTGCCACATGCGATCGCGATCGGCGGTCCGTTCTGCCAGCCGCATTTCTAGCGTGAGGTTCAGCGCCCGTTGCGCCTCCTCGACTTCGCGTTGACGGCTGATGTCGGTATTGGTGCCTATCCAGCGGATGATCCTGCCTACTTCGTCCCTGACCGGCAAAGCGCGTCCCAGAAACCAGGAATATGCGCCATCGTGCCTGCGCAACCGGAATTCGACCTCATAAGGGGAGCCGTCGGACAGGGACTTGGCCCAACGCTCCGCGGCGCGGGGCAAATCCTCGGGATGCACGACCGCGCCCCAGCGATCGCCGTCGAGCTCGGGCGCCTCGGTGCCGGTATACTCGTAGACCCGCCGGTTGAACCAATCGAGCATGCCGTCCGAGCCGCCCGTCCAGGCATGGTTCGGGATCGATTCCGCCATTGTCCGGAAAAGTTCTTCGCGGGCCTTGAGGCGCCCTTCCATCGCCCGCTTTTCGGTCGTCTCGATAACCGTGATCATTGCCGCGACGCCGGCACCGTTCTCGTCGCGGACCGTCGCGTAATGCAGGTTCATCCAAACCTCTTCGGCCACGTCCTTGCGATAGAGGACACGCCGTTCGCCCTCGAGCGTGATCGATTCGCCCGCCATGACCCTGTCGATGATGCCGGCGTTGATATCGGTGATCTCCGGCCAGATCTCCCGAACCGCCGCGCCGAGGG
This sequence comes from Alphaproteobacteria bacterium, assembly GCA_035493715.1. Classification (GTDB taxonomy): domain Bacteria; phylum Pseudomonadota; class Alphaproteobacteria; order BOG-932; family Roseiterribacteraceae; genus BOG-932. The sequence continues at coordinate 41,974 of DATJHU010000058.1, read as the reverse complement.
CCTGCGGGTGACGGTTTCCGGCGAACACGGCATAGAGATCGTTGTAGAGCATCAGCCGCTTCTCCCCCCACACCATCACGATGGGCAGGGGGGTCGCCATCATCAGTTCGACGGCGGTCTTCAGGCTTTGCGGCCAGCTGTCGATCGGGCCGAGATCCGTCGTGGACCAGTCGAACGCACGCACGCGCTCGCGCATCTCCCCATCGCCAGCCGGAAACTTTTTCCCCATTCACGCCTCAGGCGGCCAACGGTATTTGGCCAAACATGACCCTGGTCGATGTTTAACGCAAAGGATTTGTCCTCTAACCTATTGTCGATCCTAACCGATGCCGTCAGCCATGAACGAACCCGCCCTGCTCCTCCACCACGACGAACCGTCCGCTGTCGCCACACTGGGCCAGCCGAACGATACGCCGTTCCTGCTGGTCTGCGATCACGCGGGCAGCCTTATCCCGCGCCGCCTTGGCACGCTCGGCTTGGCCGAAGCGGAGCGGAGGCGGCATATCGCCTGGGATATCGGCGCCGCCGGCGTCGCGCGGCGGATGGCGGCACGTCTCTCTGCGTTCGCCATCCTGCAGACCTATTCCCGGCTGGTCATCGACTGCAATCGCTCGCCTGAGGTCCCGACCTCGATCGCGACACGGAGCGAGGATACAGAGATCCCGGGCAATCGCGATCTCTCCCCCGCTGATCGCGCATTGCGGGTGGTGGAGATTTTCCGCCCCTATCATGACCACATCGCGGCGGAACTGGACCGACGTGCGGAGGCCGGCATTCCTACGGCTCTGGTCGCGGTCCACAGCTTCACCCCGATCTATCGCGGCGTGGCGCGGCCCTGGCATACCGGCATGCTCTATAATCGCGACCCGCGCATCGCCCATGCGATGATGCGGCTGCTGGCGCAGGAGGACGGGCTGGTAGTCGGCGACAACCAGCCCTACGCGGTCAGCGACGAAAGCGACTACACCATTCCGGTCCATGCCGAGCGGCGTGGGCTTCCCTATGCCGAAATCGAGATCCGCCAGGACCTGATCGACGACGACGCCGGGCAGGAAATCTGGGCGGAGCGGATGGCCAGGCTGCTGACAGCCGCATGGCATCAAATTCAGAAAGCGTGATTCGATGAGCACAGTCTTCCGCCTTGGCCTGACCCGCGATTGCATGGCGCCGGACGGCGACCAGCCAGGATTCGATGCCCGTGCCTTTGCCGTGCTGGATGCCGTTCCGGGCCTTACGTGGGAGTTCCTGCCGGCATGGAACGACCGGATCACCCCGACGGATGTCGCGGAGTTCGACGCGATCATGTCGCTTCGCCCGGCGATGACGGCAGAAAGCCTTTCGGGGAGCGACGTCAGGCTGAAGCTGCTCGCCCGGTTCGGTGCCGGTTATGACAATGTCGACCTGGCCGTGTGCGATCGGGCCGGCGTACTGGTCGCCAATGCGCCGGACGGTGTGCGCCGGCCTGTCGCGACCACGATCCTGACCTTCATCCTGGCCCTGTCGCACAAGCTGTTCACCAAGGACCGGCTGACCCGCACCGGCGGTTGGCACGAACGTACGCGCCATATGGGTGAGGGATTGGTCGGCAAGGTGGTGGGCTCTGTCGGATTCGGCAGCATCGCGCAGGAATCGTTCCGCCTGCTAGCGCCGCTCGACATGGTGCATCTGGCGACCTCGCCGCGCCGCCATCCGGCCGAGGCCGCGGCGCTGAATGTGCGCGAGGTCGATCTCGATACTGTCCTTCGTGAATCCGATTTCGTCTGCATCAACGCCCCGCTGACGCCGGAAAGCCGTCATCTGATCGGTGCTCGCGAGATTGGGCTGATGAAACCCTCGGCCTATCTAATCAATACCGGGCGCGGGCCGATCGTTGACGAGCCGGCGCTCTATGAGGCGCTTCGCGACCGCCGGATCGCCGGGGCGGCGCTCGACGTGTTCGAGCAGGAGCCGGTCTCGCCGGATAACCCGATCCTCAAGCTGGACAACGTGATCGTCACGCCCCATTCGCTATGCTGGACCGACGAATGCTATCGCGGGATCGCCGAGAGCGCGTTCCGTGCGATTGCCAGCGTGGCAAACGGCGAAATACCTGAAAACCTTGTGAACCCGCGCGTGCTGGAACACCCGCGCTGGGCCGTTCAGATTTCCGCGTAAGGCTTTCCTTCCATCTTGGCGCCCGGGTGCGTCGTGGCGCCGTGGGCGGCGTCGCCGACGATCTGGGCATAGCGCCACAACGCGCCGGAACCGGAGGCCGCGGGGCGTGGTGTCCAGTCCCTGCGGCGGACCGCCAGTTCTTCCTCCGACAGTTCGACATCGATCGTGCCGGCATCGCAATCGATCTTGATGATGTCGCCGTCCCGCAGCAGTGCGATCGGCCCGCCCGAAGCTGCCTCGGGCCCGATATGGCCGACACATAGGCCGCGCGTGCCACCGGAGAACCGCCCGTCGGTTATCAGCGCCGCCTTCTCGCCCATGCCCTGGCCGTAAAGCGCGGCGGTTGCCGAGATCATTTCCCGCATGCCGGGACCGCCCCGCGGCCCCTCGTTGCGGATCACCAGAACCTCGCCCTCTTTGTAGGACTGGCTGAGGATGCCGTGCAGGCAGTCTTCCTCGGATTCGAAGATGTGGGCAGGCCCCGTGAAGGTCTTGCGCTTCAGACCCGCCACCTTGCAGACTGAGCCGAGCGGCGCGAGGTTGCCCTTTAGCCCGACGATACCGCCACGCGGCGACAAGGCCTTGGATAGCGGCCGTACGATATCTTGGTTTTCCGGAAAGACGACGTCCTTAAGGTTCTCGGCCACGGTCCTGCCCGTCACCGTCATGCAGTCGCCGTGCAGATAGCCGCCGTCCAACAGCACCTTCATCAGCACCGGTACGCCGCCGATTTCGTCCAGATCCTTGGCCAGATAGCGTCCGCCCGGCTGCAGATCGGCCAAATAGGGCGTGCGGTCGAACACCTTGACCACATCGTCCATGGTGAACTCGATTCCGGCCTCGTGCGCCATCGCCGGGAGATGTAGCGCTGCGTTCGTCGACCCCCCAGAGGCCGCGACGACCGCGGCAGCGTTCTCGAACGCCGCGCGTGTCGCGATGGTGCGCGGGCGGATGCCCATTTCGACCAGCACCATTACCTGCCGCCCGACCTCCTCGCAGAGCGCCAGTCGGCTGGAATAGACGGAGGGGATCGTGGCCGAGCCGGGCAGGGCCAGGCCGATGGCTTCTGAGACCGAAGCCATCGTGACGGCGGTGAATTGGCCCGGACAGGCTCCACCGGTCGGCACCGCGATGCGCTCAAGCTCCTTCAGGCGCTTGTCGTCGATCTTGCCCATCGCATGGGCGCCGACATTCTCGAACACGTTGATGATGGTGATGTCCTTACCGTGGTCACGGCCGGGCATGGTCGATCCGCCATAGAGGAAGATCGCCGGCACATCCAGACGCAGGATCGCCATCATCATCGCCGGCAGGTTCTTGTCGCAGCCCCCGATGCAGACCGTCGCGTCATAGGCGTGACCGCGCACCACCAGCTCGACGGAATCGGCGATATGTTCGCGCGACACCAGCGAGGCTTTCATGCCCTGGTGGCCGTTCGAAACACCGTCATTGACGGAGATGGTGGTAAATTCGAATGGCGTGCCGCCGGCGGCCTTGATGCCGCCGCGCACGGCGTTGGCCTGCTCGCGGTGGCCCAGGCTGCAAGGGGAACCGTCGTTCCAGGTGGTGAAGATGCCGACCAGCGGCAGGTCGACCCCGCCCTCGGGCACGCCCGCCGCGTACATCAGCGCGCGCTGCGGCGCCCGTTCCGGTCCTTGAGTCGAGTGCCGGCTGGGCAGACGCGATTTGTCCACCATGGTTCCTCCCGTCATGATACCAAGCCGCTTGGTTCAGGCGCGACCTTCCGACGTCTTATGCGGGATTATGGGAGGGGAATCTACCGGTTCACTTTTTCAAGTGAGCGGCGCGCGCCTCGGCCCGCTTGGACAGGCGGACATGCCATGCCCAGCAGTAATAGAAGGCGATGCCCAGCGGCAATTGGGCAATAAAGCCGTACTGGCCCAGGAAGGTCGAGAACTGGATATAGGCGATCAGCGCGAAGATCAGGATCGCGGCGATCGCGGGCAAGGCGATTGCGCGGGTTCTTTCGGCTGAGACTTCTTCTTTGGATATGCTGGTCATGTCCGGCCCTAAGTCAGCGGGGCAGCAGTCCGATCGACCCCATGTCGATGACATGTAGGAAGCGGGCTATCAGATAGCCGCCGATCAGGAAATTCGCCGCATAGTAATATTTCACGATCCGCGCGTCGTGCGGCGGCGAGAAAATCTTGAAGGTCGTGGCGGCGGCCCACAGCAGCCAAATGTCGGCGGTGATTGCCGCCTCGGTCGCTGCGATGGCTCCCCAGAGGCCGTATTTCTCGCCGATCATGTGAAACGTCGCCGGCGGCCAGGGGGACATCTTGCCGTAATAGAACGCGCCGAGGGTAAAGCCGCCGGTCGCCACCAACGGATAGAGCCAGGCGGGGTGGGTAAGCACGCGCAGCACCGGATTCCCGGTTTTCAGCGTGCCTTCAATGGAAAAGCGCAGCGTCGTGACCATCGTGAAGAACAGCACGACGGCCACAGGCATCAAAACGTCAACGGCCATTCGCCGGGAACTCCAGAAGAACGACGGTTACTCGGCGGCCACCATGATCGGATCGTCGACCGCGATGTCCTTGGGCTTGGGGGGGTGGTTGTAGGTCTCACCCGGCTTGCCGAACAGCACGATCGCCTTGGCGGCCAGTCCGGGGGCATGCCACACGTCGACCAGCAGTTGCTTGAAGCCGAACGACCAGATCACGAACGGGTCGTGCGAACCGACATCCTTGGTAATGCCGAATTTGATCTTCTCCTCATTCGGCAGGATGAACGTGCCGAGCAGACGGTCGAAGATCATCGTCATGCCGCCGTAATTCTTGTCCATGTATTGCGGGTTGCAGGCATGGTGGATCGAATGGTTGACTGGCGAGCAGAAGAACTTGTCGAACCAGCCCATGGAGCCGATCCGCTGGGTGTGGATAAAGGTCTGGAACGAGATCCCCTTTGACATGAACATGAAAGGGATCGGCGAGAAACCCAGCAGGCCCATCGGGATGATGCAGATCGCCTTATAGATGAAGGTGCCGGGCGGCAGCCGCCACGAGGTGAAGAACTCGTAGTCGCGCGAGCTGTGGTGGATCGAGTGGTCCGCCCAGAAGATGCGCACCTCGTGACTCATCCGGTGATAGATGTAGTGCCAGAATTCGCCGGCCAGGAAATAAAGGGGAATGGTGTAGATGTTGAACGGAATATGCCAGCCGGTCAGCCTCTGCCCCAGAAACAGCCCGGCCAGGATCAAGGCATTGCCGAAGATCACATCGATCAGGATCGAGTGCACGAACAGGACGAAATTGGCGGGGGCGTCACGCGCAACCAGCGGACGGGGCGTCGTTGACTTCCGGTTCTCCCACCACGCTGCCGCGCGCAAGATAATCTCGGCGGCAAGAACCAAGCTTAGGATCGCCGCGGTGCCCTGCGCCCAGAACGAGACCAGCGTGTTGATCTGCGCCTCGTTGACGTTCGCGATGTCAGACCAGTGCATTCACATCCTCCCGACCCTGCGGTGCCTGGCATTACGGCAGCCGCGTTCTTGGATCCCGATAGGGGATCATATGGTGCAACGGTGTGTCGCGTCAAGCGCGACTCCGCTGCACATGGCCTGAAATCTACTGTTGCCGCGCTTTGAACGCGCGCAGCTGAATCGAATAGATGTCTGCGATTTCGTGCGCCGCGTCGATGGCAATATCGGCGTTCGCCTGCCATTTCTGCTTCGTCTCCGGCTTGGTGTCCGGCGGCGCATTCTTGATCTGGTCCTCCATGCATTTCTGATAGTTCTGGAGGAGATTCACGTATGTTTGTAGTTTCTGGCGACCCTCCTTCATGTCCTCTTCGCTGGCGCTAGCGCCTTGGGGCATTTGCGGCATCTTGGGCAGTGCCGGGCAAGCGGCTTCCGCTGCGACAGGAAGGATGCCAAGCAGAAGAACCAGGGCGGCGAAGACAGTTTTTCGCATTGCTTCTTTCCGGGATGAATTCAACTTGGAGGATGCTAGCGGCTTGGCGCGCGTCAGCCAACATCGGCCTGCATGTCAGGCGGTCCGCTCGATCACGCTTGAAATCTGGTGAGCAAGATCGACGAGTTCGGGTTCGCCGTCGGCCTCTGGCGACATAACGCCCTTCTGGGCATTGTTGACCGCCTCGGTCGCGCCGCGCAGTGAGATGGCGATGCGGTCAGCGCGCGTCTCGATGCGCGCTTGCTCCAGCGCTTCACCATCGGTCTCCAACCCCCAGAAAGCACCAACCACGCAGATTTGGGTTTCGATCTGCTGGCGGAACCGTCGAACCAGATAGCGCGCCTGCGCCGTAGCCTCCCGGTCGAGATAGGACAGGCAGACGATTTTTATTCGCGGCCGGTCGGCGTCGGGCACAATTGCCTTAAGCGCCGACGCGTGCGGCAGGATGGCGATCTTGAGCGGCAGTTCCTCCAGCAAGTGCGCCAGCAGGCACGCGGCCGCTTCATCCAATACACCCCGACCCGCGACGCAGAGCACGATGTCCGTATGATCCGAAATCGTCACCGGCCCTCCAAGGCGCGGTTCTTTTGGTTTGGCGCGAGGCGGCTGCAGCCGCGACAACACTTCCTTGACGCCGTCCGCCACTTGTTGCGCGTGCTCGTCCTCCAACTCGCCGCGAACGCGATCCCGTTCGGCCAGGATAAGTGCAGGCAGCGCCACCTGATCCAGGAATTCGGCCAACGGTTGCGTCCGGATTGCCTCTTCCGCCTGCGACATAGCTTCGTCCGGATGTCCGGCCAGAAGCCGTTGATAGAAAGCTTCCTCCGGTCGCAGCGGGGTCTGGTTCCCCAGCAGGACGTCCAGGAAGGCCAGCTGCGGCACATATCGGCCGACCACCGCGATGCAGACCGTCAGCGGCGTGGCTAGCAGCAGCCCGATCGGCCCCCATAGCCAGGTCCAGAAGATCGCCGAGATCACCAGGGCGATCGCCGACAGGCCGGTACTGGAGCCGTAGAGCAACGGCTCGACCACATTACCGGTCAGCATCTCGAGGCCCAAGAACAGGCCGGCAGTACCGAACAGCATTGTCCAACCGGGGTCGACGGCGAAAGCCAGTGCCAAAGGCAAAACGGAAGCGCCGATCGTGCCGAGATAGGGGATGAAGCGCAGCATGGCGGCGATCGCACCCCACAATGCAGCGTTCGGCAGGCCGAGCGCATAAAGCCCGCTGGCAATCACAACACCGAATGCTGAATTGACCAGGGTCTGCATGAGCAGATAGCGGCTGACGCGCTTGCCCGCCTCGTCCATTGCCATTGTCGTGCGGTGCAGGTCGCGAACGCCGGCCAGACGGATCAGCCGATCCCGCAGCGCTTCCTTTTCAGCCAGGAAGAAGATGACGAACAGGATGACCAATGCGGTGTCGGCAATGGGTCCGACAAGCGGGCCAAGGACCGTCTGCAAAAGATCGACGGGCGTGGGGTCGGGATTCTGGATTTCGACCGGAAGCGGCTTGCCCGGATTAGTCGCCGGCACGCCGGCATCATGCGCCTTATTTCCGCGTGACGTCGAAGGGGTATTCGCCGCAGGTTGCGTGTGGGCGCGTAGCTTGCGTAAAAAAGCGGTCCCGCGATCCAGCATCGCCCGAGACGGCAGCGCGTCGGCTACGCCACGAACCTTGGTTTCGATGTTGGTCTGGTAGGCGGGGATGTTGATTGCGAGGCGGCCGACTTCCGTCGTCACCACATAGGCGAAGGCGATAATTCCAAGTAGGGCCGGCAGCACAACCGCAAGGATGGCCGTTATCCGGCCCAGGCGATGACCTAGCCAGCCAACCGGCGGGCCGAGGGAAAAGCTGATCAGGATCGCGATCGCGATCGGGATCGCGATCGCACGGCCGAGATAGAGCGCCGCGATCACCGTCGCGGCGACGACTACCGTCTCCAGCGCGGAACCGCCCGCACCGCCGTCGTTTCGCCGTATCTTCAGCGCTCCGCGCGCCATGCCGATCCCTCGCGCCTCAAGCGACCGCCGTTCTCGAGGCTGCCGCTTTCGTCTACTAACACATCAGCACGGCGTTTGAGCCATCGACCCTACGCTAGCCTTTAATCATATGGCATCGGCGCAATAAAAAAGGGGCCGAGGCCCCCTTTTCCCGATCTGATGCGATCAGGCGGCGTTTGCCGGTGCGTCGCCGCGCAACCAGGCCATCAGTTCCTGCAACATCCGCTCCCACAATTCCATTGTGGCGCGGAAATGCTGCTCGGTAATGCCGCCGGCCACGATCACATCCATGTCCAGGACAATGAAGTCGTCGACCTTGTGTAAACGCGAGAAGCGCCGGTTGCGGTTCCACTCGTTGACCTTGTCGATGGGGAACTCACCATTGATCTTGATGATCGTCAGATAGGTGAAGTCGATGAAGCCTTCCGCCGGGGCGTTGGCGCGGTTGCCCATGCGGATGTTGAAGTTGATGCCGCTCGTCGCGCTGGCGATGAGCGGCAGGCCACTAGCGTCGGTCCGATGCTCGGCCCGGTAACCCGCGCCTTTCAGGATATCCCCGATCTGCTCGGGGGACATGGTCATCAAAATGGCCTCGGCCATGGGAAACGCTCCGAAATCGTTCCGTCGGCTCTGCAAAGCCGCGCGCAAAAGGTTCTAAAGACTTCACCGCGAAGTCAGGGCCGGGCTCTTACCACCCGCCTATTGCGATTGCCAGCCTTTGTATTGACGCACCCGGTCAGGGTGCGGCCCAGCCGGCATGCTTCGCCAGGAACTTCATGAACTCCAGCCTGATCTCATAGTCCTCCGGCGCGTTGCCGAACCCTCCGTGCGGCATCGCCTCACCGACATGCAGCTCGGCTACCACGTTTGCATTGCGCAGCTTGCGGTGGATGCGAACTGAATTGGATAGGAACACATCGCGCGTGCCGGTCTGGATGAACGTTGGCGCCCAGCCTTTGGTGAAGTCGCCGAACAGCGGCGACAGATAGGGGTGCGCAAGGTCCGCACCGTTGGCATAGAGTGCGTTCATCGCCGGCAGGCCGCGCTTCAGCACAACATCAATCCCTTCGTTGGTGTGGAACGTGTCACCGGATTCCGTGAGATCGACCTCTGGCGTCCACAGGCCGATGACCGCGGGCAGGGGCACCCCCAGATCGCGCATCTTGAGCGGCACCGCGGCCGCCAGATTACCGCCGCCAGACGCACCGGAGATCACGAGCTGCGCGGGGCTATAGCTGTCTAAGAGTGCGCGATAGACCGCGATGCAGTCGTCAATTGCCGCTGGATAGGGGTGGTCGGGCGGGTTGCGGTAGTCGACCGCATAGACCCTGCAGCGCGTGCTCATCGCCTCCATGCGCGCAAAAAGCTCGACGCATTCGCCGCCCAACAACACCAGTCCGCCGCCGTGGAAATAGACCATTGCCTTGTCCCGGTTCCCGGCCGGAACGTCCGGCGGCTCGGCGACATAGACGGGAATCCCGGCGATCATCTCAAGGTGAGAGGTGACGGGTAGAGCCATGATCGGATCGCGCATTGCCTCCGCCATGCCGGCGTTCATATGGGCAATCAGTTGCTTCCAGCCGGCGACGTCTTCGATCGGAGGAAAAGGCGGATTTGCGGGCCGGGCGATGGCCAGGGAAGCCTGTGCTTCAGGGCTCACCGATTTCGGTATAGGGATGACGCGCTCGGCCAATTTGAGCCCAGATCCCGTGGCGCCGGCTGCGTAGTTGTCCATGTCCCATCCTCCCGAATTTTGATCGAACAAGAGCAGAGGTGCTCCGACTTGTCTACCGAACATGGAGGCTTGTCTGGCACGCATAGGGCCTATGCAAAGGCGCTTGCCATTTGTCCGGCAGTCGCCGAAGGTCAGTTTTTTCCGAACCATCCTTCCCGGAAACCGATGCCCCAAAAATCGCTCTTCGCCGTCAAGCCGTTCGAACAGGTCATCGCCGATGGGGATGAAGGGGACTACAAACTGAAGCGGGTGCTGGGGCCGGTGAACCTGGTGGCGCTGGGTATCGGTGCGATCATCGGCGCGGGCCTTTTCTCGCTGACCGGCGTGGCGGCGGGGGAAAATGCCGGGCCGGCCGTCGTGCTGTCCTTCATCATCGCGGCGATCGGCTGCGGCCTCGCGGGCCTGTGTTACAGCGAGTTGGCAGCGATGATCCCGGTTTCGGGCAGCGCCTACACCTACGCGCAGGCAACTCTCGGCCAGTTCGTTGCCTGGATCATCGGGTGGGACCTCGTGCTGGAATACGCGATCGGCGCTGCCACCGTCTCCGTCAGCTGGTCGCGCCACTTGGTGGAGCTGTTCGACAGTCTGGGCATCAAGCTCGCGACGGTCATCCCGATCGCCGGGGTCAACGTCAATTTCGGCGCTATCGCCGTCATCGTCGCTATCTCCTTGCTGTTGATGCGCGGCATCGGGGAATCGGCCAGGGTCAACATGGCGATCGTCATCATCAAGGTGGCAATCGTGATCGCGGTTATCGTCGTGGGCGCTTTCTTCGTGAACACGGCCAATTACGTGCCGTTCATCCCTGAAAATACCGGTTCGTTCGGCGAATTCGGCATCAGCGGCATCTTCCGCGCCGCCGGAATCATCTTTTTCGCCTATATCGGTTTCGATGCCATCTCCACGACCTCCCAGGAGGCAAAGAACCCGCAGAAGGACATGGTATGGGGCATCATGGGCTCGCTCGTGATCTGCACTCTGCTCTATATCGCCTTCTCGCTGGTCCTAGTCGGCATGGTGAATTACCAGGCGCTGAAGGGCGATTCAGCGCCGACCGCGACGGCGATCGACATGACGCCGTTCCCGATCCTGAAGGTGCTGGTGAAGTTCGGTATCGTCGCCGGCCAAACATCGGTGATCCTGGTGATGCTGCTGGGCCAATCGCGCGTTTTCCGCGCGATGTCGGCGGACCGGCTGCTGCCGAAATTCTTCAGCGACATCCACCCGACCTGGCGGACACCCTGGCGATCCAACCTCTTGTTCATGGTCTTTGTCAGCCTGTTCGCAGGCTTCATCCCGATCTCGATCCTGGGCGAGATGACCTCAATCGGCACGTTGCTCGCTTTCATCATTGTCTGTATCGGCGTGATGGTGCTGCGGCGGACCCGGCCGGAGCTCGACCGGCCGTTTCGCACGCCTTGGGTCCCCTTTATCCCGATCGCCGGCATTGTCGTCTGTCTGGCGATGATGGTGTCGCTCGGGGTAGAAACCTGGATACGGCTGGTGATCTGGCTGGCGATCGGGTTCGCCGTTTATTTCTTCTATAGCCGCCGCCACGCCGGCGAACCGCTGCCGCAAGCCGCTGAATAACAGCTAGTCGGCGCCCTCCAGAACCGGTTCGCCCCCCAGATCGCGGATCATCGCCGATATCTCGTCCGCAACGGCATCCAGGATTCCGGGATTGGTGCCGCGCGCGACCAGCGTAACCCCCGATGTTCCGTCGCGAAACCAGGGGTAGCTGCCGATATCGACGGTAGGGTGGCGGTTCTGGATCGCTTCCAAGGGCTCCGCCAACACGCTTTCGGCGATATGAGAAGCGATCGCCCGCTGGCGGATCGGCAAACCTTCGGCGAGAGTCGGAACGATCCCGTCCAGCATCGCCCGCATGATCGCTGGCACCCCGGCCATGATGAAGACATTGCGGATGCGGAAACCCGGCGCCTTGGAAACCGGGTTGTCGACCAGGACGGCGCCCTCCGGGACCCGCGCCATGCGCATGCGCGCCGCGCTGACGTTGCCGGTCCCGTAATGGGCCTCCAGCCGCGCCTTCGCCTCAGGATGGACGATGACCGGCACGCCGAATGCCTTGGCGATGGAATCCGCCGTGATGTCGTCATGTGTCGGTCCGATGCCGCCGGTCGTGAAGACGTAATCGTACCGATCAGACAATACCTGCACGGCGGAGACGATCTCGTCCTCGATATCGGGCACGACGCGCGCCTCGTGGAGGCGTATGCCGCGTGCCACCAGCTTCCCAGCGATCCAGTTCAGATTCACATCCTGCGTACGGCCAGACAGGATCTCATTGCCGATGATAAGGACGGCGGCGGTGGGGGCGGGATTCGTGTTGGTCATCACCAAAGCCTAAAACGGGGTTTGCAAATCTCCTATATCAAAGCGGTTCTTGTCCGATGGCGTTGACCATCCCAATCTTGATCCGGCGCGTCGGTTAGTCGATGCTGCAACCTTCCTTTTTGTCTGAGCCGTTCATGAACCGTCAAACTGCCTATCGAGAGCCCGCGGACGATCCGTCGGTCGTCATCCATGGTCCGGCCGATTTCGCCGCCATGCGGGTTGCCGGCCGGCTAGCGGCGGAAACGCTCGACTACATCACGCCGTTCGTGAAGCCCGGCGTGACGACGGAAGAGATCGATGCGCTCTGCGAGCAGTTCCAGCGTGATCGTGGCGGCATTCCGGCGCCCCTCGGCTACAAGGGCTATCCCAAGTCTGTCTGCATCTCGATCAACCATGTCGTTTGTCACGGCATTCCGGGGCCACGGAAGCTGATCGAGGGCGATATCGTCAATATCGACGTAACGCCGACGGTGGATGGCTGGCACGGCGATTCCAGCCGCATGTATCTTGTTGGCGACAAGGTATCGATCCGTGCGCGCAAGCTGGTCGACGTCACCTACGATGCGATGATGCGCGGCATCGCGATGATCAAGCCGGGCGCGACTTTGGGTGATCTCGGCCACGCGATTCAAAGCTTCGTCGAAGCCCATCGCTTCTCGGTGGTGCGCGACTTTTGCGGCCACGGCACGGGTAAGATCTTCCACGAATCCCCGTCGGTCGTGCATTACGGCCGGCCAGGCCAAGGGCTGATGCTGCGCTCCGGTATGATCTTCACGGTCGAGCCGATGGTGAATGTCGGTCGGCACGAGGTGAAAATCCTTGACGACGGCTGGACGGCGGTCACCCGGGATCGTTCGCTGTCGGCACAGTTCGAGCACACGATCGGCGTTACCGATACGGGGGTCGAAATCTTCACCCTGTCGCCGGCCGGATACACCAAGCCGCCTTATATCGCGGCCTGACGCGAGTGACGGCGACCGGCAAGGTGGACGGCTTGCCGCCGCCTGAACCCGATCCCGCCAAACCGGGACATGTCGGCCATCGCGACCGGTTGCGCGCTCGCTTTATGACCGGCGGCGCGGATTCGATGCCGGATTACGAACTTCTGGAGTTGCTGCTGTTTGCGGCCATCCCGCAAAAAGACACGAAACCTCTGGCTAAGGAGTTGGTCCGGCGCTTCGGTGATTTCGCCGGTGTGCTCAGCGCCTCACCGGGGCAACTGGCCGCCGTTAAAGGTCTCTCTGACAAATCGGTGGCCTTCTTGAAGGTGGTTCAAGCGAGCGGACTTAGGCTTGGACGGCAAAAGGTGATGACCCAGCCGGTCTTGTCGTCCTGGTCCGCATTGATCGATTACTTGCGCGCCGCGATGGCCCATGAGGCGAACGAACATTTCCGGCTGCTGTTCCTCGACCGCAAGAACCGGCTGATCGGCGATGAGGTGCAGGCGCGCGGCACCGTAGACCACACACCGGTCTACGTGCGCGAGGTTGTAAAGCGAGCACTGGAACTGGGTGCGACCGCCTTGATCCTGGTTCACAACCATCCTAGCGGCGACCCGACTCCTTCGCGTGCCGATATAGACATGACGCGAGAGATTGCGAAGGCAGCCGGCCCTCTCAACATCGCGATTCATGATCACATTGTCATCGGCAAAGGCGAGCCTGCCAGCTTGCGCGCCATGGGTCTGATGTAGGCTTTCGTTCCAAGGCAAATCGCTGGGTGCTTCGGTACTAGCCGTATCGGTGGGGATCCCCTTAGTTTTGGCGGATGATGATCCGCCCAACCATGCTCGCCTGCTGCCTTATGACCTCGCTGTCCTTCCAGGCGCAAGCTCAGGATTCCCGCTTCGTCGCCTGGGGCGCCTTCAAGCAAAGCATGATTGCAGGCCCGTGCGCGAACTATCCGGAACCGTGGGAAGGGCCGTGGTCGGAGTGCACAGTCGCGATGCACGATGCTTGGCTCGCCGATGTTCGGCGGTGGCGCGACGAGCGCCGGATCCGGATCGGGTTGGACGATACGCGCTACCGCAATCCCGCGCTCGCCTGGACGCAGTCCGCTTTCATGCAGCCCCAGGCGATGGTCGAGGATCGTTATCTCTACGATCCGGTTGTGGGCCGCTACACGGTCGATCGCTATCTCGACGACCTCAAAACGCGTTTCGGGGGCATCGACGCCGTACTGATTTGGCCGACCTATCCGAATATCGGCGTCGACGACCGCAACCAGATCGACATGCTGACGTCGATGCCCGGCGGGATCGCCGGCGTGAAGCAGATGGTGGCGGATTTCCATAAGCGTGGTGTCAGGGTCCTGTTCCCCTTCATGATGTGGGACCAGGGCTCGCGCGATCCCGGTGACCCGTGGCCCAAGGCGCTCGCCAAGGTGATGACGGAGATCGAGGCCGACGGCATGAACGGCGACACGCAGGACGGCGTGCCGGCGTCCTTCTCGCTGGCGGCCGAGGCGCTGAAGCATCCGCTCGCCTTCCAGCCTGAAGGCTCACCTGCCGACGAGGCGCTGTCATGGAACATCATGACCTGGGGCCAGTACGAGTTCGGCTTTGCGCCCAAGCTCGACCGCTATCGCTGGCTCGAGCCGCGTCACATGGTTAACATCTCCGATCGCTGGAACCATTCGAAGACGGACGATCTACAATACGCATTCTTTAACGGCGAAGGCTGGGAGGCCTGGGAGAATGTCTGGGGCATCTGGAACGGCATCACGCCGCGCGATAGCGAGGCCACGCGCCGGGTCGCCACGATCGAGCGCGGGGTCGCTCCTTACCTGACCAGCCCGGACTGGGAGCCGTTCTATCCGACGCACCGCTTTGGCGTGTTCGCCAGCCGCTGGCCCAGGGGAGACCGCGCGGTGTTCACGATTGTCAACCGCAATCCGTACGACGTTGACGGGCCGCAGATGACTGTGCCGTTAACACAAGGGAGCCGCTGGTTCGATCTCTATCACGGCGTCGAGCTGACCCCCGTCGTCACCGGGGATCAGGCGACGCTATCCTTTCCGATCGAGGCCCGCGGCTACGGCGCGCTGCTGGCGGTGCATGGCGAGCCCGATGCGGCGATGCACGCTCTGATGGATACGATGCGTACAATGACGGCCAAGGCGTTGGCTGAGTTCAACGAGCACTGGCAGCCGCTGCGACAGGCGATGACCGCGATCGAGCCTACGAAGCCGTATGCCAGTGCGCCGCCGGACATGATCGAGATCCCGGCCGGGCATTTCCTGTTCAAGGTGCACGGCATCGAGATCGAAGGCGCGGATCAGGACGGTGTTGACGTGGCCTACTCCTGGGAGCCGACGCCCCGCCGCTTCCACGAGCAGCCGCTCGCCATAAAGCGCTTCTTCATCGACCGCACACCGGTCACCAACCGCCAGTTCAAGGCTTTCCTGGACGCGGCGCATTACCGTCCCAAGGACGACGCGAATTTCCTGAAGGACTGGAAGAACGGCGCGTATCCGCAGGGGTGGGAAGACCGGCCGGTCACATGGGTGTCGCTCGAGGACGCCCGCGCCTATGCCGCTTGGGCGGGCAAGCGGCTGCCGCACGAATGGGAATGGCAATATGCAGCCCAGGGCCTGGACGGGCGTGCGTACCCGTGGGGTTCGGATTGGCGTGCCGAGGCTGTGCCTGCGGCGGAGAACGGCCGGAAGCTCAATCCGCCCGATGCGGTGGCCGCCCATGCGGGCGGCGCCAGCCCGTTCGGTGTGCTCGATATGGTCGGCAATGTCTGGCAGTGGACCGACGAGTTCGCGGACGAGCATACCCGTGCGGCGATCCTGCGCGGCGGCAGTCACTACCGGCCGCAAGGCTCGGTCTGGTATTTCCCGCAGGCCTACCGCAACGACCAGCACGGCAAGCTGCTGCTGATGGCGCCGGGCCGCGACCGGTCCGGAACGATCGGCTTCCGCTGTGCGGCGGACGCCGGTTAGTCCCGGCCGGCCTGGGTCCTGCGGATCTTGACCTTGTCGTCCGGGCTTAGGGGCTCCGATGGCACCACGTCGAAGTCCACTTTTTCGATCTTCCCTTCGAATGTGAACGGCAGCGCATAGTCGTCGGTCAGGGGCGTCCCCACGTCGCGCCCGACGGTGCCGGGTTCCGAAATCCAAGCCGGCACGGTCTTGGCGACATGCCCATGGCCGACCTCTGTGCCATCGATGAGCAGATGGACCTCGCCACCCTTGCCGATGCCCCCGCCGTCATAGTCGAACGTGACTTTGATCACGTGGTTGCCCGCCGGCAGCGGGCTCGGGCTCTCGATGCGAACCAGATCGCCCTGCATGCGTGAGCGGCGATAGATGAAGACCGGCTTGCCGGCCTGCATCAGAAGCCCCCAGCCGCAGAATCGTCCGCCTTCGCCGACGATCATGCCGTTCACGGCGCCTGGGAGTGTATCAATCGTGGCGCTGACCGACCATGACCGGTTCTTGACGTCAGGCCAGGCGCCTTTGTCGTAACGGTAGGAGCCTGGGTAGAAGGTGTAATGTAGACGGGGCCGCTCCGGGAACAGGTTCGGGTCGTTCAGGCGGTCGAACCCGCGGCTGTCGATCGGCAGGACGTTGTATTTCTTCGCCTCGGCATAAAAGGCGTCCTTCAGCTCCGCCAGCTTTGCCGGCTCCTGCGCTGCGAGATTGCGCGCCTCCGAAAAATCGGCCGCCACGTGATACAGCTCCCAGGGATATTCGTCCGGCGAGACGTGCACCGGCGGCATCCAGGGCAGGCGCAGCGGATGCGTCGACGCGATCCAGCCGTCCTTGTAGATGGCGCGATTGCCCATGATCTCGAAATACTGAGTCGTGTGGAGGCTGGGCGCACCGGCCTGTGCGAAGCTTGTCGCGAAGCTGAAGCCTTCCAGCGGCCTTTGTGCCACGCCGTTCACCATGCTCGGCGCCGTTATGCCGATCGCCTGGTACAGCGTGGGGGCAATGTCGATCACGCTGGTGAACTGGTCCCGCACTTTCCCGTCGGGTTTGATCCGCGCCGGCCACGAGACGATCAGGCCGTTGCGGGTTCCGCCGAAATGCGATGCGATCTGCTTGGTCCACTGAAACGGGGTGTCCATCGCCCACGCCCACGGCGCCGGATACTGGCTGGCCGTCATCGGGCCGCCGATACTGTCGATCTCCGCCAGCATCTGCGCCTCGTCCGGTTGGACGCCGTTCTGCGACATGATCTCGTTGATCGTGCCCTTCAGGCCGCCTTCACCGCTGCCACCGTTATCGCCCTCGATGAAGACGATGAGCGTGTTGTCCAGTTGTCCGCTTTCGCGCAGCTGTTGGATAATGCGCGCGATCTGCTCGTCGCAATAGGCCAGTGCCGCGGCATAGACCTCCATCATCCGGGCCGCGACCTTCTTTTGGTCGGGACTTAGCGAGTCCCAGGCCGGCAGTTCAGGCGGACGCGGGGTCAGCTCGGCTGAGGCCGGGATAATGCCTGCCGCCTTCTGGCGCGCGAAGGTTTCCTCGCGGACCTTGTCCCACCCCTGGTCGAACTTCCCCTTGAACCTGGCGATCCAGGCTTTCGGTGCCGCGATCGGCGAGTGCGTGGTGCCCGGCGCGTAGTACAGCAGGAACGGTTTATCCGGTGTGACGCTGTGCTGAAGACGCAGCCACCCGACAGCGTGGTCGGCGAGATCGTGGTCGAGAATATAGTTTGGATCGTTGTGTGGTGCGTCGATCGCTTCATGGTTGTGGAAAAGCATGGGCGCCCAAGGATCGGTCTCGCCGCCCATGAAGCCGTAGAATTCCTCGAAGCCGAGTCCGCTCGGCCAGCGATCATACGGACCGGTCGGCGTCAGGTCATGCTCCGGCGTGTTATGGTTCTTGCCGAACCAGGCTGTCGAGAAGCCGTTCTGGCGCAGCACCTCGCCGATCGTCGCCGCGCTCTTGGGCAATATCGCGTTGTAGCCGGGATAGTTGGTCGAGAGCTCGGTCAGCACACCGAACCCGACCGAATGATGGTTGCGCCCGGTCAGCAGCGCCGCCCGGGTCGGCGAGCACAAGGCAGTCGTGTGGAACTGGTTGTAGATCAGCCCGCGTGCGGCAAGCGCATCCAGCGTCGGCGTCGGGATCGGGCCGCCGAACGTGCTGGCAGAGCCGAACCCAGTATCATCGGTCATGATCAGAAGGACATTGGGCGCACCATTCGGGGCTGCGATGGACGCAGCGGGCTGCGGGGTTCCAGAAGTCGCGACCGTTCTTCCGAGAACGCCGGCGTAAGGCGGGTCAGGTTTAGGCAGAACCGGCCCGGGCTGCGCCGGCGCAGCCCCGAGAGCCAGGCTTGCGGTCGCAACGGCCAGTAGGCCGACAAGGTGGCTGAGTCCAGTTTTTGCCATGATCATCTTCCGGCAGACGATTTTTCCACCCTTCTCGGGCGAGCTTACTTAAACGATAAAGTCGCGCCGCTTGAACTGTCAATCGAGGACATCGAGATTGCTAGAGATAGGGCAGCGGAATCGTCTCCGTGTCGTCCACGATACGGATCGGGATTTTGATGATAGAGGCGCGGCCGGCGCGATCTAAGGCTTCGCCCGGTACGGAATTCAGAACCTCCTCGACCGTTCGCGCGCCCAGATCGAACGCAGGCTGGGCGGCGCAAATATAGGGAATGTCGAGAAAGCGAACGGCTTCGGGAAGGCCGAAGAATATTGCAAGCGGAGAGTTGCCGGCGGCCGCGCCCATTGCCTTCAGCGCATCCATGGCGCCCAGCATTTGGGGCGAGGACGAAAAAAGAATGGCGTCCGGACGCTCCGACAGGTTCCAGAGTCGCCGCAACCCGTCATATCCGCCGCGTTCATCCATCGGGCAGTGTACGATCCAGTCCAAGCGCGGCGCGATACCGTGAGCAACCAAAGCCGCCTCGAAGCCGGCGCGCCTTTCGCGCCCAACATTGATGTGATCTCCAACAGCGAAATGCGCGACCTTGCGGCAACCGCGGTCGATGGCTCGCGACACCGCAGCCTGTGCCCCAGCGCGATCGTCCATCAGGACGGCCCTTTCGGAGTGGGCATACTCTGCCGGGATACGATCGAAGAAAACCAGCGGCACGTCGCGCGTAAGGGCGCGACGGTAGATATCGGCATTGGCGGAAACTCCCGCCGCGTTGTCCACGACGGCAATCAGCAGTCCTGCCGTGCGCATCGACATAAATGTCTCGATATGCCGCCGTTCCGCTTCCGCGTTTTCGTTCGAGACAGCGAGGACCATCTCGTAGCCCCTTGCGTCGGCGGCGCTCTGTATGCCCGCAACCGCCTCGGCAAAGAAGGGGTGTCGAATTTTCGGAACCACCACGCCCAGCAGATTCGAACGATTCGACTGGAGGGATTTCGCGAGATAATTCGGGACGTACCCCATCTCGGCGGCAGTCTTCTTGATCAGTTCGCGGGTACCGACCGAGATATCCGGCATGTCCCTCAGCGCCTTGGACACGGCGACCGTGGTAAGGCCAAGACGCTTCGCGACATCGGCCAACCGAATGTATCGCCTCGCAGCGTCGGTCAATCGCCCCTCCTGCCGCCGCGCCGGCTCAGCGATCGGCCGGGGTGTTGCGCTCAAGGAAAGCGCGCACGCGGCGGATGGATTCCTCAAGACAGGTCGGCCCGCGCCAATCTTGCTGAACCTCGATATTGGGCGCCAATGCGGCTATCTCGGTGCTGGTCGCGGCCGGGTGCGGCCTGTCGGTGCCGGGCTGCAGGAACAGCGGCGTCGCACAGCTCTTCACGAAATCGCGCGTGACCGAAAAGACGAAATCGCCGCCGAACATATTGCGGCCGAAGGATTCGATGGTCTCAACGGTGATCGACGGATCGCGAGCGCGGACGGCTTCGGCATAGCCCTTCACGCCGTCGTCCCAGACATCCTTATTGTCGTCCAGGCCAATCGGATTTTGCAGGACCGCGGCCGCTACACGCTTCGGGTCGTGCTCGATCGCTTCAAAGCAATAGCTGCCGCCGATGCAGCCGCCCATCACGTGGAATTTCCCGAATCCCAGATGGTCCATTAACGCAAAATGGTCGGCAGCAAAGGTGTGCCAGCCATGGTCCGGCTGCACGTCGGCGATTGAGCGGCCGGCATTCCGCTGGTCCATCGCGATCACAGTGTATTGGTCCGATAGCGCGGTGCAGGGGTTCATCCAAGGCAGTCCGGGCCGAGTCCAGAAATCGATCGTCGATTTGAGCCCGCCCGGCGCGAACAGCAGGATCGGGAAGCCGCTGCCGTGGGTCTCGTAGTAAATCTCGGCGTCGGCGCGCTTGAATATCGGCATGGCGGTCTTCTCCCCCGCTGATTCGCGCAGCTATAGTTCGCCGGTGCAACCCTCGCAATCATCTATTGGCGCGCCAGGTCGGCTGCTCCCGCCCGCCGGGCAATGGGTTGCTCTGATCGGCCTATCCCTTCTGTTCATGATTGTTCTGCGGACGCTTGCCGTGCCGGCGTCGTTGTTTCTGGCGCCTATGGCCGCCGGGATCGCTCTAACGATTAGCGGCGGTGAGGTGCGCGTTCCGTCCTGGATGTTCGTTGTCGCGCAGGGGCTCATCGGTTGCATGATCGCCAACATGCTGCCCGCGGCCCTGTTCGGCGAACTCGTCGACCAGTGGCCGCTCTTCCTATTCGGCGCTACTTCGGTGGTAGCGATCAGCGGATTTCTCGGCTGGCTGATGGCGCGCCTTCATCTGCTGCCCGGCACCACGGTCGTCTGGGGGCTGAGCCCGGGAGCGGCCCCGGCAATGATCGCGATGGCGGAGAATTACGGCGCCGACACACAATTCGTCGCTTTACTGCAATATCTGCGCGTCGTCATGGTTGCCGCGATCGCCTCAATCATCGCCGGCGCGGTCGGCGTCGCCACACTTCATCCCGTCGGCGCGGTTAGCTGGTTTCCGCCGATTGCGCCACTTGCGCTCATCGAGACGGTCGCCGTAGCGGGGGCGGGGCCGATCGCCGCGCGGCTGCTCCGAATGCCCGCTTTGGCGCTTTTGCTGCCGATGTTCGGCGGGATCGCGCTCACCCATCTCGGCTGGGTCACGATCTCCACGCCGCCCTGGTTGCTGGCCGCAGCTTATGCTCTGGTCGGTTGGCGGGTGGGATTGCGCTTCACGCGACCGTTGCTGGTCCATGCCGCGAAAACCCTGCCGCGCATGATCATATGCACCACAGCGTTGATTGCGCTCTGTGGGCTCTTTTCCGGCGTCCTCATGGTCGTTGCCGGCATCGATCCGCTAACGGCCTATCTCGCCATGAGCCCTGGCGGGGCGGATTCCATCGCAATCATC
The DNA here is from genome assembly GCA_035493715.1 of Alphaproteobacteria bacterium. Lineage (GTDB taxonomy): Bacteria > Pseudomonadota > Alphaproteobacteria > BOG-932 > Roseiterribacteraceae > BOG-932. The sequence continues at coordinate 20,513 of DATJHU010000058.1, read as the reverse complement.
GCGGCTTCGACTCATGTCGACGCGGCCTTCGTCATGACGATGCAGACTCTACGCTTTCTGGCCGTGATGCTTGTCGGCCCGGCCATGGCGCGGTTCATTGCAGCGCAGGTCGCAGAGGCACCGCATCAGTCGTCGATCGCCTGATAGGCGGTGGTCCTGAAATCGCTGTAAATCGGCTCGGGCTTGGGGCTGCGCCATATCCGGTTGGTCAGCAGGATGGTGATCAGTCCTTCCTTGGGATCGGCGCGGGCGGAAGTTCCCAAGCCGCCATCCCAGCCGAATGTGCCCACCGAAGGATAATCATTGCGCCGGGTCGTCACCGCCATGCCGAAACCCCAGCCGGTCGCATCCCAGAAGCCGGGATAGAAGGGTGACGCTGCCTTCTGCGCCGGTGTCAGGTGATCGGCGGTCATCAGCTCAACCGAGGCGCGGGATAAAATGCGCACGTTGCCGTGCCGGCCCTTGTTCAGCATCATCCGGCAGAAGGCTAGATAGTCGTCCGCCGTCGAGGTGAGGCCGGTGCCGCCGGAAAAGAAGGCCGGTACCTGGGCGGCGTTGCCGCCGCGCGCCGGGTCGAAGGGCATGAAGCCGCCGCGATCCGCGCCACCCGAATAGCAGACGGATAGGCGGTCGAGTTTGCCCTCTGGCACCGCATAGCCGGTGTCCCGCATGTTGAGCGGGCCGAACAGTCGTTCTTCCAGGAACCGTCCCAGCGTGACGCCGGACGCGCGTTCGATCAGGATCGCCACCAGGTCTGCGCCGGTATGATAGGTCCAGGCCGCGCCCGGCTGATGCAATAGGGGCAGGCTGGCGAAACGCTTCAGCCATGCATCGGCATCAAATGGCGAGCAATAAGGCCCGGGTTGCAAGCCAGCAGCTTCGATCGCCGCCTGGATCGGATAGGCATCTGGCAGCGCGATAACCGCGCCCATACCCAACCGAAAGGTCAGTGCATCGCGCAGCGTGATCGGTCGTTCGGCCGGGACGGTATCATCCAGCGCTGCACCGAGCGTGCGCAGGACACGCATATTAGCGAGCTCGGGGAGTAGGCGGGTGACCGGCTCGTCCAGGCGCAGCCTGCCATCCTCGACCAGGATCATCGCCGCTGCCGCCGTCACCGGCTTGGTCATCGACGCGATGCGAAAAATGGTGTCGCGCCGCATCGGGATACCGGCATCGATGTCTTGCGCACCGAGCGCGACGGCGTGAACCTCGTCTTCTCGCGCCACCAATGCGACCGCGCCGGGGATGTGCCCATCTTGGACCCAGCTGCCTAGGGTTCTATCCACCCTTCCCAGGCGCGCTTCGGAAAGTCCGCTTCCCACGGTGATCCTCTCTATTCGGTCGCGGTCTTCAGGCTGGCCAGGCCGGATTCGAAGTCCTTGCCCACCAACTTGTCCATGCTGAAGAACAGACCATCAGCTTCATCATGAATTGGTGGCGGCCGGACATCGCCCAGGTGACCGTGGTTACCGTGCCTGTTGGCTCCAGCGTAAATTCAGCGATGTTGTGGGCAACGAAGGGCTTGGAAAAGTCCAACTGGATGGTGACCCGGTTCGGCTCCGCCGTGTCGATGATCTCCATCCGGCCGGCGCCGGCCTTGTCACCCTCCCACCTGTAGATCGCGCCCTTGCCGCTGACCGGCCCCTCGTACGTCTTGCGCATATTGGGGTCCAGTTTCTCGTACGGCGACCAGGCGGTCCAGGCGTGGAGATCGGCGATCAGCTGGTAGATCTTGCCGGCCGGTGCCTTGATTGACGCCGTCCGGTAGACGCGGAAATTGTCTGTACGGGTCGCCGCATAGACCAATAGGGCCGCGATCAGCGCCAGAATGACAACGATGACAGCAACCATTGTTGCTTTCCTCCCTCTTCCTCTCCGGCGCTTCAGCCGCGGCGCCGCTACATCGGCTTTTCACAGTTTACCATCCAGGGCGTGCCGAACCGGTCGACGCAGGTGCCGAACTTGTGTGCCCAGAAGGTCTCCTGAAGCGGCATGCTGACCGTGCCCCCTTCGCTCAGCGCCGTGAAGATACGCTCAGCCTCTTCCGGCGTGTCCACCCCGACATGGACGTTGAAGCCCTCGGGCTTCTTGTACCAATTGTCCGGCGCGTCTCCGCCCATCAGCAGCTTGCCGTCGACGTTCATCCGCGCATGCATCACGAATTCCTCCATGCCGGGCGGCGTCTTGTCCTTCATCGGTGTGTCCCGGTGCTTGAGCATCGCCAGGATTTCTCCGCCCAGCACCTCGGCATAGAACTTGAAGGCCTCTTCGCAATTGCCTTTAAAGGCCAGATAGGGATTGAAATGCATCTGTTGTCTCCTCGCCTAGGGATATGAATTTTCGGGTGCAGACTTGCCCTGGATTTCCCTCAGATAGCTGTCCAGCCGGTCCAGGCTGCCCTCCCAGAACTTGCGGTACTGGGTGACCCAGTCGGCAACGTCGCGCAGCGGCGCCGGAGCGAGACGGCAAGGCCGCCATTGCGCCTCGCGGCCGCGTTCCACCAGGCCGGCCCGTTCGAGCACCTTAAGGTGCTTCGAGACTGCCGGGAGGCTCATGCGGAACGGCTGCGCCAGTTCCGTGACCGATGTTTCACCCTCGGCCAGGCGGGCCAGGATTGCCCTGCGGGTCGGGTCCGCCAACGCTGCGAACGTGTTGCTCAGCCGATCGGGCTGCATATTGTTATAAACCGTCTGGTTAAGTAACCAGGAGGTTAAATTCACGTTGCAGTTTGAGTCAACCAGAAATCGGTGACAATTCAGCGACGGATTTTTTCCTGGGCTAGCGGGATCGGCGCGTCGGCCCCAGGTGGAGGTTCGGCGTCGGGCATATAGCTTGCAGCCTGGCGGGTGCGCAGGAAATCCAATGCGGACTGGCCACCTCCGGGCGCGGCATGAAAATCAGCCCAGACGGCAGCGGGTACCTCGCCGAATTGGCGCCCAGGATATTCCTTAGCCTGTCCATCCATCAACGCGACCGCGTTGCCAATATCGTCCGCTAGTAGCCGGTCGAGCGCATCGAGCGCGCCGCTCAGTCCTGCATGGTCGCCGGGATTGATCGTGGACAGGTTTGGGATCCGGTGGGCGACGGCGCTACTTAATTCGCCGAGTCCCTCGGCAAACGATGCGGCCATGAGTGTCAGAGGATACGCGCTCTGGTTGGTCGCCGGCACGACGAAGCCTTTCTTGCCGCCCTCGATCGCGCCGCCCTTGACGTAGAATTTCATCATTTGCGCCGTGCCCAGCTCGCGGGATTCGCGCGGCGACAGGCCCACGCGGAAGACTGGCGATTGATCGGAAGAATTCAGCGCGACCAGAACCGTGTCGCGCAAAGCTCCCCAGGCGAGCCAAGCCGCACCTTGACCGGGCAGCGAGGGCGCCAGGCTCTCCGGGTAGGTTCGCGGCGGAGTTCCGGGCTCGCCGTCGAAAAGATAGCTGCCTTTGATCAGAGCCAAAACGCGGGCCGCGTTCCATGCCGACCATTGATAGGGGCGGTTGGCCTGCGCCGGCAGCGAGAGCGGAGCCGGGCTGGCCGACAGTCCGAGCATGTCCATCGCGAAAATGATGTCGGCCCATTCCAGGGCCCGACGACCGCGATCCGCAAGCAACGCCGTGCGGGCGATTTCAAACGCGTCGGTGTCTATCAGGCCCCGGTCGTCGAAATCGGCGGGCGAGACTGGCGTCAGCCCCGCCTCGTTAATCGCCCGTGAGGCCGGCATCCGCGTGCCGCGGTAATAGACATCACCAAATCCGGCCATGGCGGCCGCGATATTGGCCATCGGCCCCTGGCCGGGACCTATCGGTCCGCCTGGCTCGGCGACCACGGGTGTGATCCGGTCGTTCAGGAAATCCAGCAGCATTTGCTGTACCGGCGCGGTGACCGGCTGATAGACCAATGTATTGGCGCGCACAGCCATTGCCGCGCGGACAACGGCCTCATCCATGATCTCGGGGGCGCCGGGAACGGCCACGTGCCGGAATGCCGCCGCCAAACGCGCTTGGCTTTCGGCCCGGTCCGCTTCGAAACCCTGGATCGGTACGCCCTCGGCAAGGCCTTCCAGCAGCAAGCTGCGCGCGTCGGCCTGGTGGTCGCGAACCTCTGGGCTGATCTCCACGGGCTGACCCTGACGGGCGATCGCCGCCAGCTGCTCAATCGTAAGATCGTGGCCGGTAAGGGTGATCGGATCGCCCGCGGGTTCGGGCAAGATCAGGCGATAAGCTTCAGCGGTGTAGGCAGCTTCGGGCGCAACTGTTGCGGACGCTGCGAACGCCAGGACCGCGGCGGCAGTTCTTAATTTCACCGAATCACCACATGAAAGGCATCTCTGGCACGTAACCAGATCGGCAGAATGCCCGAAAGAGAAATCAAATCCGCCACAGTACGCGGGAAAAATTGTCCCGTACGTGCCGAATCGGCAAATGTGGATTGTGAATTTCCAGCCGTACCCCCATCCTATATGAAGGCACTAAAGGGGCGCTAACGTGTTGGATGTGGTTGTGGGAGAGGTTTCATGCGGTCAATTCTTACGATGAAATCCTTGCTGGGGGTGGCTGTCGGTATGTTGGCGACCGCCGTCGGCGTTACCGGCGCGTTCGCCCAGGCCGCCGCTCCGGCCGGCGAACTTCCGCAGGACCGTGAAGAAATCATTATTACCCATCAAAAGATGGGTCCGCTCAGCGATTGGGCCTCGATGCAGGAGCATTCGGCCGAATATCGTCGGTTGAAGGCCAAATTCGATCCGTCCCAGGGCTCCTCGCACACCGACAACTGGGCGTCGGACCGTTCGTTGGCTTCGCATAACGGCTCGGGCGACAGCTTCATGCAGGAAAGTGCCCAGGCGCCGACCCCGCCGGCTGTTCAGGCCGTCAAGGATGCGGTGCTGCCTCCATAAGGTGCAGCGACGCTCAACGCCACGCTTGACAGCCGCCTGGCGCGGGCGGAACTTCCGATACCCCTGGGGAGCCCTGCAAAGGGCTGAGATACCGCTATGACCGCGACAGCAGGCTGCGGCGGCGCGGAAACCCATTGAACCTGATCCGGTCAGCACCGGCGTAGGGATGGGATTCGATGCGGACATTTCCGCTCCTTCCTGTTTCCGCCACGACCGGCGTTTTGAAAAAGGTTGAGAGCCATGCCCGATGATCTGTCCCCCACGATGAATGTTGGCGCAAAGAATTTCGGCGTATCGACTGGCCCGCTGCCCGCCTCGACCAAGATCCACGTCCCCGGCGCGATCCACAACATTGCCGTCGCCATGCGCGAGATTTCGCTGTCCGGCGGTGAACCGCCGATGCGGGTCTATGATGCGTCGGGCCCTTACAGCGACCCGAAAGCCTCGATCGATATTGAAAAGGGTTTGCCCCGTTTGCGCCAAAGCTGGATCGAGGGCCGCGGCGATGTCGAACGCTATGACGGCCGGCCGGCATCCGCGCTGGACGATGGTCTCGGCCGTGGCGAGAAGCCACAGCACGCACCCTTCACCAACGCACCCGCGCGCCCGCTGCGCGCCAAGCCGGGCAAGAATGTCACGCAACTGGCCTACGCCCGCGCCGGCATCATTACGCCGGAGATGGAATATGTCGCGATCCGCGAGAATATCGGTCGCGCCGAGCGCAAAGGCCTGGTGCGCGACGGCGAGAGTTTCGGCGCGGAGATTCCCGATTATGTGACGCCGGAATTCGTCCGCAGTGAAATCGCGCGCGGCCGGGCGATCATTCCGAACAACATCAACCATCCGGAAAGCGAGCCGATGGCGATCGGCCGGAATTTCCTGGTCAAGATCAACGCTAACATCGGCAACTCCGCCGTTGCCTCGTCGATCGAGGAAGAGGTGGAGAAGATGGTGTGGTCGACCCGCTGGGGCGCCGACACCGTCATGGACCTGTCTACCGGCCGTAACATCCACACCACGCGCGAATGGATCGTGCGCAATTCACCGGTGCCGATCGGCACTGTTCCGATCTATCAGGCGCTGGAAAAGGTCGGCGGCAAGGCCGAGGATCTGACCTGGGAACTCTACCGCGACACGCTGATCGAGCAGGCGGAGCAGGGGGTGGACTACTTCACAATCCATGCCGGCGTGCGTCTCGCTTATATACCGATGACCGCACGCCGCGTTACCGGCATCGTCAGCCGGGGTGGCTCCATCCTCGCAAAATGGTGCCTGGCACACCACCAAGAGAATTTCCTCTACACGCATTTCGAGGAAATCTGCGACATCATGAAGGCCTATGACGTTGCCTTCTCGCTGGGCGATGGCCTGCGCCCAGGTTCGATCGCCGACGCCAACGACGAAGCGCAATTCAGCGAGCTACGCACGCTCGGCGAATTGACCAAGATCGCCTGGAAACACGATGTCCAGGTGATGATCGAAGGTCCCGGCCATGTGCCGATGCACAAGATCAAGGTCAATATGGAAGAGCAGCTGAAGCATTGCGACGAAGCGCCATTCTACACGCTCGGGCCACTCACGACCGACATCGCCCCTGGCTATGACCACATCACCAGTGGCATCGGCGCGGCGATGATCGGCTGGTTCGGCTGCGCCATGCTTTGCTATGTCACGCCCAAGGAGCATCTGGGGCTGCCCGACCGCGACGACGTGAAGGTCGGCGTCATCACCTACAAGATCGCGGCCCACGCCGCCGATCTGGCGAAAGGTCACCCTGCGGCTCAGGCCCGCGACAATGCGTTGTCAAAGGCGCGGTTCGAATTCCGCTGGAAGGACCAGTTCAACCTGTCGCTGGATCCCGAAACCGCAGCCCATTTCCACGACGAGACGCTGCCGGCGGACGGCGCCAAGACCGCGCATTTCTGCTCGATGTGCGGGCCCAAATTCTGCTCGATGAAGATCACGCAGGAGGTTCGAGACTATGCCCAGCGGGGCATGACCGAAATGTCGGAGGCATTCATCGCGGGCGGAGCCGAAGTTTATATCCCGGCAATCGAAACCCACACGGCGGCCGAAGCCGCCGAATAATAAGGGCGCGGTCGTTTAGGCCGCGTTCGAAACGTCAATCTCGGCCTGCTGCTCGGCCTGCTCGAAAGCCTTGCTCAGCTTTGTATCGGCAAGCGCGATGCCGTGATCATGCAGATCGTTTCGCGCCTGCTCGATCAGGGCTTCGGCGGAGCGGCCGAGCGCGAAGGCGACAAAACCGTCGGCATAGTCGGGCGGCGCGCTTTCGCCCATCTGATCCGCCACCCAGGCGGCGAACAGCCGGCTGCGATGCGCTATGATCTTGAATTTCAATTCTTCGTCATGCGCGAATTTGGCTTCGAATTGGGATTCGCGCTCATTGAAGCTATCGTTCATGTCTCCCCCCAGGCGGCGCAGCCGTTCGGCTCATCGCTACCCGCAATCTACGGTTGCTATGAGCATAAGTGATTCGTCGCCGGAACGCAGCGCAAAGCTTTCCGCCGATTCTGCATGGCTGCCCTACGGACGATTCGCCGCTTGACCTGAACGGATCAAATCGATGTTGTGCGCGTTGCGCCTGGAGAATGAGCCAGGATCGTTAAGGGAGGTTCCGATGGGATTACGCGCTTTACTGATGCCGGTGACTGGCCACCATGCCGACGATGCGGCGCTTCGTGTCGCACTGGAATTGGGTCGGGCTTTCGGATCCCATCTGTCGGCGATCTGCCTCAAGCCCGATCCGGTCGATATCGTGCGCTATGTGGCTGACTGGACGGCGCCGGTCACGACAGGAGAACTCGTTGCCGCTGTCGAAAACGAGGCCGATGCGGCGGCAGCCGATGCCGGCAAGGCTTTTGCTGCCTGGCGCGAACGCAACGGCCTGCCCGCCGGCGATGAAAGCCATGACGGCGTGACTGTCTCTTGGCACGAGCGCACTGGCGCGCCGGGCACGATCCTGCGCGACACCGCGCGGTTCGCGGATTTGGTCATCATGCGCGGGCTTGGCGCCAGCGGCCCGGTCGAAGGCGAGGCGATGCTGGACGCCGTGCTTTTCGATGCCGGCCGCCCCGTGCTGCTGACGCCGTCTGAGTCGACGGGGGGACCTATCCTCGATACGGCGCTCGTCGCCTGGGCCGGCGGTCGAGAGGAATTGAGGGCGATTACGGCGGCGCTGCCGATCTTGGCGAAGATGCGGCGGGTGGAGATCCGCACCGGCGGCGATTGCGACATGGGCGAGCTGGTCACCTATCTCGGCCGGCACGGAATCCAGGCGGGAACGGCGCGCCTGCAGAGCGGCGAGAAACATGTGGCGGATGCCCTGCTGGGGGAGGCAAAAGCCTTGTCCGCCAGTCTGTTAGTGATGGGCGCGTACCACCACAGCCGCACGCGCGAGGCGGTGTTCGGGGGCACGACGCGGCAGATTATCTCGCATGTTTCGCTGCCGGTGCTGCTGGCGCATTAGCGCTTCGGCAGCCAGCCTTCTTCATCGATCACCGCATCGGTGACGCACGCGATTTCCGCGTTTGACGCACCGGTTTCACGCAGTTCACGGCGTAGTTTCGCGATTCGGGCGATGCGTTCGGCCCAGTCTTCGGGAAACAGCTCTGCGAGATAGGCGCGGAGCCGGCGCGACAGCGTCGGGCTGGACCCGCCGGTCGAGATCGAGATCGCGAGTTCGCCGCGCCGCAGGATCGCCGGCACGTGGAAGTCGCAGAGCGGCAGCGTGTCCTCGACATTGACCAGCACGCGGTGCCGCCGCGCGATCGCAGCCAGTTCGCCCGATTGGTCGGGCGGCAGGCCGGCGACGAAGAGCACGCGGCAGGCGGCGATCTCGGCCTCGTCGGGCAGGCGCGGCACAAGCCGGCCGCCGGCCGGCTCTGCCACATTGGGGTCGGGAGAATAGATCTCGAGGTTCGGCGCCTGCTCGGCATCCAGCAGCGCCAGACGCTTCAAAAGCGCCGGCCCACCTCCGGCCAGCGCGGTGGGCAGAACGCCCAGATCCAACGCCAGCGGAACGGTCATCGGCTTCAGTTCGCTCCGCGGCGCTGGCGCTGGATCCAGGGTCGATTATCCTCGGCCGGCTGATAGAACAGGTCGAACTCGTTCAGCGCGTCGAACCAGCCTTCCGCCATCGCCCGCTCCGGAACCTCGAAAGCATCGATGCCGCAGCGCTGCATGAATTGCAGCTGGTCGCGCAACACCCCGCCGGTGGCCCGTATCTCGCCCTTGTAGCCGTACTGGGCGCGCAGAACCCGCGCCTGGGAAAAGGCACGGCCGTCGCCGAAATTCGGGAAATTCACGATGATCGTACCGAATCGTGCGGCCTCGGCGCCGATCTCGGCGGTGGTCACGGTGTTGGGGATGCGCACGCCAAGGTCGGCCGGGGACTTCGCAATGTTGTCGCGATCCGTCTGCCAGCGCGCCCAGGACACGGTGACCGGCCCCTCGGGCAGGGCATCGCCGTTCTCGACGTGGGTCCAGCAGTCCTCGATCGGCTTGCCGGCCTTAACGAGCACCATAGACGGCCTCCTTGAACGGCTCGGCGCCGATGCGGCGATAGGTGGCGGGCAAGTCCTCGCCGTCCACACGCTGTTTCAGATAGACGTCGAGCAGCTTGTCCACCGCGCCGTTGACCTGGTCGCTGGCGACCGCGCGGCCGACAATGCCGCCAACGGCGGAATTCTCGTCGGCACTGCCGCCCACAGTGATCTGGTAAAATTCCTCGCCATTCTTATCGACGCCCAAGATGCCGATATGGCCGACATGGTGGTGGCCGCAGGCATTGATGCAGCCGGAGATCTTGATCTTCATTGGCCCGATCTCTTCCTCGCGCGCCGCCAGATGCTTGCCAAGGCTCTCCGCCACCGGGATCGAACGGGCGTTGGCCAAGCTGCAATAATCCAGGCCGGGGCAGGCGATGATATCACTGGCGAGGCCGGCATTGGCGGTGCCCATGCCGTTGGCGGCCAGAACCTTGTAGAAGGCGTACAGGTTCTCGGTGCGTATGTCGGGGAACACAAGGTTCTGCTCGTGCGTCACCCGCACCTCGCCGAAGCCGTACTGTTCGGACAGATCGGCCACCAGCTCCAGTTGCTCCGCCGAGCAGTCGCCCGGCGGGCGGCCCAGCGGCTTCAGCGACGCGACGGCGATGGCATAGCCCGGCTGCTTGTGCGGGTGGACGTTGTATTTGACCCAGCGCGCGAAGGCCTTGTCGCTTGCGGTCGCGGCATTCAGCTGCGCGTCACCGTCGGCGGCGGGCGCGGCATAGGCCGGCGGGGCGAAATGCGCCCGGATCGAGGCGATGATCTCAGGGTTGAGGTCCAGCTTGGTGTGGTCCATGCGGGCCCATTCGGTCTCGACCGCCTCGCGCATCTTGTCGATGCCCAGCGCCTGTACCAGGATCTTGATCCGTGCCTTAAAGATGTTGTCGCGCCGTCCGTACTCGTTATAGACGCGCAGCGCCGCCTCCAGATAGGACAGGAGGTGCTCTTTCGGCAGCCAGTCGCGCAGCACCTGGGCCATCAGCGGCGTACGGCCGAGGCCCCCGCCGATCAGGATCTGGAAGCCGACTTCGCCGGCTTCATTGCGCTTCAGATAGATACCGATGTCGTGGATATGTACCGCCGCACGGTCGGTCTCGGAGGCCGACACCGCGATCTTGAACTTGCGCGGCAGCCACGAGAATTCCGGGTGCAGGGTCGACCACTGGCGAATGATCTCGCAATAAGGCCGCGGATCCTCGATCTCGTCGGCCGTCACACCGGCGAACGGATCGGACGTCGTGTTGCGGATGCAGTTGCCGCTGGTCTGGATGCTGTGCATCTCCACCGTGGCGAAATCAGCCATGATGTCGGGCGTGTCCTCCAGCTTTATCCAGTTGTACTGGATGTTCTGGCGGGTGGTGAAATGGCCGTAGCCTTTGTCGTACTTGCGCGCGACATGGGCCATCATGCGCAGCTGCGCCGGCGACAGTGTGCCGTAGGGCACCGCGATACGCAGCATATAGGCGTGCAGCTGCAGATAGAGGCCGTTGCGCAGGCGTAAGGGGCGGAACTCGTCCTCGCTCAGCTGGCCGATCGTGCGGCGGCGCACCTGATCGCGATATTGCGCGACCCGTTCGTCGAGGAAGCGCCTGTCGAATTCGTCGTAGCGGTACACTGGGGCTTCTCCCTAAGCGGTCGGTCCGGTCGCCCGGATCCGTTCCTTCAGGCTGATCGGGCTGACCTTGCCGTCGGTCACGGTCACCTCGATCGCCACGCGGCCGATCGTGTCGATCGGCGCGGTTCCGGCGGCGGATTTGGCTAAAAGCGCCTCGCCGTCATAATCGGTCACAGCGTCGGCCACGCTGGTCGACCAGTTCGCGTTGCCGGCGAAATAGATGGGCACGCCGTCGCGCAGGCGGTTGGCAGTCACGGCGTAAAGTACAGGCGCAGCGCTCACAACGGTCAGTCCACTTAAATCATGGCCATGTTCATTTAGGCCACGTGTCTAAACTTCAAGGCGGATGAACGCCAGCCCCCGGCCATTAGACCAGATACTACGATCCCGCCTGTGGTTATCCTCATGGCTGACATGAGTTTTCCGCAAATTAACGCAATTCGTCGTCCATGACAGGGTGCAGGAAATCGCGGTCAGCCGCGCGATCCCGCGCTTCGCGGCCCACATGTGACGACAGGGCAGTTCAACATTCTAAAGGCGTAATTAGCAAACTATTTAACATCGGTCTTGAAGGATTGCCTTATGCACCAATCATATGGCAATGTGCAATGCACAATAACCACGCCGCCCGAGTGTTATTTACCGCGATTTGAGCAGCATCATGTCAGCGTTACCTTCTCAGGACCTCGCCGAAACCTACGGGGATACGGCGCCAGTCACCTCCGAAATCCTTGTGGACGCCGCCGCCCTGCGCGCGGCCGACCTCAACGAGCGATACGGACATTTGGACGGGGTCGAGTTGCTGCGCGTCCTGCTGACCGGTGACCTTAGGGGCCAGATCGCACTGGTTTCGTCGTTCGGTGCAGAATCCGCGGTCCTGCTGGCGATGGCCGCCGAGGTCGATCCGAACGTTCCCGTGCTTTTCCTGGATACCGGCAAGCTGTTCGGCGAGACCCTGACCTATCGCGACAAGCTGGCTAAATTCCTGGGCCTGACGAATGTCCAGACCTACAAGCCCGACCCCGTCATGGAATCCTTCCAGGACAAGGCGGGCACGTTGTGGCGCGACAATCCCGATGCCTGCTGCGCGCTGCGCAAGGTCGAGCCCCTGGACCGGGCACTGCGTCCGTTCGCCGGCTGGGTCACCGGCCGCAAGCGGTTCCAAAGCGCCAGCCGAGCGACCTTGCCGATGATCGAGGCCGAAAACGGCAAGCTGAAGGTCAACCCTTTGGCCAACTGGGACGCGAAGATGCTGGCGGCGGAGTTCAAGCGCCGCGCGCTGCCGGCGCACCCGCTGGTCGCCGACGGTTTCCTGTCGATCGGCTGCATGCCCTGCACGGATCGCGTGGCGCCCGGCGCCGATGCGCGGTCGGGCCGCTGGGCCGGCCTGGACAAGGTCGAGTGCGGCATCCACCTGTCGCGCATCCCGGCGAAACGCCCGGTTCCCGCGCCGCGTCATCTGGCCGACCTGGAAAACCAGAGCATCTATATCCTGCGCGAGGCATTCGCCCGCACGCCGAAACTGGCCGTGCTCTGGTCGGTCGGCAAGGACAGCAACGTGCTGCTCTGGCTGGCGCGCAAGGCGTTCTATGGCCGCGTGCCCTTCCCGGTGGTCGAACTCGACACCGGGATGGAATTGCCGGCGGTCTATGAGTTCCGCGACCGCTACGCCGCCGAATGGGGCCTGGACCTGCGTGTCGAGGACTGCCCGCCGATCGAGGATATCGACCCTAGCCTGCCGCCGCTGGCGCGCGCCGCCGCCCGAAAGAGTGCGGGTTTGAAGGCCCTGATCCGGCGCGAGAAGCTGAACGGGGTCATCGTCGGCATCCGCCGCGACGAGCAGTCGACCCGCGCCAAGGAGCGCGTGTTCTCGCCGCGTTCGAACCAGGGCGACTGGGATTTCGCCAATCAGCCGGCCGAATTCTGGGACTATTACAAGGCGCGCGTCGGTGAGGACGAGCATGTCCGCGTCCATCCTCTGCTCGGCTGGACCGAACTCGACATCTGGCGCTACACGAAGGCCGAGAACATCCCGGTCGTGCCAGCCTATCTGGCGGAAGACGGGTTGCGTTACCGCTCGCTCGGCGAACGCAACATCACCCAGCCGATGGCCAGCACGGCCGCCTCGATCGATGATATCATCAAGGAACTTGAGACGACCAAGACGCCTGAGCGTGCGGGGCGGACCATGGACCACGAGGCGGAAGACTCCTTCGAACGGCTGCGCAGTAACGGCTATATGTAATGGATGATGCGCTGGAACCGCTGCGCGTCGTCATCGTCGGCACGGTCGATCACGGCAAGTCAACGCTGATCGGCCGCCTGCTCAACGAGGCGGGGGCGCTGCCTGAAGATCGCGTGGCCGCCCTGGAGGAAATCAGCCGCAAACGCGGGGTCGAGCTCGAATGGGCGTTCGTGACCGACGCGCTGCAGGCCGAGCGCGACGGCGGCACCACCATCGACACCAGCGAGGCGGTTTTCCGCACCGCGCGCCGCCGCTTCGCCATCATCGACGCGCCGGGGCAGGAGGAATTCCTGCGCAACATGGTCACCGGCGCGGCGTCGGCCGAGCTGGCGATCGTCGTTGTCGACGCGACCGAAGGCGCGATGGAGCAATCGCGCCGACACCTCTATCTGCTGACGCTTCTGGGCATCAAGCGCCTCATCGTCGTCGTCAACAAGATGGACAAGGTCGACTACTCGGCCGACTGCTTCGCCGCCGCCGCCGACCAGGTGCGGCGTTACCTGCAGCAGATCGGCATCGCGGCGACCGCCATCATCCCGATCGCCGCCAAGCACGGTCATATGATCGCCGAAAGGCCGGGGGCGCTCTCCTGGTATCATGGGCCGACTTTGATGGAGGCCCTGGACCGGCTGGAGCCGGAGGCGGTCGCTCCGGAGGTGCTGGCGCTGCGCTTCACCGTGCAGGACATCTACAAATTCGATGAGCGCCGCATCATCGCCGGCCGGATCGAAAGCGGCGTGCTGCGTGTCGGCGACGCGCTCTCCTTCATGCCGGGCGGATCGGTCGCCCGCGTCGCGTCGATCGAGGACTGGAACCGCGCGTCGCCGCGCCAGAGCGCCTCGGCCGGAGAATCGATCGGCATCACGCTGGACCAGCGTGCCTTCGTCGAACGCGGCCATGTCGCCTCGCTGGCGTCCGAACCGCTGAGGCCCGCGCGACGTCTGACCGTCCGGCTGTTCTGGCTGGCGTCCGAAGCGCTGACGGTTGGGCGCTCCCTGACCCTGCAGCAGGCCAGCGGCCAGTATCGCGCGAAGGTGTGGTCCATCGAATCCGTGATCGATCTGCATACGCTGGAAAAGCGGCCCGCCGGACGCGTGCTGACCAACCAGGTCGCCGAAATCGTGCTGGAGGCCGCCGATCCGATTCCGGTCGACCGTTTTGCGGCCCTGCCGCGCACCGGGCGCCTCGTGCTGACCGACGCGGGCGAAGCGCTCGGCGGCGCGGTGGTGCTCGACCTGGTTGAGGCCGAACTGAACGAAAACGCCGCCGCGGTCTATACCGGCGTCGCCCGCATCGAGCGCGAGCGCCGCAACCGGCATCGCGGCGCGGTGCTGTGGCTGACCGGCTTGCCTGGTTCCGGCAAGTCGACGCTAGCCGCGGCGCTGGAGCGCGCCTTGTTCGAGGGTGGCATGCATGCGGTGGTGATCGATACCGACCTTATCCGTCGCGGGCTTTCCATCGATCTCGGTTTCGCCCCGGCCGACCGCACCGAAAACACCCGCCGTGTGGCGGAGATGGCGAAGCTGCTGGCCGATGCCGGAAATGTCGCGATCGCCGCTTTGGTCTCCCCGCTCAAGTCGGACCGTGACCTGGCGCGCTCGATCGTCGGCGACGGCTTCGCCGAGATCTATGTCCGCGCCGATCTGGCCTTGTGCGAGGCGCGCGATCCCAAGGGGCTTTACGCCCGCGCGCGGCGCGGCGAGATCGCATTCTACGCGGGCATCAACGGCGTCTATGAGGCGCCGGTCAAACCGGACCTGACGATCGACACCGGTAAGCTGGATATCGCCGAAGCGGTGGATCAGCTCGTCGGTTTCGTCGATGACCGCTTCCACGATCCACGGATCGACCAGAAACTGGTCGAGCCCGAATGGAGCGTGTGATGAGGACGCCCAAGCACGCATAGCCGCCGGGGCCCAATTCCCGGATTCTGACATTGAGAGACGATGCCGATGAGCTTTTCGACACGCCGCCCGATTGCCGCGCTTTTGCTGTGCCTCGCCGTTCTCGGCGCGGCCGGCGGCGCGTATGCGGCAACGTCGATGCTCAACGTCTCCTACGATCCGACCCGCGAATTCTATGTCGCCTACAACGCCGCTTTTACCGCCTATTGGAAAAAACAAAGCGGCGAAGACGTGACGATTCAGCAATCGCATGGCGGGTCCGGCAAGCAGGCGCGCACGGTCATCGACGGTCTTGAGGCGGATGTCGTTACGCTCGGCATCCCGACCGATATCGACGCCATCGCCAATGCCGGATTGATCGCCAAGGACTGGGTCAAACGCCTTCCGCTAGACAGCACGCCCTATACGTCGACGATCGTATTCCTGGTGCGCAAGGGCAATCCGAGAGGGATCAGGGATTGGGGCGACCTGGTCCAGCCAGGTGTTTCCGTGATTGCCCCCAATCCCAAGACGTCGTCGGGCGGGCAGATGGCCTATTACGCCGCCTATGGCTGGGCGCTCGACGAATTCGGCGGGGACGAGGCCAAAGCCCGGGACTATATCGGCAAGCTTTACAAGAACGTGCCGGTGCTCGACAGCGGCGCGCGCGGCGCGACCGTCACTTTCACCCAGCGTCGGGTTGGTGACGTGCTTCTCGCCTGGGAAAACGAAGCCTTCCTGGCGATCAAGGAATCCGGCGCCGACCAGTTCGAGATCGTGGTGCCGCCGGAAAGCGTGCTGGCCCAGCCTTCAGTGGCGGTCGTGGACGAGGTCGTCGACGGCAACGGCAACCGCAAGCTGGCCGAGGCCTATCTCAATTTCCTCTATAGCGACGAGGGCCAGGACATCGCCGCGCAATGGTTCTATCGCCCGCGTTCCGAGGCGGTCATGGCGAAATACGCGTCCCGGTTTCGGCCGGTGAAGTTGTTTACCGTGCCCGAGAAATTCGGCAGCTGGGCGGCCGCCAGGGCGACCCATTTCGGTGAGGGCGGCGTGTTCGACCAGATCTATCGCCCGGGCGCGCAATGACCGCCGTTGCGATCCGCCGGCCTTTCCGGCGCTGGAGTGTGCTGCCGGGCTTTGGCCCGGCGCTTGGCTTCACCATGGCCTATCTCTCGCTGATCGTGCTGATCCCGCTGACGGCTTTGTTCATCAAGGCGTCAGGGCTGTCCTGGACGGAGATCTGGGGCATCGTCAGCAATTCCCGCGTTATCGCCGCGTTCCGCCTGACGTTCCTGGCATCCGCCGCCGCTGCTTTGGTCAACACGATGTTCGGGCTGGTGATCGCCTGGCTGCTGGTCCGCTACCGCTTCTGGGGACGGCGGCTGGTCGATGCCTTCGTCGACTTGCCCTTTGCGCTACCGACGGCAGTGGCCGGCGTGGCGCTGTCGGCGCTGACCGCACAGAACGGCTGGGTCGGCTCGCTGTTCGCGCCGTTCGGGATCAAGATCGCCTATGACGTCCCCGGTATCGTCGTTGCGCTGATCTTCGTCGGCCTGCCCTTCGTGGTGCGCACGGTCCAGCCGGTGCTGCAGGATCTGGAGCCTGAACTCGAAGAGGCCGCCGCCACCCTCGGCGCCGACCGCTGGACAACATTCAGCCGCGTCACCTTCCCTGCGCTGCTGCCGGCGCTTCTGACCGGTTTCGCGCTCGCCTTCGCGCGGGCGATCGGCGAATACGGTTCGGTGATCTTCATCGCCGGCAACAAGCCCGGCCAGACCGAAATCGTGCCGCTGTTGATCGTCATCAAACTTGAAGAGTTCGACTATCGGGGCGCGTCGGTCATCGCGGTCGTCTCGCTTCTCATCTCCTTCGCGCTCCTCATTCTCATCAACGCGCTGCAGCGCTGGCTTGGAGGGCGCCATGGACGAAATTAAGCATAACGACCGCCCGGCGCTACGCGACCCGCGCTGGGCGCGGTTGGCGATCTTCGTTCTGGGTATCGGTTTCCTGGTGTTGTTCGTCGTGCTGCCGCTGACGACCGTGGTGGTCGAGGCTCTGCGCAAGGGTGTCGGCGTCTATCTGAAATCGCTCGGCGATCCCGACACGCAGTCGGCGATCCGCATGACCCTGTCGGTGGCAGCCATCGCAGTGCCGCTCAACTGTATTTTCGGCGTCGCCGCGGCCTGGGCGTTCGGCAAGTTCGAGTTCCGCGGCAAGTCGATCCTGCTGTCACTGATCGACCTTCCGTTCTCGGTCTCGCCGGTCATCGCCGGCATGGTGTTCCTGCTGGTCTTCGGCCTGCAGGGCTGGTTCGGCGGCTGGCTGCGCGAACATCACATCAAGATCGTGTTCGCGTTGCCCGGGCTGGTCCTTGCGACCATTTTCGTCACCTTGCCATTTGTGGCGCGCGAACTGATTCCGCTGATGCAGGAGCAGGGGGCGGACGAGGAAGAGGCCGCGCGCATGCTGGGCGCCGGCGGGTTCCGCATTTTTTGGTCGATCACGCTGCCCAACATCAAATGGGCGCTGCTCTATGGCGTGCTGCTGTGTAACGCCCGCGCGATGGGCGAATTCGGCGCGGTATCGGTGGTGTCCGGCCATATAAGAGGCCTCACCAACACGCTGCCGCTGCAGGTGGATATCTTGTACAACGAGTATAACATGGTCGCTGCGTTCGCGACCGCCTCGCTACTCGCAGGGCTTGCGCTGGTCACCCTTGCCGCCAAGTCGTTCCTCGAATGGCGCTTCGCAGACCAGCTCGCCCTGACTCGCCGGTGAGGACGCAATGACAATCGAAATCAAGAACGTATTCAAGACATTCGGCACCTACGAGGCGTTGAAGGGCGTCAGCCTTAAAATCGAGGATGGGGAGCTGATGGCATTGCTCGGCCCCTCCGGCTCGGGCAAGACGACACTGCTGCGCATCATCGCGGGATTGGACAATCCGGACTCCGGTACGGTGCTGGTGCATGGCCAGGACCTGACCAAGCAGGCGGTTCGCGACCGGCAGGTCGGCTTCGTGTTCCAGCACTATTCGCTGTTCAAGCACATGACGGTTTCCGAGAACGTCGCCTTCGGCCTGCGTGTGCGGCCGCGCAACAAGCGGCCCAGCGACGAGGAGATCAAGCGCCGGGTGAACGAGCTTTTGGGGTTGGTTCAGCTCGACCGGATGGCCGCGCGCTATCCGCAGCAGCTTTCGGGTGGCCAGCGACAACGCGTGGCGCTGGCCCGCGCGCTTGCCATCGAGCCCAAGGTACTGCTGCTGGACGAGCCGTTCGGCGCGCTGGACGCCCGGGTCCGCAAGGAGCTGCGCAGCTGGGTGCGCAAGCTGCACAAGGAGATTAACGTCACCAGCGTGTTCGTCACCCACGACCAGGAAGAGGCGCTGGAGCTGGCGGATCGTGTCGCCATCATGAATGTCGGGCTGATCGAACAGGTCGCCAGCCCGACCGAGGCCTACGACAGGCCGGCGACAGCTTTCGTCTCGGAATTCCTGGGTTTTGCCAATCGCATCGATTGCAAGGTCAATAACGGGACGGCGCATATCGGCGGTTTCGACGTACCGGTCGATTTCGGCACCTATAGCGGCGACGCCGTCGCCTTCGTTCGCCCGCACCAGATCGAGCTCGGCCGTCCCAACGGCCACGACATTGCCCAGGCGAAGATCGATTCCATCATCGCGCTGGGGCCCTCCGCGCGCGTCGACCTGACCTTCGGGGACGGGCACTTGGAGGTGCTGATCGACCGTGAGGAACTGTCTGGACTGGGCTTGGCTGTTGGCGATCCTTGTGCGATCACCATCCGGCGCGCCCATGTCTACAAGCCAAACTGAACCGACCTACCAGGACGTCCTGACGGCGGCCGAGCGGCTGCGCGGCGTTGCCGTTCGCACGCCGCTGCTGCGCTCCGACCTGCTCGACGAAATGACGGGCGGGCGCATCCTGCTGAAGGCCGAGGTGCTGCAGCGGACCGGCTCCTTCAAGGTCCGCGGCGCTTACAACCGGCTGAAGCAACTGGTCGAGACCGGGCAGCAGGGTGGCGGCGTGGTCGCCTTTTCCTCCGGCAACCACGCGCAGGGCGTCGCCGCGGCGGCACGGCTGCTGGACATAAAGGCGGCGATCGTGATGCCGTCCGACGCGCCGGCGCTCAAGCTTGAGAACACCCGCCGGCTGGGCGGCGAGGTCATCCCCTACGATCGCTGGACCCAGGACCGCGAGGCGATCTGCGCGTCGGTCGCGGCCGAACGCGGCGCGGTCGTCGTGCCGTCCTTCGACGATCCCCTCATCATCGCCGGCCAGGGCACGGCCGGGCTGGAGATCGCGGACGACGTGGCGGCGCTGGGCCTTGCGCTCGACGTGCTCTATGCCCCGGCCTCGGGCGGCGGGCTTGCGGCCGGTATCGGCCTTGCCCTGTCGGGCAGGAGCCCGGCGACGAAGATCTATACCGCCGAACCGGCCGGCCTCGACGACCATGCGCGATCGCTTGCAACGGGCGAGCGCGTGTCCAACGATCCTGCGGCGCGCTCGATCTGCGACGCGCTGCTGGCGCCGACCCCCGGCAAGATCACCTTCGCGCTGAATAAACGCCAGCTTTCCGGCGGCGTCAGCGCCGACGACGGTGAAGTGCTGCGCGCCATGGCGTTCGCATTCAACACGCTGAAATTGGTGGTCGAACCCGGCGGCGCAGTTGCGCTGGCGGCCCTGCTGGCCGGTCGCATCGACGCACGCGGCAAGACGGTCGCGATCGTGCTGTCGGGCGGCAATGTCGAACCGGACCTGTTCGCCCGGGCGCTGGCCTAGGCGGCTTTAGCCGCCCAGCGTCCGGCGCAGCAGCTCGATATCCTCGGCGAAGCCGGGATCGATGGCCATCAGCTCCTCGACCTTCTTTACCGCATGGATCACGGTCGTGTGGTCGCGGCCGCCGAACTTGCGGCCGATCTCAGGCAGCGAACGCTGGGTCAGCTGCTTGGCCAGGAACATCGCGACCTGCCGTGGGCGGGCCACGGTGCGGGCGCGGCGATCCGAATGCATGTCTGCGACGCGCATGTTGTAAT
This sequence comes from Alphaproteobacteria bacterium, assembly GCA_035493715.1. Classification (GTDB taxonomy): domain Bacteria; phylum Pseudomonadota; class Alphaproteobacteria; order BOG-932; family Roseiterribacteraceae; genus BOG-932. The sequence goes on along the minus strand of DATJHU010000058.1, from coordinate 255 downwards.
GCTCGGCCACCTTGCGCTGGATCTCGTCGATCGTGACGCGGCGGTCGTGGGCGCGCAGCAGGTCGCGCAGCAGGTCCTGCGTCGTCTCGATCGTGATCGGACGCTTTACAAGATCGGCATGGGCGACGATGCGGTTCAGCGCCCCTTCGAGCTCGCGCACGTTCGAGGTGATTTTGTGCGCCAGGAATTCCATGACCTTGGTCGGCACATCCATGCGATAGCCATCGGCCTTGGCCTGCAGGATGCCGAGGCGCA